>JBBTHR010000029.1:0-1959 GCA_038060295.1 Candidatus Eiseniibacteriota bacterium
CTCTCGGGGGTCAAGCAGACCGGCATGCAGTACATGACCGTCACCGAGCTGGCCCAGATGGAGAAGGCCCCCAAGGCGGGCGGCTTCCGCCTGGACGGCATCGTCGCGGCCGGAAGCGTCCAGTACGACCAGAAGACCCCGAGGCTCCGGTTCCGAATGACCGACGGCAAGGAAGCGGTCAACATCGTCTACGAAGGTCTCATGCCGGACGCCTTCGCCGACGGCCGGGACGTCGTCGTGGAGGGGACCTTCGAACACGCCGACCGAACCCTCCACGCCACCAAGCTCGTCACCAAGTGCCCGTCGAAGTACGAGTCCGACGCCCTTGGGGAGGACAAGTCGTGAGTGAAATCGGCCGGCTGTCGCTCCTGATCGCGTTTCTCTGCGCGGTCTTCTCGGTCGGATCGATCGCATGGGGGCTTCGCACCGGCCGGGTCGGACTCCTCCGGAGCGGTCGAAACGCTCTGTGGGCCGTCTGCGGCATGACGGTCCTGGCGACGATCATCCTTGGCCGCGCCCTGGTCGCGCGCGACTTCACCTATCGCTACGTGGCCGAGCACACGAGCCTCGACCTCTCCCCGCTCTTCTCCTTCGGCTCGCTCTGGGCGGGGCAGGAGGGGTCGCTCCTCCTCTGGCTTTTGATTCTGTCGTCCTACGGCGGCTCGTTCCTCTGGATCTATCGCAAGCGCCTCGATCCGTTCTACGACGCGGTCGCGATGGTCGTGGCCTCCGTCGCCATCTTCTTCACGTTCCTTCTCGCCTTCGTCTGCTCGCCGTTTCGGATGCTGGCGAATCCGCCCCTCGACGGGCAGGGGCTGAACCCACTACTACAAGATCCCGGCATGATGATCCACCCGCCCATCCTTTACATCGGCTACGTCGGGTTCATCATTCCGTTCGCCTTCGGGATCGCGGTCCTGCTCATGAACCGCACCGGCACGCGCTGGATCGAGGAGGTACGCCGCTGGACGCTCTTCTCCTGGATGTTCCTCGGCTTCGGGGTGCTGCTCGGCGCGCGGTGGGCGTACATCGAACTCGGCTGGGGCGGCTACTGGGGTTGGGATCCGGTGGAAAACGCCTCGCTGATGCCGTGGCTCGTCGGCACGGCGTTCCTCCACTCGGTCATGATCGAGCAGCGCCGCGGAATGCTGAAGACGTGGAACGTGGCGCTGATCGTGCTGACCTTCGAGCTCTCGATTTTCGGGACGTTCCTGACGCGTTCGGGGGTGCTCACGTCGGTCCACTCCTTCGCCGAGTCGAGCATCGGGCCGTGGTTCCTGTCCTTCATCATCGGGTCGAGCACGCTGGCAACGGCGCTCATCATCTACCGGAAGGCTCTCTTGGAGTCGGAGAACCGGATGGACGCCATCGTCTCGCGCGAGGGCTCGTTCCTCTTCAACAACGTTCTCTTCGTGGCGCTCACCTTCGCCACCTTCCTCGGCACCACGTTCCCCGTGGTGAGCGAGGCGGTGACCGGCTCGAAGATCTCGGTCTCGGCTCCCTTCTTCAACCGGGTCAACGTCCCGATCGGCCTGGCGCTTCTGCTCCTGACCGGCGCGGGGCCGGTGCTGTCCTGGCGGCGCGCGACGACGTCGGTCCTCCAGCGGAATTTCATCCTTCCGACCGTGGCGGGGATTCTGGCGACCCTCGCCAGCCTCCCGCTCGGCCTTCGCGGCGTCTATCCGATCGTGACCGTGTTCGGGTCGGCCTTCGTCATCACGACGGTCGTGATGGAGTTCGCGCGCGGGCTCCAGGCGCGGAAGGACGTCACGGCGGCTCGCGGCGCGATGGCGATCGTGGATCTCATGTCGAAGAACAAGCGGCGCTACGGCGGCTACATCATCCACCTCGGCGTCGTGATGATCTTCATCGGCGTCCTCGGTTCTTCCGTGTTCCAGAAGGAGGCGCACCGGCCGCTCAAGACCGGCGAGACGCTGACGATCGGCGACTACGCGCTGA
>JBBTHR010000030.1:0-11692 GCA_038060295.1 Candidatus Eiseniibacteriota bacterium
ACGGGAATGCCGAGCCGCCGTAGTTGTGCGACTGACTGTAGTGCGCCACATGGCAGTCACTACAGACAAGGCTCGCGCCGGTGTGATAGTCACCGGCGGTGGCCGTGGCCGCGAACGCCAGCAGGCAACCTGCCACTACGATCGCGAAGCGTTTCATGAGAAAGCCTCCCTCCATCCGAGTTTCGTGAGAGGTGGTATTGCGGATGGTCCGTCCCACCTCCGTGCAGCGCTTCATTCCGGATCTTTCCCTGCCAGACGCAGGAGCTGCAAACGAGCGGTCCCTCGTTCGACGACGGCCAGCCGGCCCTGACTGTCGCTGGCGAGGGCGCTTGGATATAGAAATTGCCCGAGGCCGGAATCGCCGCCGGTGATGGCGTCGATTTGCTGCCCCGTCGAATCGAGCACCAGCACGAGGTGCCTCAGTTCATCCGTGACGTAGAGGCGGCCGTCGCTGGTGACGGTGATTCCCGAAGGGAAGGAGACGTTTCCCGGGCCCATCTCGTGACGGCAGAAGCCGCCGAGGTAGGCGCCGGCGGGGGAGAAGCGCTGGACCGCGAACTCGGTTTCGGGGCAGAGGACGACGATATTGCCGTCCCGCTCCTCCGCGATCCCACGGATGTTCTGAAGGTGACCGGGCGTCCGGCCGGCCTCGCCCCACGACCCGTCCAGCGCGTATTCGCGCGTGAAACGATGGATCCGGCCGGTTTCGCCCGACGTTCCGACGAGGATTTCGCCGCTCTTGAGCACGGTGACCGCGCCCGGACCGCCTGCCCCCGGGAGGGGCGGCGGCTGCAGGCGCGCGTAGGTGCGACCGAGTCCGTCCAGCACGTCGACGTATCCCGCGGCCGCGTCGACCACCAGGATCCGTCCCGCCGAATCGACGGCGAGCCCGACGGGATTCCCGTCGATCCAGGAGCCGTCGGACCGCTCCACCCGGTGGACGTAGCGGGCCAGGGGGCGTCCGCTCAGCGAGAAGACCTCGATCGAGTGGCCGCCCGTGTTGCCGACCAGGATTTCGCCGCGGGCCGTGTCGAGCGCGACCGCGCGCGGCACCTTGAACGTGGCATCGGCGGCGAAGCCGTAGAGGACGAGTTCCGGCGTTACGGGAAGGGCGCCGGCCGGGCGGGCCGGAACCGCGAGGGCGATCGTGGCAGCGATGAAGGTGGCGGCGGCTAGACTCAAGACTCTGTGTGGGCGACGGGTCATTGGTCTCCGGTTCCTCTGCTGGATCGTCAGTCTTTTCGGCGCCCCGGCCAAGGTGCCCATCGATCTACCCGGGGCTACTCCCTCCGGGCTGCTGGCCTAAATGGCTCCAGCGACGGCACTTGATCGACCATATTGCAAGCAATCTGCGTGCCTCTCGTGAAATATATCGCAAAGTGGACAGTAAGTCGTTGTGAGTAGATTGGATGGCTGTCCATAAAATTGTGGGCTGACGAATCTGGCGAATTCCGATCCTGTCAGAATGACAGGCAATGACGTGACAGGTTGACGGGACCCCAATCAAGGGCACGCTCGTACCCCTAAGTGGCTATTCCAGCGCGTCCCGCCCTCCGAGGCCGACCGAGCCGGCTCGCCGCATCCTCTGGAGTGGACCTTTCGTAACAACCTCGCTACACTGCGCCGCCTTGATACGCCTACTGCCCGTCGAGCCGAAGTTCTTCGACCTTTTCGAAACACAGGCCGCGACCGTCCTGGAAGCCGCGCGCGCGCTTCAGGAGATGGCGCACAACTACGAAAACGTCGCGGCGAAGGCGCAGCACATCAAGGAACTCGAGAGCCGCGGCGACAGCATCACGCACGCGCTGATCGACAACCTGAACCGCACCTTCATCACTCCGTTCGACCGCGAGGACATTCACGCCCTCGCCAGCGCGCTCGACGATGTGCTCGACAACATCGAAGGAGTGTCGAGCCGGTTCGCGCTCTTCCAGATCAAAGCGATCACCCCCGAGACGGTCCACCTGATCTCCATCATCGAGAAGGCCTGCGTGGCGATCCACGACGCGGTGCGGCATCTGCGGGACTTCAAGCGGGTGCAGGAGTACTGCGTGACGATCAATCAGCTCGAGAACGAGGCCGATCACATTTCCCGCGCGAGCACCGCGCGACTCTTCGACGACGCCGCTGACTTCCGCGAGTTGATCAAGTGGAAGGAACTCTACGGCCGTCTCGAGGCCACGACCGACGACTGCGAGGACGTGGCGAACATCCTCGAAGGCATCGTCGTCAAGAACAACTGAGGGAGCTGGTGCACGGCGATTCCGCGACCCTCTATCTCTGGCTCATCGTCGGTCTCGCCCTCGTCTTCGATTTCCTGAACGGATTCCACGACGCCGCGAACTCCATCGCCACCGTCGTCTCCACGCGCGTCCTCACCCCCGGGTTCGCCGTCATCTGGGCCGGATTCTTCAACTTCATCGCCGTCTTCATCCTCGGCGTGGCGGTGGCGAAGACGGTGGGGAAGGGGATCATCGTCACCGAGGCGGTGAGCAACCACGTTCTCTTCGCGGCGCTGATCGGCGCGGTCCTCTGGAATCTCCTTACGTGGTATCTGGGACTCCCCACCTCTTCCTCGCACGCGCTCATCGGGGGGCTGGTCGGCGGCGCGGTGGCGGGGAACGGATTCGGCGCCGTCATCCTCCCGGGCCTCATGAAGGTGGCAGCCTTCATCGTCATCGCGCCGCTGGTCGGACTCGGGCTCGCCTGGGTGAACACCATCGCCGCCTCCTGGATGTTCCGAAGAGCGCTCCCCGGCAAGGTGGATAAGCTCTTCCGGAGACTCCAGCTCGTCTCGGCCGCGCTCTATTCGCTGGGGCACGGCGGCAACGACGCCCAGAAGACGATGGGGATCATCGCGCTCCTTCTCTACAGCAACGGGCGGATCGATCACTTCTACGTGCCCGGCTGGGTCATGGTCTCCTGCGGACTCGCGATCGGGCTCGGCACCATGTCGGGCGGCTGGCGCATCGTCCACACGCTCGGATCGCGGATCACGAATCTCCGACCGTTCGGCGGCTTCTGCGCCGAGACCGCCGGCGCCACCAGTCTCTTCGTCGCCACGCACCTCGGCATTCCGGTTTCCACGACGCACACGATCACCGGCGCCATCGTCGGGGTCGGCGCGACCCGCCGCCTTTCGGCCGTGCGCTGGGGCGTCGCCGGCCGTATCGTCTGGGCGTGGGTCCTCACCATTCCCGCCTCGGCCGCGACCGCGGCGCTCACCTACCTCATCATCTCGCGCCTCGCGCCGTAGCGAGGCGGGCGGGGCGCCATGCCTGACGCTCCGGCGCGCGCCGCCACGCACGTCTCCCTGTTGAACGATCGCCGGATCATCCTGGTGGGCGCTTTTGGACGCGCGCTCGCGACCGGCATGATCGGTGTTCTCATCGGCATCCACCTGGCCAAGCAGGGCTTCGCCCCCGGGGCGATCGGCGTCGTCGTCTCGGCTGGCCTGGCCGGCGCCGCGGCGGCGGGCGTTCTGGTGACGTGGGCGGGCGACCGGTTCGGCCGCCGCCGCGCGCTCCTCGCGCTGTCGCTCCTGGGCGCGGCGGGCGGCGCCGCCGTCGCCCTCGCCAGCGGGGAGGCGATCGTGGCCGCGGCCGCCTTCGTGGGGATGCTGAATGGGATGGGGCGTGACCGCGGCGCCGCCTCGATTCTCGACCAGGCGATTCTACCGGCGACCGCTACCGACCAGGGGCGGACGGCGGCGTTCGCGGCCTACAACGTCGTGCAAGACGCAGGGCATGCCTTCGGGGCGCTCCTCGCCGGCGCGCCGGTGCTCTTCCGGACCTTCGCGCCGATCTCCGAGGGGGACTCCCTTCGGGCGGCGGTCGGACTCTACGCGGCGATCCTGGCGGCGACATTCTTCCTCTACCGGCGCCTCTCACCCGCGGTGGAAGTTTCCGCGGCGCGAGGTCCGGCGCTCTCGGCGGAATCGCGCCGCGTCCTCGCGCGGATCTCGGCTCTCTTCGCGCTCGACAGTATCGGCGGAGGATTCCTCGTCTCGGCGCTCCTCGCCTACTTCTTCTACGCGCGCTTCGGCGCGGACGAGCGCGTGACCGGGCTTCTCTTCTTCGCGGCGCGCGTGCTGAACGCCGGGTCGCACGTGGGCGCGGCCTGGCTCGCGCGGCGGATCGGGCTCGTGAACACGATGGTCTTCACCCACATCCCCTCCAGCCTCCTTCTCCTCACCGTTCCCTTCGCGCCGACCTTTCCGATCGCGGCGGCGCTCTTCCTGCTCCGGGAGGGGCTGGTGGAGATGGACGTGCCGACGCGCCAGTCGTACGTCATGGCGATGGTGGCGCCGCACGAGCGGACCATTGCGTCGGGGATCACGTCGCTCGTGCGCCTGGGGGGATGGGCGCTCGCGCCCGGCTTCGCAGGGGCGGCAATGGCGGGAACAGCCCTCGGGGCGCCGATCATCGCGGGCGCCTCGCTCAAGATCGTCTACGACATCCTGCTCTACGCGGCGTTTCGCCGGCTGCCGCCGCCGGAAGAGCGCCGCGGAAACGTCGCGACGCCTCCCGGGCCGGTTGCTTCGGGGTGAGGTGACACCACGGATCGCTCGCGGCTCGCTTGCTCGTTACGCAAACAACCCGCGCCCAGGGGAGGCGAAGACCCTCCGGTCGCTGTGCGTTGCCCGCTTCGCGGGCCGCAGGCTTCCTCTGGGTCTTCGCCTCCCCTGGGCGCTGGACGATGCGCGAAGGGAATCGCGCCGCGGCTACGCCGGGCGCTTCACCACTAGCACGCTGCAGGGGGCGTGCGTTACTACGTGCGTTGCCACGCTGCCCAGCAGCAGCTTCGTCAGGCCGGAGCGTCCGTGCGATCCGACTACTACCAGGTCCGCGGGGAGGTTCTTCGCGGCGTCGACGAGCGCGCCGCGGGGGTCGGCCGGCACCATCTTGGCGGTGACTTTGAATCCCGCGGCCTTCAGGCTCGCGGCGGCCTTGTCCGCCAGGTCGCGGTGGAATCGCTCCTGCTGCTCGATGATCTCGGCGATGGCTCCGGGGGCGGCGGCTTCGCCGGGTCCCACGAAGACCGGCGCGGAGGCGGAGATGACGTGGAACTCGGTCCCCGCCGGCCAGGTCAGTGTCTTCACGTGCTCGATGGCAGCCCGCGAAAACGGAGAGTCGTCGATCCCGATCAGGACTTTCATGACTTGCTCCCTTCTCGAGGCCGCCGCGGAGTCGCCGCCGCGCTCCCGCGCGGGACGGCACGCCGCGGAACTGCCTCTACTCATGAAAATAGCGCCAATCCGCCCCGAACGCACGCGCTACCAAAGGCGGAGGGGGATGCCCTTGACGGCGCCCCCCTCTGGGGGTTCGATGGAGCCGTGAATCCACGACCAGCGCCGTCCCATCCGGGGCTTCCCGCCGCGAGGTGGGAGCATTTCGAGCATGGCGCCGACATCGGCGTGCGCGGCATCGGACCGACGCCGGCGTCCGCGTTCGAGCAGGCCGCGCTGGCGCTGACGGCCGTGATCACCGACCCCGCCGACGTCGAGGCGCGCGAATCGATCGCGATTCGCTGCGACGGCGCCGATCTGGAGCCGCTGCTGGTCGACTGGCTGAACGCGCTCGTCTACGAGACGGCCACGCGGAAGATTCTCTTCGGAAAGTTTCAGCTCTCGATCGGCGAGGACGGGCTCCGCGCGACCGCGTGGGGCGAGCCGGTCGACGTCGCGCGGCACCAGCCGGCGGTGGAGGTGAAGGGGGCCACCTACACGATGCTCCGTGTCACGGAGGAGCCGGCGGGCCGGTGGCTCGCGCAGTGCGTCGTGGACGTGTGAGCGGACGAATCGGCTCGCGTACACCGCGAAGGAACGGACGACGATGGAACTGAATCGCTTCACGCGGATCGCGCCATGCGCGTGGCGGATCGAGCGTCAGGGCCCGATGAGGGTCCCGGCCATCCTCTACGCCACGGAAGCGCTCATCCGCGACATGGACGACAAAGTCTACGAGCAGGCGTCCAACGTGGCCGCGCTTCCGGGAATCGAGGAGGCGGCTTACGTCATGCCTGACGCCCACTGGGGTTACGGCTTCCCGATCGGCGGCGTGGCGGCGTTCGATCCGCGCCAGGGTGGCGTCGTCTCCGCGGGCGGAGTCGGCTTCGACATCTCCTGCGGCGTGCGACTCCTCCGCACCGGGGTGTCGGCCTCGCGGGTTCGGGAACTCCAGAAGGAGGTCGCCGACTCGCTCTTCCGGGCGGTGCCGGCCGGCGTCGGGAGCACCGGCACGATTCACCTGAACTCGCAGGAGATGGACGCCATGCTCACGCGCGGCGCGCGCTGGGCGGTCGACCGGGGGTGGGGCACCGAGGAGGACCTCGCGCGGATCGAGGAGCAGGGCCAGATGGCCGGAGGCGACCCCGCCGCGGTATCCGAGTTCGCGAAGCGCCGGCAGCGCGACGAGATGGGGACGCTCGGATCGGGGAACCACTACCTCGAGGTCCAAGAGGTTTCCGACATCTTCAAGCCCGTGGTCGCCGCGTCGTTCGGGCTTCGCGCGGGTGACGCCGTGATCAGCGTCCACTGCGGATCGAGGGGACTGGGGCACCAGATCGGGACCGACTTCCTGAAGGAGATGGTGAAGAGCGCCTCGTCGTACGGAATCACGCTCCCCGATCGGGAACTCGCCTGCGCGCCGATCCTCTCCGAGTTGGGGGAGCGCTATCTCGGCGCGATGCGGGCCGCGATCAACTGCGCCCTCGCGAATCGCCAGATCGTCACCCACCTCGCCCGGCAGGCCATCCAGACGGTTCTCCCCGAGGCGCGGCTCTCGCTCCTCTACGACGTGAGCCACAACACCTGCAAGGTGGAAACCCACCGGATCGGCCACACCGACAAGAAGCTCTGGGTCCACCGAAAGGGAGCGACGCGCGCCTTCGGCCCCGGGCACCCCGAACTCCCCCCCGAGTTCCAGGTGACCGGTCAGCCGGTCCTGATCGGCGGGACCATGGGAACATCCTCCTACGTCCTCGTAGGAAGAACCGAAAGCGAATCGCTCTCCTTCTCCTCCGCGTGCCACGGCGCCGGCCGCGCCATGAGCCGCACCAAGGCCCTCAAGCGCTGGCAAGGCCGAGCCGTAATCGACTCCCTGGCGAAGGAGGGCATCTTGATTCGTAGCCCCTCGCCGCGAGGCGTAGCCGAGGAAGCCCCCGGCGCCTACAAGGACGTCACCGCCGTGGTAGCCGCCGCCGAAGAAGCCGGCCTCTGCTGGCGAGTAGCCCGCCTGAAGCCGATAGTCTGCGTGAAGGGATGAACGATGGAGGGGTGGGGGATGTTGTCGCCACGATCGACCAGCGAAAGGGTGAGGCGAAGACCCGGAGGAAGCCTGCAGCCCGCGAAGCGGGCAATGCACAGCGACCGGAGGGTCTTCGCCTCACCCTTTCGCTGGTTACCCGCGCAAGAGCCGATCTCTACTCCTGCGCCACGAACTTCAAGGCCGCCGAGTTGATGCAGTAGCGAAGCCCCGTAGGCCGAGGACCATCGCCGAATACATGTCCGAGATGCGCATCGCACCGGCCGCAGCGGATCTCCGTGCCTGTGAGGAGAGAACCAGTCGGCCGTCCTGAGACGTTCTCGGCCGCGATCGGCTTCCAGAACGAGGGCCAGCCGGTTCCCGAATCGAACTTGGTATCGGAGGGGAAGAGATCCGTCCCGCAGCCGACGCACCGGTAGGTTCCCTTGCCGCGGTGATTCCAGTAGGTCCCCGTGAAGGCGCGCTCCGTGCCCGCTTCCCGCGTCACATGAAATTGAAGCGGCGAGAGTTCCTTCTTCCACTCCGTCTCCGGCTTGACTACCTTTTCCACCATGATGTACGCCTTTCGTTTGACTTGGTAGATTCGAACTTTCGGCGCGACGGCGGCTGAGTCCGCAGCGGGGGAGACCTTCAGGAGCGACGGGGAGCGATCGGACCTCGCCGCGGCCCACGACCCGACCGCGGCCGCCAGGAAAGCGAGCGTCACGATGATCAACGAACGACGATTCATGCAGTTTCCCCCGTACGCCATGTTGTGCCCCGCGCGCGGCGCCTCGACACGAAGCCGCGCTTGATCCGGATTCCGGGACTCGATCTCCTGCGTGCGATCCGTCACGGCCACCGGCCGATTTGGATCGACTTCGCGCCCGTACCGCGCCCTCGATGGGGCCACGGCCGTCCGGCGCATGCCGCGCTCCTACGAATGCTCGAGCGCGAGAGAAGTTCCTACCGCGAGAGGCTGGCCGACGTTCTCGTCGAGCGGGAGCGACTCGCGATGATTCCGCCCCACGGACGCCCCGAGAGTGGGGAACCCTACTGGATCAACGGCTGGCTGCCCGGTCTCGACGCAGCCGTCCTCTACGGTCTCGTCGCCCGCCGCGCGCCCGCCCGATACGTGGAAGTCGGCTCCGGTCATTCGACTCGCTTCGCTGCCCGCGCGATTCGGGATCATGGACTCTCGACTCGAATCGTCTCGTTCGATCCCTCGCCCCGCGCATCCGTGAAGGGGCTTGCCCACGACATCAGATCCACGCGTCTGGAGGATCTCGCCGCGGGAGAACTGGCCGCGGCCGTCGCCCCAGGCGACATCCTCTTCTTCGACGGCTCGCACCGGGTGTTCGAGAACTCCGACGTAACCGTCTTTTTCCTGGAAGTTCTTCCGAGCCTTCCACCGGGCGTGCTTGTCCAGGTCCACGACATCTGCCTTCCTTACGACTATCCTCCCGGCTGGGAGCGACGCTGGTACTCGGAGCAATACCTCCTGGCGGCCTACCTCCTCGGGGGAGGCGCTGGTATTCGCTTCGTCCTTCCGAACGCTTATGTGAGCGCCGACCCGGAACTCTCGCGCATCCTCGACGCTATTTGGGCGCAGCCCTCCCATGCTGCCGTGGAGCGCGGAGGCTCATCCTTCTGGATCGAGACGGTCGAGGGCCCCGGGGCTGAAGGCACGGCCGCCGTTTCGGAAGTGAGTACGGGGAGGGAACCTACGTTGTGACCCGCGATCTCGCGCGGTCGGAGACTAAGCCGGGCGCCTCCCGGTGATGTACTCGGTCAGGTAGCGAATCTCGACCTCGCGATCGTCGGCGATCTGCTTCACCAGATCTCCAATCGAGACGAGCCCGACCAGCGATCCGTCGTCGACGACGGGGAGATGGCGAATCCGTCGTTCGGACATGATCGCCATGCACTCCTCGATGGGACGATTCGATTCCACGACGACGATGTCGGAGGTCATGATCTCCCGCACCAGGGTCGTCTTCGACGTCCGCCCCTGCAGGACGATCTCGCGAAGATAGTCCCGCTCGGTGATGATTCCCTTCACCTCGTCGCCGTCGAGCACCAGGAGTGAGCCGACGTTGTGGCCCACCATTTCCTTCACTGCCTCGTAGACGCTGGCGTCGCTTCGTACGGAGAAGATCTGGGAACCCTTGGCACGGAGGATGTCGGACACCCGGCCCATGGTTACCTCCTGGGCTGACGTGGAAGAGACCTTGACGTAACCCCACAACTAGCCTAAACCGGATGGGATCGAGATTCCACTCACAGCCCACGGAGGGACGCCGTTGACGACGCCCGAGAATCCGCGTGCCATCCTCGCCCTCGAGGACGGCACTTTTTTTGTGGGTCGCGGGTTCGGGCGTCGGGGGGAGACGACGGGGGAGGTGGTCTTCAATACCGCCCTCTGCGGTTACCAGGAGGTCCTGACCGACCCCTCCTACCGCGGCCAGATCGTCACGATGACCTATCCCCACATTGGGAATTATGGGGTTAACGAGGAGGATGCCGAGTCGGCCAGGCCGCAGGTGGCCGGCTTCGTCGTGCGGGAAATCGCCACGAGAGCCTCATCCTGGAGGTCTTCCGGTGAGCTGAATCACTACCTCGAGAAGGCGGGCGTCGTCGGGATCTCCGAGATCGACACCCGCGCCCTCACCCGCCACCTCCGCTCCCGGGGCGCCATGCGAGGGATCATCTCGACCGAGGCGGCCGATCCCGCCGCCCTGGCCGAGCGCGCCAGGCGCTCGCGCTCCATGGTCGGGGCCGACCTGGCCAGGGAAGTGACGTGCGCCGCCGCCTACACGTATGGCGGGCACGGTGCGCCAGAATCGGCCGCGCCACGCTTCCGGGTGGTCGCCTACGACTTCGGCATCAAGCGGAATATCCTCCGCCTGCTGACCCGCGCGGGGTGCGCCGTCACGGTCGTGCCGGGCGGCACGGGGGCCGCCGAGGTGCTGGCGCGGGATCCGGACGGGGTGTTCCTCTCGAACGGACCCGGCGATCCGGAGGCGTGCGGCTACGCCGTCCGCGCCGCCCGAGAACTGATGCGGGCTCCCGATCCACGTCCGCTCTTCGGCATCTGCCTCGGGCACCAGATCCTCGGTCTCGCCTGCGGCGGGAGGACGTACAAGCTGAAGTTCGGGCATCGCGGCGCCAACCACCCGGTTCGAAATCTCAGGACCGGTCAGGTGGAGATCACGGCGCAGAATCATGGCTTTGCCGTCGACCCGTCCCTCTTCGACCGACCGGAGTACGAGTTGACCCACCTGAATCTGAACGACGACACGGTCGAGGGATTCGCCCACCGGGAACTCTCGCTCTTCGCGGTGCAATACCATCCGGAGGCAAGTCCGGGGCCGCACGACAGCCACTATCTCTTCGGCGAATTCGTCGCATGCATGGAAGCCCGCCGGAGCGGACGCTCGGCCGCGGCCGAGGTCCACGCCTAGAGCATGCCGCGCGACCCCTCGATTCGCTCCGTCCTCGTCATCGGATCGGGCCCGATCGTCATCGGTCAGGCCTGCGAGTTCGACTATTCCGGCACGCAAGCCGTCAAGGCGCTCCGCAACGAGGGGATTCGCGTCTCGCTGGTGAATTCCAACCCGGCGACGATCATGACCGACCCCGAGTACGCCGACCGGACCTACATCGAACCGCTCACGCCCGAAGTTCTGGAGGCGGTGCTGGAGCGGGAGAGGCCCGACGCCCTCCTTCCCACCGTCGGCGGGCAGACGGCTCTGAACCTCGCCGTGGAACTCTCCGCGCGCGGCGTTCTCGACCGCCTCGGAATTCGCCTCATCGGCGCAAGTCGCCGGGCAGTGGAGGTCGGCGAGGACCGGCGCCTCTTCAAGGAGGCGATGGCGCGGATCGGGCTCGACGTGCCGCGCAGCGGCTTCGCCAAGACCGCGGACGAGGCGCGCAAGGTCCTCGTCGTGACGTCGCTCCCCGCCGTGGTGCGCCCCTCCTTCACACTCGGCGGCACGGGCGGCGGCATCGCGTACAACGTCGAGGAGTTCGACGAGATCGTGGCGCGCGGGCTGGAACTCTCCCCGGTCAAGGAAGTGCTCATTGAGGAGTCGGTCATCGGCTGGAAGGAATACGAGCTGGAGGTCATGCGCGACCGGGCGGACAACTTCGTCGTGATCTGCTCGATCGAGAACTTCGATCCGATGGGAATTCACACGGGCGATTCGGTGACGGTCGCCCCCGCGCAGACGCTGACCGACCGCGAATACCAGGCGATGCGGGACGCCGCCCGGGCGATCATCCGGGAAGTCGGTGTGGAGACCGGCGGGTCGAACATCCAGTTCGCCGTGAATCCGGAGAACGGCCGCCTCGTGGTGGTCGAGATGAATCCCCGCGTCTCGCGCTCCTCCGCGCTGGCCAGCAAGGCGACCGGATTCCCGATCGCCAAGATCGCCGCGCTCCTGGCG
>JBBTHR010000031.1:0-22074 GCA_038060295.1 Candidatus Eiseniibacteriota bacterium
AAGCGCTGGCGCGCGCGACCGATGTGGGAAAGCCTCGGCTCGCTCGGCAAGAAGGGGGGGGGCGTCGGATGGGGGCCGACGTGGCCGGCTCAGCCGGTGAACGGCTTCATGATCAGCGACTACGTCCAGTACGACAACGGCTCCTGGCCGGCCAAGAACGCCAAGCGGACCTATCCCGAGGGACTCGATTCACTGGTGGCGGCGGTTCGCCGCACGCCGCAGAGCGTCTCATGGGCCGAGCTCTTCCAGTTCGTGGCCCCCTTCGACACCACGAAGGTCACGCCGCGCCAGGAAGCGCTGGTGCATGACCTCCGGTGGATCTACGCGGCTGACATGACCTTCTACCGCGTGGCGATGCACCTCTACAAGACGCAGCGGCCCGAGTTCATGACGGTCTACTTCCGCGGCGTCGACGCGGCCAGCCATCGCTACTGGGACATCGACATTCCGGGCGAATTCAGCCCGCCTCTCACGGACGCCGAGTACGAGGGGATGAAGCGCCTCATCCCGAACTACTACATCTTCACCGACCGCCTCATCGGCAGCTTCATGAAGGAGGCCGATCCCCAGACGAATGTCGTCGTCTGCTCCGACCACGGCTTCATGGGCGGCGGCAAGGGCGTCATGGCGCACAAGCTGGACGGGATCGTCTTCCTGAAGGGGCCGAACGTGAAGAAGGGCGTGAGCATCACCGGCGCCACCGTGCTCGACATCACGCCGACCGTCCTGACCCTCTTCGGGCTTCCGCCGGCGCAGGACATGGACGGTCGCCCCATCGAGGAGGCGCTCACCTCGGCGACGATGAAGAAGATCGCGCGCGATACGCGACTGAAGAGCTACGAGACCGCCGTGCGAAAGCCGGGCGGCGAGCAGCCGATCGCCTCACCCGTGGACGAGGAACTGCGGGAGCGGCTCCGGTCGCTCGGCTACATTCAGTAGAAGGCTCCGCGCGGGCGTGACCCGCGGAACGGAGTTTCCAAAACGAAGTCGGGGCGCCCGAGTGATCGAGCGCCCGGTTTCATTTCCCATTTCTTTCAGAGCCGGCCTACTCGCCGGCTCCGCGCGTCAGAACGGAAGGTCGTCGTCCGGCACGTTCCCCGCCGGTTCGTACGATTCATCCTTGGGAGCGCTGCCGCGAGGGGCATCGTACCCGCTCTCGCCGACGCTCTTGTCTTCCCCGCCGTTCTTCTCGCCGCCCGCGCGGCCGAGCATCGTCATCTGCTCGCAGATGATCTCGGTCTTGTACTTCGTCTGCCCTTCCTTGTCCTGCCAGGAGCGGGTCTCGATCCGTCCCTCGATGTAGACCTGCTTCCCTTTCTGCAGATACTTCTCGCAGATCTCGGCCAGTTTTCCCCAGACCACGATCGAGTGCCATTCGGTCTTTTCCTGGCGCTGACCGTCCTGCCCGGTCCACGAGCGCGAGGTGGCGAGGCTGAAGTTCGCCACGCGCTGCCCGCTGGTTGTGGAACGAACTTCGGGATCCTTGCCGAGATTTCCGATGAGCATGACCTTGTTCACGCCTGCCACGATGTACCCCCGCTGCGTTTGGGTTTGTGTCGGGGTTTCACCGCGACGATAGGCGCGGAAACAGACCCCGTCAAGGCGGGAGGAGGCGCCCCCCTGGGGCAATTGACGCGCCGCCGCAAGCGGGGTAATGTACGGGACTTGGCGCTGGCGGAGCCGGGGCGTAGCGCAGCCCGGTAGCGCACCTGCCTTGGGCGCAGGGGGTCGCAGGTTCGAATCCTGTCGCCCCGACCATCGCCAGCGTCCCTCGACCCTCGGAAAGCGACCGACACCCGATGAGACGAAGACGAAGAGATCGGTAGTCGGTTCGGTATGGGCGCCTGTAGCTCAGTTGGATAGAGCAACGGCCTTCTAAGCCGTAGGTCGGGGGTTCGATTCCCTCCAGGCGCGAAGCCTGTCGGGCATGCGTGGTGGGTGTAGCTCAATGGTAGAGCACTGGACTGTGGCTCCAGTGGCTGCGGGTTCGAGTCCCGTCATCCACCCCATTCCTATCGCACCGGCGCTAGCCGCTCGAGCGGCACGACATTCCCGCTCTCCCGATCGACGTAGAATCGGGGACGCCATTCCGGCTCCGTGTCGGTCCGCACGCGCATCGTATCGCCCGCGCTGATCTGCAACTCGCGGCCGCCCCGGAGCGGGCCCGTGCCGGGAAGTTGCGCTGCCGTGGAAGGGATGAACGAGACCGCCATGGCGCGCGACGTGTCGGGACCGACCTCCACCTTCAGGAGCCATCGGAGCACTTTCGTGTCGCTCGTCTCGCCGGCATGTCCGCGGACGTCGAGGTAGATGGAACGATAGTCTCCCGCCGAATCCCAGCCGACGACCCAGCCCGAGTACCCGCTTCGCACGCTCTTCGGGCGCTCGATGCGCGACATCCGGCGCACCGTTCCCCGATCGGAGTCGCAAAGCCAGAGCTTCGCGGTCTCGCGGAGGATCAGGGCCTTTCCTCCATCGGGAAAGGCTGTGAGGCCCCGCGGCGCGCGCGACTGCGTGGAGAGGACGACGACCGCGAAGCGGTGCTCCCGCGGCTGCGCCATGGCGTTCATGACTCGGTGGTGCCAGGTGGGCGGTCCGTACGTGCAGCCTGAGAGCGCGAGGGGGGCGAGGAGGAGCGCGATGGCGATCGCGAGGCGAACGAACGAGCGACCGCGTCCCGCCGAGGTCATCGCGGCTCACCCTCCGGCGCCGCGGCGCCCTTCCGAGTCTCCAACACCACCCGAAGCGCGCGAACCGCGCGGCCGCGGTGGCTGATCCGATTCTTCACGCCGTGCGGCAGTTCGGCGAACGTGCGCGACTCGCCTTCGGGAAGAAAGAGCGGATCGTACCCGAATCCCTCGCTGCCGCGCGGCGCGTCGAGGATCGTTCCGGGACAGACGCCTTCCACCACCGCTTCCAGCCCCTCGCCCTCCACCAGCGCCAGCACGCAGCGGAATCGCGCGCCGCGCCGCGCCCGGGGGAGCCCTCGAAGCTCCGCCAGTATCCGCGCGTTGTTCGCCTCGTCGCCGGCGTCCGGTCCCGCGAAGCGCGCCGACGTCACTCCGGGCGCGCCGTCGAGCGCGTCGACCTCCAGACCCGAATCGTCGCCGAGCGCGGGGATGCCGAGGGCGCGCCAGACCGTGCGCGCCTTCTCCAGCGCGTTCTCGCGGTAGGAATGCGCGCCTTCAGAACGGAGTTCGACGTGGGAATGATCGGCCAGCGACTCGACGCGGGCGACGACACCGGAGAGCATCGCCTGAATCTCGCGGGCCTTGCCGCGGTTCTTCGTGGCGAGGACGATTACGTCCACGACGCGGGGAGCGCGCGGATGCCGAGCGTGCGCTTCTGGAGCGCCACCAGCTTCTTGATGCCGCCCTTCCCCAGGTCGAGGAGCGCCGCGAGTTCCTTCTCGGTAAAGGCCTCGCCCTCGGCCGTCCCCTGAATCTCCACCAGGCGACCGTCGCCGGTCATGACCAGGTTCATGTCGACACCGGCCTTGGAATCCTCCGTGTAGCAGAGGTCGAGGCAGGCGCCACCGTTCACCAGTCCGACCGACACGGCGGCCACGAAATCGCGAAGCGGCTGCCCGGGGAGCGCCGTCCGCTTCGCGAGCCAGCGGATGGCGTCGGCCAGGGCGATGAAAGATCCGGTGATGGCCGCGGTGCGCGTGCCGCCGTCGGCCTCGATCACGTCGCAGTCGATGAGGATCTGCCGCTCGCCCAGCGCCTCGAGGTTCGTCACCGCGCGGAGCGAGCGGCCGATGAGCCGCTGGATCTCCTGCGTCCGCCCCCCCACGTGGCCGCGCGTCACCTCGCGTGTGATCCGGTCGTGCGAGGAGCGCGGGAGCATGCTGTACTCGGCCGTGACCCAGCCGCGTCCGCTGTTCCGGAGCCAGGGCGGAACGCGCTCCTCCACGGTGGCCGCGCAGAGGACGATCGTGCCGCCCATCTCGATCAGCGCCGAGCCCTCGGCATTCTTCAAATAGCCGCGCGTGATCTTCACGGGGCGAAGTTCGTCCACGCGGCGCCCGTCCACACGCCCTCCGGCGCTCTTTCGGCCGCTCATTTCCGCCCCCCTCGCACGGGGCGGCGTTCGAACCATGGAAGGTCGTCCTGCGGCACGAGCCACACGCGCCCCATGCGGTGGCCCAGGAACCGCGCGCCGATCGCTTCGAATTGGCGAGGGATGTCCGACACGTAACAGCGGAGCGATCCGCGTCCGCCGCGGGCGCTCTCTCCGAGCGCGCGCGCCAAGCGCCGCGCCGTCGCCTCGCCGGAATCGATGAGCCGCACGCGCGGTCCCAGGACCGACGTGAGCGCGCGGCGAAACGGCGGGTAGTGGGTGCAGCCCAGGATCAGCGTGTCGATCTTCTTCGCCTGGAGCGGCGCCAGGTACACCTTCAGCATGGCGCGCGCGGCGGCGCTGTTCTCCAGCCCCTCCTCCGCCAACGGCACGAGGATCGGGCAGGCGTGCGAGAAGACGCGCGCCTTCGTTCCCGCGCGCTTCGCGACCGCGGCCACGGCGTGCTCGTAAGCTCGGCTCGCCACGGTCGCGCGCGTGCCGATGATGCCGATCCGTCCACTCCGCGTGGCGCGCACCGCCGCCTCGGCCCCTGCCTCGATCACCCCTTCGATCGGGAGATGGGGATCGTGCTTCTGGAGCGCGCGGATCGCCACAGCCGAAACGGTGTTGCAGGCGACCACGATCTGACTCACCTCGAACTGCTTCAGGAACGAGACCGCCTCGCTCGCGAAGCGGCGCACGGTGGCGTCCGACTTGGTGCCGTACGGAACGCGGGCCGTGTCGCCGAAGTAGACGATCGGCCAGCCGGGAAGGAGCCGGCGCAGGTGGCGCACGACGGTGAGGCCGCCGATTCCCGAATCGAAGACGCCGAGCGTGCCGCGGCGACCGGGGCGCGGCGTGACGACGCTCATCGCCACTCCGAGACGGCCAGCGGCGCCAGCACGTCGTAATGCCCGCCGATCGTCTCGATCGGGTTTCCATCCACCAGGATCGCCACCTGTTCCACCTCCGGTAGGTTTTCCGCCGCCGTCCGCACGATCGACCCGAGCAAGAGCCGCTCGCGCCCGCTCCCACCGCGGAATCCCTGCACGAGCGTCCGATTCCAGTCGAGATAGAGCGTGCCGTGCGGCGTGAGATAGGCGTTCACGAGCTCGGTCCCCTCGGGGAAGAGCGCCACGTGATTCTCGGACGGCCCGGCGACGAGTTCACGGTAAATCGCGCGCACCTGGTCGGCGGGACGGTCCTTCACGACGACGTCGCGGTGCTCCACGCCAAGACTGTCGGAGCCGGGGACGCCGTAGTAAAGGGAGACTCCGCGAATTCCCTCCAGCTCCGCCGCCAGCGGAACGAAGCGCCCCGGCGACGCCTGCCCCGGGCGGCCTGGGCCGCGCGCGAGGTAGATCCAGAGCGCGGTCGCCACCAGGAGGCCCACCACGACCGCGATCCACTTCCCCTTGCCGGTCATCATGACGCGTTCGAGCGGCGCACGAATTCCTCGATCGCGCGAGCCACTGTCTGCGTGTAGTCGAAGATCGTGTAGGAGCGCGGGCTCATCGACTCCGGTCCGCTCCGCGCGGTCGGCGCCGATTCCAGCACGATGGCCGGGCATAAGATCGGCTCCAGGATCCCGAGCCGCCCCGTGACGATCACCGTCGGCGTGGCCGGGAAGACGCGCCGTAGCGCGTCGGCGACCGACTGGCCGAGCGCCATGCTCGAGCCCGCCGAGGGCATCTGGGCGCCGCGCCACGGCATCAGCTCGGCATCGCGGTCGCCGCCGCCGATCGCGATCGGCGCGACCGGCGCTTCGCTAGGCGACGGGGCCGGGAGGAGCGTCAGCACGCGGAATCCGCCGCCCCGCACGGCGCCTTCGTTGTCGAGATGGATGCTGACGAAGAGATCGGCATCGGCGCCGTTCGCGATCGCCGCGCGGCGCGAGGGCGGGACGTCCTGGTCTCCCTCGCGCGTGAGAATCACGCGGACGCCGAGGCGGTTCTGGAGCGCGGTCCGGAGCGCGCGCGCCACGTCGAGGGCGACGTCCTTCTCCACCTGCCCGCCGGGGAGCGAGGCGCCGCCGTCGGTCCCGCCGTGCCCCGGATCGAGCACGATGGTCCGCACGCGGCGGTCGGCGCCGCCCATCCGGATCGGCTCGAGCGCGTTGAAGAGTCCCGCGTCCACCAGGCTCTGGTCGTCGGTCACGGCCAGCTTCAGCCGGTTTGCCGAAACGTTGAACGCCCACCCGCGGGCCGCCTCGGTCAGGGCCAGGCGGCACTCGACGCCGCCGACGACCTCGCGCATCCACCCGTCCGCCACGACACCTCCCGAGAAGACGCGCGCGCTGTCGAGCGTGCCTCCCTCGAGCAGGAAGCGCAGTTCGGTCGGGGTCGCGTAGAGGATGCGGGCGGGGAGGCTCTTCGAGAGCGCGGCGACGACTTCGGTGACGCGATTTCGCGCGTAGAGCTGCGCCTGGCGGACCGCGTGCGGCTCCACGCGAAAACGGATGACGCGCTCCGCCTCGTCGAACGTGGCGTCGGGCACGACGCCCCATTCGAAGAGGAGCGCCACGATCGCTTCGGGCGCGCAGACGACGCCCTTCACCAACCGCACCGGCGCCGCGAGATTTCGCGCCCCCTCGTCCACCAGCACGACGGGAGCGTCCACCGTGAAGCGCAGCGTGTGCTCGCCCATCCGGAGCGAAAGTTTCTGGATCTCGGGCCGCCAGTACTTGGTGGCGCCGAAGACGCGGGCCAGATCGTTCGTCGAGACGTAGCGGACGTCGTCGATGACGGTGAGCGGGATCCGCTCCACCGGCGCGGGGTCGGGCCGCACGACGCGGATCGCGAGCGCGGCGTTTCGCTGCGCCATGGCGGGGACGACGGCGCCGGCCGCGGCCGCCAGCAGGAGGATCGCGAGGGCGAGGGAGCGAACGAACCGAACCGTGACGGAGCCGCGCGTCCCGCCGAGAGACATCACTCGAGCCGCTCTCCCCGCATGATGCTGCGGATCTCGTTTCTCGCGCGGCGGTCGTCCATCTTCGCGCGCTTGTCGTATTCGCGTCGGCCGCGAACCAGCGCCAGCTCTACCTTCACCTTGCCGTCGCGAAAGTAGAGCGAGAGCGGAACCATCGTGAGCCCCTTTTCCTCGAGTTTCGTGCGGAGCCGCCGGATCTCCGCCTTGTGGAGAAGAAGTCGCCGCGTTCGCATCGGTTCGTGATTGTCGTAGGAAGCGGGATCGTAGGGGCTGATGTGCAATTGGCGAAGGTAGATCTGCCCCTCGTCGATGGTGGCATAGGCATCGACCAGCTGCGCCTTCGCGGCACGGAGCGATTTCACCTCGCTCCCGCGAAGTTCGATCCCCGCCTCGCACGTCTCGATCACCGTGTAGTCGAAGCGTGCCTTGCGGTTGGTCGCGATGACCTTTCGCTCGGCCGCATCCTTGTCCTGGGGGGGCGCGCTATGACGCGCCATGGGGGCCTCCACGTGCCGTTCGGTTCGACGTCGGGTTGTACCACGCGCGGGCTCCCCGGCGCAACGACCCCCGGTCCCGGCGCAAATCGCTGCGCGACCGACGCTTGTCCGGTGCGGCCGCCCCGCCGCGGCCGTTGACACCCGGACGCGAGGACACCTATAGTAGTCGGTTCTGAAGCGCTTCTGAAGAAAATGGGTGCGGAAGTGGCGGAATTGGCAGACGCGCTGGGTTCAGGGCCCAGTGGCCGCAAGGTCGTGGGGGTTCAAGTCCCCCCTTCCGCACCAAGTTACGGTAGGTGGGCGGGCTCCGGCCTCAGGGCTGCGGCAACAGCACGTCGAGCAGTCGACGCGCGCATCGATCGTGGAACTCATCGTGCCTCCTCCGCAGCCGCCGCGAAGCCCCGCGCCAGCACTGCCTCCGCCGGTTTGTTCTGCGGCGTGAAATCGGGATCGCCCGTCCCGCCCGCCCGCTCGTGGCGGCCGTACCATTTCCAGAAATAGGCGCCCGCGAACCACGGCCTGGGCCAGACGGCGCGGAAGAACGCCTCGTACGCGTCGGCCTGGGCGCGCGTCGAGACGCGAGACAAGAGCTGAGACGAATCCTCCGGCCACTCCCAGGGGCGGACGGCGCCGTCGGCGGTACTCTTCCAGCCGACCTCGGTGAAGAGCACCTGCTTCCCCCATCGCGCGTGGAGCCGCTCGAGCGTGGCGAGCGGCGCCGCCCAGCCGCGCTCCAGCTCCGCACGGTCCGCCCCCGCCCGCTCGGCCAGCGGGTAGTAGGCCTGCACCCCGATGAAGTCGAGAAGATCCCAGAACTCGATCCCCTCCGCCTCCTCGTACCAGTTCGCGGCGTAGGTGAGCGGTCCGTGATAGGCGCGGCGCGTCTCGGCGATGAGCGCGCGCCACTCCCCGGGGTGTTTGGTCGTGGCGCGGGTCAGCTCCGCGCCGATCATGAGGAGATCGACGTCCGCGCTCTCCGCCAGCGCGGCGTAGCGAAGGAGGAACGAGCGATACGAAGCGAACCACGCCCGCCACCCGTCGGGGCTCCCGGGATCGATCTCCGCCAGTTTCCCGCCGCCGCCGTGTCCGCCATCGGTGACCCAGAGGTGCAACTTCAGCGCGACCCGCATGCCGCGCGCGTGCGCCAGGCGCGTCAGTTCCACGATGCCCGAGTCGCTCTCGCTCCAGTACCCCGCCTCGCCGTTCGTCTCGATGACCGTCCCCGCCAGCCGCTCCTGCCAGCCGAACGGCGTGATCGAGATCCACTCCACATTGTCGCGCAGGAGGGGCAGGAGCGCCGCCTCCCCCAGGCGCCGGCCCGCCACAAGATTCATCCCGCGCATCTTGCCGTCCCGGGCGAAGAGGTTCTGGGCGCGGCCCGACTCGTTCCTCGCCTCGGCGTCGTGGCTCCAGGGAACCGGCGCCTCGTGACGGTAGGCGCGATAGCCAAGCCCGAGCGCCGCGATCGCCGCCGTGGGGAGGGCGACTCGCGTGGCGAAGGCGGCGGCCAGCGCTCGAGCGCCGCCGCGGCGGTGGGCGCGCCGGAGCGAGCGCCCGACGATGGAGAGGAGATACGGGACCGCGGCGAGGAAGTAGCTGAGCGGATTTCGCAAGATCCACCGAACGAAGCGCGGCAGTCGCTCCACGATCTCGGATGGAGAGGCGCCGCGCAACGCGACCAGCACGATGAGCAAACCCACGAGCGCGAGGAGGCCCGCGAGGAAGAAGAGGGCGAAGAGGCGGAGTTCCCGGACGCGCGCGCCGACCATGTCGCCGAATCCTAGCACGCGGGGTGGTTCCTCCACGCGCGGGATGCTACCCTGCGGCATGCTTCACCACCCGGCGAGGTGCTCCCTCCCATCGGCGAGGGCCCACGATTCCCAGCGTTGATGAAGGCGGCGACCACGGAGGCCCATTGCAGACCATGAAACGACTTCTCGACATCCTGGAACGATCCGCCGCTTCCCCGTCCGCGGAGACGTTGGCCGAGCGCTATCGCGGGGCCCTTCTCGGCCTCGCCGCGGGAAACGTGCTGGGACTCCCGGTGGAGGGTTACCCGCGCACCCTGATCGCGCGGCACCACCCGGAGGGCGTGAGGGACATCCCGCGCGAGGAGCAGCGGCTTCCCTGGGACGACGACCTCGCGCAGACCGTGATCCTGGCCGAGTCGATCTTGGAAAACGATCGGCTCGACGTGGAGGACCTCTCCGTCCGTCTCCTCGCCTGGCGGCGGGCGAACGGACGCGGCATCGGGCATCTCACGCTGCGCGTCCTCGACGCGATCGAGAGGGGCGCCTCGGCGCACGATGCGGCAAGGGTCGTCTGGGAGGAAACGGGGCGGAACGCGGCCGGGAACGGCGCCGTGATGCGCTGCGCCCCCGCCGCGCTCCGCTGGCGCCGCGATCCCGAGCGGCTCGTGGAGGAGACGAACCGGAGCGCCCTGGTGACGCACCACGACCCGCGCTGCGGCTGGTCCTCGGTGGCGGTCAACATCGCGATCGCCGCAGCGCTCGAGGGGCACCGCATCGATCCGGCCGACCTGGCGGACGCCGTGGACGAGGCGGGCGCGCCGGCGGCGGTCGGAAACGCCGTGCGGGCCTCCGCCGGCGTCATCCTCGACGCGCTGGTCCTCGACCACGACAACACGATGGGCTACACGCTGAAGGCAATGCAGGCCGGGCTCTGGGCGCTGGAGCAGGAGGGACCCGCCGAAGCGACCTTGATCGCGATCGTGAACGCCGGCGGCGACACCGACACGAACGGCGCCGTGGCGGGCGCCATGTTGGGAGCGTTCCACGGAGCCGCCGCGCTTCCCAAGCGATGGATCGAGAACATCGGCGGGACGTCGGAGCTCACCGATCTCGCCGAACAGCTGCTGGAGCGCGCGAAGACGTAGGAGCGGGAAGGAGAGATCGGATTGAAAGCCCTCCTGAAACGAATGGTAGTCGGTAGTCGCTGGGAGGGAACCGTTCGACACGCTCACCACCTGCTCACGGGAGCGAAGAACAGCCTCTACGACTATCAGACGATCGAGGTGATGCGCCGCGTACTCCGGCCCGACTCGGTCGCGATCGACATCGGGGCTTTCGAGGGCGGGATGCTGCGTCACATGATCCGATTCGCTCCTCTGGGTCGGCATCTTGCCTTCGAACCGCTACCCCATCATTACGACGCGTTGGCGCGGAGATTTCCCCGGGTCCAAGTATTTCCGTTCGCGGTGGGCGCCGAATCGGGCGTCAAGCCGTTCTACGAAGTCGTTCGGTACCCGGCCTTGAGCGGCCTGCGGCGCCGAATCGATCTGTCATCGGATGCTCCCGTACTGGAGCGATCGATCCCGACGAGGGCGCTGGATAGCGTCGTGCCTCCTGAGACTCCGATTCGTTTCGTCAAAATCGATGTCGAGGGAGGCGAATTCGACGTGTTCCAGGGAGGGGTGGAGACGTTGCGACGATCGAGGCCGGTGATCGTATTCGAATGCGGACACGGCGGAGCCGACTCCTACGGGGTCAGCCCATCCCAGATTTTCGATTTGCTGACCGATCGGATCGGGTCGCGGATCTTCCTCTTGGGACAATGGCTCGCGGAGCGCGGGCCGCTTTCGCGAGACGAATTCATCGAACAGTACGATCGAAGCCTCAACTACTACTTCGTCGCGGGGCCCTGAACCCCTCCGCGAATATCTCGGCCGGACGCCCGTCAGAACTGCACGCCCAGTCCGACGCGAATCACGCGTCCCTGCTGGAAGACGCGCGGGTCGTTCACCGCGTACCAATCCTCCATACCGTCCCCGTTCTGATCCGGCACCAGGAACGCGCCGCCCGCGCGCCCGGTCTCGGTGTAGTGGACCCGATAGGACTGCGCGTCGACCTGGTTCTGCGGCCAGAGATCGGGCTGAAGGGTCACGATGTTCTTGGCGTCGAGCAGGTTCGATCCCTGCACGTAGAATGTGAGTTCCTCGCCCCAAACCCGGAAGAAGCGCTCGGCCTGGGCCGAAAGTGTCGACGTGGCCGGAAGCCGCGAGGCGTTCGTCAGCGACGGATCCTGACGTCGCTGCTGGCGCTCCTGCCTCGTGTAGGGAAATCCGGTGCCGAATTGATAGATGAACGACGCGGCCCAGTTCTTCTCGTTCCCGAGCCGGAGCGTCGCCGAGAAGGAATGCCGCTGGTCCCAATTGAGCGGCTGCTCCGACGTCGGCTTGAATTGGTCGCGCACGTTCCCCTGTGTCGGGAGCGCCCGGTTCGGATCGGACGCGGTCCCGGTCGAATTCGAGTACGTATAGTTCAGCTCCCCCGCGAACCCATGGCTCCGTTCCTTGATCAAGGTGAACTCGATGCCGCGTGAAGAGGCGTAGTCCCGGTTCACGAAGGTCGGCACGGTGAGCGCGAACCCGGGGATCTGCTGATCCACCGTCGTCAGGAGCCCGTAGATGTCCTTGAAGTAGACGCCGAACTGCCCCTTGATCTCGCGGCTGAAGAGATGCTGCATGCCGAGTTGATAGGCAATCGTCGTCTGCGGTTCGAGGTCGGGGTTCCCCCTCGCCTGCGCCGAGATGTTGCGCCCCTGATAGACGTTCAGGTGATCGGGCACCTGGAAGAGGCGCCCGTAGTGAAAGCTCATCACGTCGCGATCGGAAATCGGATACGCGAATCCCACGCGCGGGCTCCACTGCGTCTTCACGGGGTCCTTCACCTCCGAGGACGCGATTTGGTTTCCCACCGTGAAATTGTCGTAACGCATCCCTGCGTTCAGCACCATACCCTCGTACGACCAACGATCCTGGACGAAGAGCGACCCCTCCGGATTGAAGACGCGGAACTCGTCGCGAGTCGCCCCGTAGTTCCCGTTCACGTCGAGCACGTTCGGGAACTCCGTGTGGAGGAACTCCAGGGAGTTGTAGTCGATCTCCCCGCCGGCCATCAGGTTGTGCTTCCCAACGTGCTTGGAAAGATCGCCGTTCAGCGTGTGGGTGACCGTTGTCTTCTTCTCGTACGTCGGATAGTCCCCGTTCGTCACGTAGTACGGCCCCTCCACGCGATTCGCCCGGTCGTAATACTGGTTCGGTTGCTGCTGGTACTCCCAGAGTTCGCGGTCGAGGACGTCCTCCTCGCTACTCCAGCGCTGCCGTGAGACGCGGAGGTTGTAGAGGGTCCCCGGCGAGACGGTCCGCCGCCAGGTGAGCGCGAACTGCGAGTACGCCTCCTCCGTGATCGGGAGGTGGTCCGCGGTGTTGCTCGGTAGAAAGGTCGCGTCGAGCGGGTAGTAGGCCCAGGTGCCGTAGCGGCTGGCGATCGAGCCGTCGGTCGGCGATGTGCTGTCATAGACCATCTGGACGAAGCCCTCGCGGTTCCACCGATTGTGGAAGCGGCCGCGCGAGGAGCGGTTGAGAATCACCTCGGCATTCAGTTTCGCATCGGGCGTGACGTTGAAGGTGACCTTCGACGAGACGTTCGTCTGATTCGACTGGCGATTTCCGAGCCGGACGAAGTCGAGAAGCCGGTGTTCCTTCCTGCCCGCGGTGCTCTTGAGGTACGTGTCGGAAAAGGTCCCTTCGAGGGCGACGAAGTACTTCGTGTTCGGAAAGACGAACGGCCCGCCGACGCCGAGGCTCAAGCGCTCGTAGTTGTTGAACGCCTTGTCCGCTTCCCCGTAGCGGTCGGTGAAGTAGCGAATCTCGCCGGAGAAGTCATCATCCCCCTCGCGCGTCGTGTACGAAATGATCCCCGAAAGCGCGTTTCCGTACTGTGCGTCCATCCCACCCAGCACCATCTCCGTCTCGCTGACGGCGAGGAGGCCCAGGTCGACCCCCTCGGAAGTAAGGGCATCTCGGCTTGGGATGCCGTTCACAATGGTAAGCACCTCGTCGCCGCGACCGCCGTGAAAGTGGAGTTCGCCACCCTGGTTGGTCACCCCCGCTTTGAGTTCGATGATGCCTTTCAGGTCGTCGACGGGGAGAGCTCGAGCCGTTTCGATCGGCACGTAATGCCTCGTTTGCGTGGTTACGGTGTCGATAGCCATCTGCTTCCTGGCTCGGACCCGGATCAACGGCATCTTCGCGACCTTTTGCTCCAGCGCGAAGTCAGCCACGACGGTCCGGTTCGCGTCGACATGCACCACTTGATCATTCGATTGATGCCCCGTGATGGCCACGCGGATCGTGTAGGTGCCAACGGCGAGGCGAGGAATTAGGAAGCGTCCGGACGCATCCGTCATTGTCCCTGTCTGCACACCCAGGACGAACACGCTGGCGCCTTGGATCGGGTCGCCGTTCTTCTCGACGACCTTGCCGGCGATCGTCCCCGTCTGCGCGCGGGCGATCCCCGGGGATGTGGCGATGAAAAGGAGGGTTAGCCAGGGGACGAATCCGAGGCGACCGGGGGTGTAGCGAAGGAACCCGCTGCTTCGTGAAAGCAGATGGCTCGGCATGGGTCGGGATGCTCCTTTCCTGGGAATTACCGCGAGGCACGGTGGATGATTCACAGGAATGGGGGGACATCGGGGAATGCGGGGGGGAAGGAATGCGGGACAGGGGGGACTTCTGTAGACAATATCCGGGCTCCCCGAGGATGCAAGCCCCCCACCGCTGATTTCTTCCCGCCGGCGCCCCGGACGCCGCGAGTCCGAGGCGCTCAGCGGGTCCACATGGTTACCGGTAGTCCGCCTTGATCCGCCCCCACGTCGTGCTGCTCACCTTGGTGGTGCAGCCGTTCTCCGCCCCGGCGTCGGCGGGTGCGTGAAGTGGGGGAGGTGGGAGGGTTATACTGCGCGCCATGCCTAGGGACCGTAGGCGACACCGGGGGACGGGCACCCCTCAGGATTCAAAGCCACAGTTGCGAGACCGCTGGCCAGTGCTCCTCCCGATTCTCGTAGTCGTCGTGCTCAACGTTCCCTCCCTCGGTCTGGGGTACTTTTGGGATGACTTCTACTTCCTGACGTTCAAGGGAACCGGAGACGTCTTGGCGAATCTCGTCCCCGACCCGCACGCCGAGTTCTATCGGCCGATCCCCCTCGGGATCTACTTCAAGCTCCTTCGGTTCTTGGATCCCGCGAGCGGAGTGCTCGGCCACTTCCTGAATCTCACCGCACTCTGCGGGATAGTCGTCCTCCTAAAGGCCCTCGTCTCGCGCCTGTCCGGCCACAGGGCGGGCCTGTTCGCGGCGTTGATCTTCGCGAGCTACGGCCAGGTCCCCGGTCTAGTCGCCTGGGTCAGTTGCAGTCAGGACCTCCTCGCGATCCTGTTCGTGATGGCAGCATTTCTTTTCCGACATCAGGGCAGGAACGTCGCGGCGCTTCTCTGTGCCACCGCGGGGCTCTTGAGCAAGGAGACCGCCATTGCCGCATTCCCCGTACTCATGTTCTGGGACAGGCTCGTGGGTCGGACCGCCGTACGCCAGCGCTTCCAGCTCCTGGGGTACGCCGCGGTCGCCTTGCTCTGGGTTCTCATCCATCCAGGAATTCAGCAGCTGGCCGTGAGTGGGTTCAAGAGCGACTCGACCGGGTACGTCGGGCTGGAGCACTCCGAGCGCTGGGGACGGTATCTCCTGCGCTATCTCCTAACTCTCGTCAACCTCCCCCCTCCGGGGTTCGTCGCATCCTGGTGGGAGGCGCGCGCCCCGTGGGCGTTCAGCGCACTCGCGATCCTGGTTGTGGGGCTGCTTATCGTTGATCAGCGTCGCAAGGCCCCCGGTCCCGCCGGCTCCATTCCGCTCGGACGCGTCGGGTGGATCAGCGCCTCGTTCATGCTTCCGAGTCTCCTAATGCCCACCCTGCTCGTCCGGCATTGGTCACCCTACTTCGCGTGCCTCCCAGCGCTGGGGGCCGCCATGTTTCTCGGCCCGGCACTCGCAAGACGGCACAGGCTCATCGCGCTCATCGCACTCTCGATGTTCCTGCTGTTCGGGGCCTGGTCCCGTGGAGTTCGCGCCGAGCGTGAGTGGATCTTGAGCGAGCCCGTCATGGTCGAGTCGGCCGAGGCCGTGCAGGAAGTGCGTGCGAACTTCCAGAGACTATTTCCGACGTTCCCGAAGGGGAGCCAAGTCGTCACCTCGATCGTCACCAGAGGGAGCCGGGGAATCCGGAGCGCATTGATCGATGGGCAGGCGCTGAGCTTGTGGTACCAAGACCCGACGCTGCGCACCGTCGTCACCATGAAGCGTCGTCCGGGCGCGTCGGCTGAGTACCTCGTTCGCGTCACGAACGATCTCGACCTGATCGCGATCGACCCAGACACACAGGGAATTCGCACCACGATGCGGACCCCGCCGGGACTCTCCGAGATCGACCCCCCGATCGTCAGCTATGCACGAGCCGTGGCGGCCGCCGGCGACGCCGATCGCGGCGTCCGGATCCTGGAGGGGCTCAGCCGGATGGAGAGCGGGGAGCTGATCGATTACAACCGACGGCTTATGGGGAGCATGCTCCTGGCGGTCGGCCGCCGTTCCGAAGCCGAATCGATCCTCGGGGCGGCGGCCTTGTTTCCCGAGGATTTCGCTCGGGCGCTCGTGCTTCGCCTGCTCTCCGATGCAAGTCCGAGCGAATCGCTGGACCTGGCAGCGTTCGAAGCCTTTGGGCTCTCGGCGGCCGACCCCGCGGGTATTCGGTGGATCATGCGCCAGCTATCCAAAGAAGGATCGTTGGCTCAAGCCGCTTGGTACGCGCGACGGCTAGGAGACCTCGTACCTGGTGATGCCGAGAGTGCGGTGCTCATCGAGAAGGCGACGCGACTGGGGATCCAACCTAGGCGGGAGGGAGGGTGGCGGCTCGAGGCACGGGAGACCGTGCGCTAGGAACCAAAACTCCGTGCGGCACGCCGGATTCACCATGGTGAATCGGGTGCGCATTTCGGTCATCGTGAACACGTAGATCGGTCGATCGTGAACGCTTGGATCGGGAGCGAGCCAGTCCTTTACCTTGACCGCCCGGTGAACCGGCGTAGGAACGCGAAGGGGGGTTCCGACGTCGAACCCACCCCTCGCTCCACGCCATAGAACACGAGCCCTACCGATAGTTCGCCTTGATCCACCCCCACGTCGTGCTGCTCACTTTGGTGGTGCAGCCGTTCTCCGCCCCCGGCGTCGGCGGGCAGCCGGTCCCCTTCGGCTCGCCACTGCCGGCGTACGCGTTCAGCGCGTCGAAGAGCGCCCAGCCCGCGCCGAATCTCCCCGCCGACCGGTCCGACGCCCCCTCGATCGAGTTATAGCTCTTCACGTCGACCGCGACCGTGTCGGCGCCGTCGATCCGGAAGAGACGGACCGTGTCGCCCGAGTTGTTGAGGCTCAGCCCCGACGCCGTCCTTCCCACGGCTCGCTGCCAGTCGAGCGCCATCGTGCCGGTGACGAGCAGCACGCTCCCCGGCGCGAGGATCCCGGAATAGGCGTACCGGATCGTCGAGTCGGCATCCGCCACTCGGTACGCCGCCAGATCGACGGGCGCGGCGCCGTCGTTCTTGATCTCCACCCACTCGTCCTTCCGCGCGTCGAACACGCCGTCGCCGTCCCAGTCGCGCGCCGGCCCGGCCAGGAGCTCGTTCAGCACGAGCCCCCCCGTTCCCTGCGCGCGCACCGGCGGCGCGAACCGCATCGCGACCGCCAGCGCCACCGCCAACACCAAGACCCACAAGACGACTCCCCATGTGCGAACCATGGCGACCTCCTCCCAGCAAAGGGTTGCGTCGGGGCGATTCGGTTGGGTGTGCGGGGACGGGAGAGGAGGAGGCGCGCGGGGAGCGCAAGACGGCCACGGATTCAGAACGGGATCGGAACGGGATCAGATCGCTTCGCGGTGCCTCGTGCGCCAGATCGATCGCGGCGCTCCCTGCTCCGGCTGTAGCCGCGGAAGAACCCAGAGCGCGGGGGAGAGTAGCACCAGCGTGATCGCGGCGCCCCACCCTGGATGCTGGAGCACCGCCGCCGCGCCCGGCGTGTTGAGCCACGCGGCCAGCACCAGCGCGGCCACGAGGGCGCCCCGCACCGAGCCGAGCCCGAGAAAGGCGACCGCCATGCCGGCGAATCCGAGCGGGAAGGGCCAGCGCTCGAGCATCACCGCCGGCTGCGTCCAGACCTGGAGCGCGCCGGTGAGACCCGCGCACGCACCGCCCAGGCCGAGGAGGGCGAGCTGCACGCGCTCCACCTCCACGCCGGTCGCCACCGCCGCTAGGGGGTTCGCCCCCGTGGCGCGCACCGCGAAACCCGCGACCGCGTTTCGCAACGCGTGGGAGAAGAGGAGTCCGATCACGAGCGCGGCGGAGAGGAGGAGAATTCCCCACGTCAGCACGAACGACGGCGGGAGCGAGAGGCCGGGCGCGAACCGCAGCGGCGTCGCGAAGGCGCCGAGCTCGATGGTCAGCGCCGGAGGCGTCACCCGGTCGACGGCGAGCGCCCTCCCCAGCGGCATGAACGCGGCGCTCAGAAGAAGTCCGCTCAGCACCTCGTGGATCGCGAACTTCTGCTTGAGCCACGCCATGACGAGCCCCGTCCCGCCTCCGGCGAGCACGCCGGCCGCCAGCGCCAGCCACGCCTGCGCCGCCGGGTCGACGATGCCGCCGCGCACGATGGAGGCGCCGACGGAATAGCCGACCAGGAACTGCGCGTGGATTCCGAGATTCAGGAGTCCGCCGTGAAGCGGAAAGAGAAACGCGAGGCCCAGGAACAGGAGCCCCGCCGAAACGAGCACGACGTCCCCGGTCCAGGGCGCCGCCCACGCGGCGGGATTGAGGTCGACGCTCCCCAGCGCCAGCGCCTGCGTCCCGGCGAAGAGCGCCAGGACGACGAGGGCGTTTCCGAGCAACTGAAGCTTGCCGCCGCGGCACCGCCCCGGAAGGATCACGCCGCCGCCCCCGACATCTCCTCGATGATCATCTCGCGCGTCATCGTCTCCGTGACCGGAATCCAGACGAGTTTTCCGGCCGTCAGGACCGCCAGACGGTCGGCGACGCGCATCGCCTCCTCGGGCTCCTCGGTGAGCCAGAGGAGCGCCGTCCCGCGCTCGCACTGGAGAATGAGCGTCCGCCGCACGTATTCCTGCGCCTCGAGCGAAAGACCCTGTCCCGGGGAGCGGATCACGAGAAGCCGAGGATTGTGAATCACCTCGCGCGCCACGATGAGCCTCTGGCGCATGCCGAGGTTCAGGTCGCCGAAGCGCGTGTCGGGCTCGGTCTCCGGGATGTCGAAGTCGAGGAGCGCGCGGACCGCGTTGCCGCGGATAGAATCGTGACGGAGGAATCCGCCCCGCGCGAACGGCGGCCCCTGCATCTGCCCCAGGGCCAGATTCTCGTCGACGTTGAAATCCAGAATCGACTGATCGCGCGCGTGCGGCGGGTTGACGAACGTCATCCCCGAATCGACGCGGAGCCTGCGCGGTGCGCGCGCGATGTCCTTGCCCAGGAAATGCATCGTGCCGCGAGTGGGGGTTCGGCTGCCGAGCAGGATGTCGTGCAGGAGATTGAGCCCGTCGGCGGGGGCCCCGCAGATCGCGAGCACCTCGCGGGCGTTCACCTCGAAGTCGACCCCGGCCAGCGAGGTCTCGCGCCCGCGCCCCTGGAGCACGAGGCCCTCGGCGCGAAGGAGCATGTCGCCCGCGGTGTGCGCGCCGGAGGGGGTCCGCTTGATTCCGATGCCGCCGGTCCAGCGCTCCACCAGCGCGATCTCGGTCACCTCCGTGGTGGAGACCGTGACGGGCGCCGCGCCGCGCCAGAGAATGGTGACGCCGCGCGCCTCGGGATAGGCGTCGCGCGGCCAGGTGGTCGTGACGATGGCGGGGATCTGGGCACGCTCGGCCGCGCTGCGAAGCGCCGCCAGGAACTGGCGCGCCTCGTGCGGTCCCAGATCGCCGGTCGGTTCGTCGAGAAGGAGGATGCCGGGCGATTCGGCGAGCGCGGCGGCCAGCTCGACCAGACGCCGCTCCAGCGGGCGGAGCGCCTCGAGCGGGACGTCGAGCAGCGGTTCCAGCCCGAGCGCCGCGGCCCGTTCGCGCGCCTGCTCCTTCGCGCGACGCTTGTCGATGCCGATCCCGAGCCAGCGCGGGGCCTGGTGGAGCGTCAGGCGTTCCGCGACGCGCAGCGCGCTCGGCGGAATTTCGCGCGGAAGGAACGCCGAGCCGCGGCGGCGCGCGGCGGCGCCCTCTCGCCCCTCGCCCTCGGCGCCGGGGAAACGGATCGTTCCCTTCTCTTCCACGCGAAATCCGGCGATCGACTGGAGCAGCGCGCTCTTCCCGGTGTCGCGCTCGCCCAGGACAACGTGCACGGCGCCGGCGGGAACCGCGAGGTCGAACTCCTTCACCGCCCAGCGCCCGCCCTCGGCGAGCGTCAGCCCCCCGATCTTCAGTCCGACGTCCTTGTCGCCCATCGTCCTCCCCTTCGCGCCCACCGCGTCAGCCGCGGCGCACGCGCGTGCCCGCCGTTCCCTCGATCGCCTCCCGAGCCTTCTCGGGCGACGTGATGATCACTTCCTTCCCTCCGCCACGGATGAACTCGATGGCGGCCTGCACCTTCGGGCCCATGTTGCCGGCCGGGAAGTGCCCTTCCTTCTGGTAGCGCTCCAGTTCCTCGACCGTCGTGATGTCGAGGTCGCGCTGCTCCGGCTTCTTGAAGTGGACCGACACGCGGTCGACGCCGGTGATGATGACCAGCGTGTCGCAGCCGAGAAGCCGCGCCAGGAGGCTCGAGGCGAGGTCCTTGTCGATCACCGCCTCGACGCCGTGAAGCGCTCCGTCCCACTGCCGCGAGACCGGGATCCCGCCTCCGCCGCCGGCGATGACGATCACGCCGTCCTCGACCAGGGCGCGAATGGCCGCGATCTCCACCACCTCGAGCGGCTGAGGCGAAGGGACGACGCGGCGGTAGCCCCGTCCCGCGTCCTCCACGATCGTCCACCCCTTCTCCTTCGCCAGGAGCCTCGCGCGCTCCTCCGTGTAGAAGGGGCCGATCGGCTTCGTCGGCCGGCGAAACGCGGGATCGCGTTCGTCCACGACGATCTGCGTCACCACCGTCACGACCGTCCGGTCGAGCGACTGGCGGCGCAGCTCGTTCTGGAGCGACTGCTGCATCATGTAGCCGATCCCACCCTGCGAATCGGCGCCGCAGACGTCGAGCGGCATCGGCGGGATCTGATCCCGCACCGCCTCGTTCCGGATCAGGATGTTGCCGACGATCGGCCCGTTGCCGTGGCTCAGCACCACCTCGACGCCGGCCGCCACCATCTCCCCGATCGGCTGCATCGTCAGGCGCGTGATGGCGCACTGCTCCTCGAACGTGCCCGTGCCGCGCGAGGGGAGAATCGCGTTCCCCCCCAACGTGATCAGGACCCGCTTCGGAAGCCGATTCATGGCTCAGCGCGCGGCGCGGGCGTGGCTCTGGACGAACGTCTCGAAGCGGCGCAGCCCTTCCTGGATGTTCTCGATCGAATTCGCGTAGGAGAAGCGGATGTACCCCTCTCCGTGCGCGCCGAACGCGGTCCCCGAGAGGGCGGCGATTCCGGCTTCTTGCAATAAAGCCGTCTCCACGTCCGCGCTCTTCATGCCGAGACCGCGGACGTTCGGAAAGACGTAGAACGCGCCCGCTGGTTTCGTGCAGGTGACGCCCGGTATGGCGTTCAGACCCGCCACGATCGCCTCGCGCCGCCGACGGAACTCCGCCACCATCGCCACCACCTCGTCCTGCTTGCCGCCGAGCGCCGTCGGCGCCGCCCGCTGCACGAACGACGTCGCGTGCGAGTAGACGTTCGTGGCGAGGCGCGCCACGTGCTTCGCGAGCGCCGGCGTCATGATGCCGTAGCCGAGCCGCCAGCCGGTCATGGCATAGGTCTTCGAGAAACCGTCCAGGATGATCGTCTTCTCGGCCATGCCGGGGCGCGTCGCGATCGACTGATGGACCCCCTCGTAGAGCACCTTCGAATAGATCTCGTCGGAGAGGACCCAGATGTCCCGATCGCGCAGGAGCGCCGCGATCTCGTCGAGGTCCTTCGGCGAGAGGACCGAGCCGGTCGGGTTGTGCGGCGAATTGAGCACGACCATCTTGGTCTTCGGCGTCAGGAGCGATTCAAGATCCGCCGCTCCGAACTGGAAGTTCCGCTCCTCGCGGAGGACCAGCGGAACCGCCTTCGCGCCCACGAAGCGAACCACCGACTCGTAGATCGGGAAGCCGGGGTTCGGGACGATCACCTCGTCGCCCGGATCGACGGTCGCGAGGATGGAGAAGGTGATGACCGGCTTCCCGCCCGGCGTGACCACCACCTGGTCGGGGGTCACGCTCAGACCGCGATCCTTGGAGATGTGGGCGGCGATCGCCTCCCTCACCTCCGGGAGCCCGGCGGAGGGGCCGTAGTGCGTGAAGCCATCCTGGATCGCCCGGATCGCAGCGTCGCGAATGGCGGCGGGAGTGTCGAAGTCCGGCTCCCCGATCTCCAGATGGACGATCGAGCGCCCCTGGGCCTCGAGCGCGCGCGCCTTCGCCAGCACCTCAAAGGCGGTCTCGGTCCCGAGCAGGTTCATCCGTTCCGCGTAACGCATCGTGCCTCCTGCGGGAGTTCGCGACGCGCCTAGCGCGCGTCCGAGCCGCCGCTCCATGCCAGCCAGAGATTCACGCGCGGCGCGCGCG
>JBBTHR010000032.1:0-3830 GCA_038060295.1 Candidatus Eiseniibacteriota bacterium
TCAAGGCCCAGTACGGGGTGGAGACGGTGCTGGCCGACTTCGAGACCCAGGCGGGCGGCGGGGCACACATGCTCGGCCTGAAGGCGGACCGGACGATAAACGACCTCCTCCGCGCTCCGCGCCTCGACTCGGCCGCGCTCACCATGAACCTGCTGCGCCACCAGAGCGGCCTGGCGGTGCTGGCGCAGCCGGAGGAGCTGACGTCTGCGGAGCCGCTGTCGGCCGCGCAGGCCGGCGAGATCATCGACGCCCTCTCGGCGTCGTTCGATTGCGTCGTAATCGATTCGCCCCATGCCTTCGAGGAAATTTCGCTCGAGCTGCTCGACCGGAGCACGATCATCCTGCTGGTGGTGGAACTGAGCATCCCGTCGATTCGCGCGACGCGCCGGGCCCTGGAGGTTCTGGAGCATCTGCGCTTTACCGAAATTCCGAATCGCGTGCAGCTGGTCGTAAACCGCTACAGCGGTTCCCGCGGCTTCATCACGCTCGACCAGCTTCACGAGGCGGTTGGGATGAGGGCCGCGCACACGGTGCACAACGACTACCGCCGCGTCTTCGCGTCGGTGAACGCCGGCCGCGCGCTCTGTCTGGACGATCCGGACGCGCCGGCCGCCAAGGACATCACCGCGATGGCCGGCCGCCTGATCGGCCGAGAAACCCCGGCGACGCCCGTCGAAGACAGCCTTCGTCGGGGATTCTTCGGAAGGAAGGTGCTTCGATGAACCTGCGTGACCGCTTCCGTAAGCCGGGCGCGACCCCGGCCGTGTCGCCGACCAACGGATCGGCGCCTTCGAACGAGGGCGAAACGAACGGCACCGCGCGGACCGGCCGCGGCGACGAGTACATGGAGCTGAAGCGCCGGATCCACCGTGAGCTGATCGGCAAGCTCAGCATGACGAACTTGGAAGGGATGGACGAGGCCCGCCGCCGCGACCAGGTGGAGGCTCTGGCGCGCCGGATCCTCGGCGAGTCGAACCTCGGACTCTCGCGTCCCGACGAGGAACGCCTCATCCAGGAGCTCCTTAACGACGCGTTCGATCTGGGGCCGATCACGCCCTATCTGCTGGACGAGGAGATCTCGGACATCCTGGTCAACACGCACCGGCAGGTCTACGTGGAACGGCTGGGACGGCTGGAGATGACGGACGTCCAGTTCCGGGACGAGGCGCACCTCCGTCTCATCATCGACCGCATCATCTCGCGGGTCGGCCGCCGCATCGACGAGTCGACGCCGCTGGTGGATGCCCGCTTGCCTGACGGCTCGCGCGTCAACGCGATCATTCCGCCCGCCGCCATCGACGGGCCGATCCTCTCCATTCGCCGCTTTCGGCGGAAAGCCCTCTCCATGGAGAACCTCCTGGAGCTCGGCTCGATCTCGCAGCCGATGGCGCGCTTCCTGAGCGGCTGCATCCGCGCCCGTCTCAACATGCTGATCACGGGCGGCACGGGTTCCGGTAAGACGACGCTTCTCAACATCCTTTCCCGCTACATCCCCGAGACGGAACGTGTCGTCACGATCGAGGACTCGGCGGAACTCCAGCTCCAGCAGCCGCACGTCGTCCGCCTCGAGACGCGCCCGCCCAACATCGAAGGGAAGGGCACGATCGCGCAGCGCGACCTCGTCCGGAACGCGCTCCGCATGCGTCCCGACCGAATCGTTGTGGGCGAGGTTCGCGGCGCCGAAGTCATCGACATGCTCCAGGCCATGAACACGGGGCATGACGGGTCGCTCTCGACGATCCACGCCAACACGTCGCGCGACGCCCTCCACCGGCTCGAGAACCTGGTCCTCATGGCCGGGCTCGCGCTTCCGGATCGTGCCATCCGCGAACAGGTGGCGTCGGCCCTTCAGCTCATCGTCCACGTGTCGCGCGTCTCCGACGGCACCCGAAAGGTGCTGAGCATCCAGGAGATCGTCGGCATGGAAGGCCCTGTCGTCACGATGCAGGAGATCTTCCGCTTCCGCCGGACAGGCCTCGGCAAGGACGGGGCAGTCGAAGGCGTCTACGAAGCCACGGGCGTCGTCCCGCACCTGGCCGAACGGATCGAGCTCGCCGGGGAGAACATGGACGGCCTGTTCGAGCGTAGCGTAGGAGGGCGCCGATGATCTTCGCTCTCGTTTCCCTGCTGATCTTCGCCGCCGTCGCCACCCTCGTGGGGGGAATGCTCCTGCGGCGGAAGGAACACGCCACGGATGCCGTGCGCGATCGCGTCGGCGGCAGGAAGGTGAAGTCGGCCAAGACCGGCACCATCGTCGTGGAGCGCGACACGAGGCTCAGTTCGCTGCCATTCCTGGACGGTTTTCTGCGGCACCTTTCGTTCTCGAGGCGGCTGGAGCTCCTGCTCTACCAGGCGGGCAGCACCATGCGCGTCGCGACGTTCCTGCTGGTCGTGGCCGTCGCGGCCCTGGTCGGCTATCTGGCCGGATACATCGTCTTCACGCGGCTGCTCCACGCGTTCGTCTTCGGCGCGCTGGGCGGTTTCGCTCCCGTCTTCGTCTTGATGCAGAAGAAATCGGTGCGCATGCGCGCCTTCGCCGAAGAATTCCCCGACGCGCTAGACCTTCTCGTGAGCGCGCTCCGGGCCGGCATCTCGTTCTCGGCGGCGCTTCAGATCGTGGCCGACGAATCGCCCGAGCCGGTCCGTTCGGAGTTCGCCATCGTGGTCGAGGAGCAGGCGCTCGGCCTCGACCTGCGCGAGGCGCTGACGAACATGGCGAATCGCGTCGATTCGCTCGACCTCAAGTTCTTCGTGACCGCGGTCGTCCTCCAGCGGGACACCGGCGGCAACCTGACGGAAGTGCTGGAGAACACGAGCAACCTGATCCGCGATCGGTTCCGCATCCTGGGCGACATCCTGACGTTCACCGCCCAGGGACGCCTCACCGGACTCATTCTCACGTGCCTGCCGCTCGGACTCGGCATCTTCATGGCGATGGTCGCTCCCGACTATTTCCACAAGATGTGGGACCACCACAGTGGCAAGGCGATCCTAGGGTTCGCCGTGGTGATGCAGATCCTCGGCGGGCTCGCCATCCGCAAGATCGTCGACATCAAGGTGTGACGCCATGTTCCTGATCTCCACCTTCCTGCTTGCTGTCGCTCTCGCGGTTGGCGTCTACGGGGCCTACATGGCCCTGGTGCGCGACCGTGATCCCGTGGCCCTGCGGCTCCGCGATCTGCGGACGCGCGCGCTGGCCGCACGTCCCGTTCACGAGGACGACCGTCCGTCGTTTCTGCTCCAGTTCCTGGCCATGCTGGGTGGGTTCCTTCCGGCCGGCGACAGCAAGGAGTCGCTCCAGTCCGGGCTGGTGAGGGCCGGCATTCGCGATGCGACGGCGTCGATGGTGTTCCTGGGGGCCAAGGCCGCCTGCGCGGTCCTCGGCGCCAGCGGCTGGCTGACGGTCAACTTCGCCATGGCCAGGCCGCTCGGCTCCACGCTCTTCAGCGGATTTGTGGCCGGCGTGGTCGGTTTCTATCTGCCGACGCTCTGGCTCTACTCGAAGGGGGAAGCGCGCCGCGGCCAGATCCAGCGGTCGCTGCCCGACGCCCTCGACCTCCTGGTGGTCTGCGTGGAGTCGGGGCTCGGCCTGAACGCCGCCGTCGAGCGGGTCGGCCGGGAGATCGCGCTCGCCAGTCCGGCGCTCAGCGATGAACTCCTGATGGTGAACCAGGAAATCCGCACCGGCCTGGCCCGCGGCGAGGCGCTCCGGCGCCTGGCGCGGCGCACGGGGGTGGAAGACGTCTACGCCCTGACGGCCATGATGATCCAGGCGGACCGCCTGGGAACCAGTATCGCGCAGTCGCTCCGGGCGCACGCCGAGTCGATGC
>JBBTHR010000033.1:0-12911 GCA_038060295.1 Candidatus Eiseniibacteriota bacterium
TCGTGTCGATCATGCGCGCGGTGGGGCTTCCGAACGTGAAGGTGCTCCTCAACTCCCTCGGCGACGCGGCCTGCCGCCCGGTCTACCGCGAGCGGGTGCGCGACTACTTCGGCCGGCATCTCGACCGGCTCTGCGAGGACGACCGCGAGCGCTGGAAGACGAATCCGCTCCGGATCCTCGACTGCAAGATCCCGGCGTGCCAGCCGATCCTGGCCGAGGCGCCCAGCGTGCTCGACGCGCTCTGCGACGACTGCCGCGCCCACTTCGCCGCGGTGCAGGAGGCGCTCCGCGCGCTCGGCATCGACGCGGAGGTGGCGCCGCGCCTGGTGCGCGGGCTCGACTACTACACCCGCACGGTCTTCGAGGTGCATGCGGCGAACCTGGGCGCGCAGAGCGCCGTCGGCGGCGGCGGGCGCTACGACCAGCTGGTGCAGGAACTGGGCGGGCCCGAGACGCCCTCGATCGGATTCTCGATCGGGACGGATCGGCTCCACACCGCCGCCGGCGGCTCGCGGCCCGGGGGAGCACTGGCCGCGCCCGACGCCTTCGTCGTGGCGCGGCAGCCCGAGGCGGCGTCCGAGGCGCTGATCGTCGCCCGCGCGCTCCGCGGAGTTCAAGATCCAGGCGAAGTCCGACCGCTCCGCGTCCTGACCGACGTGCAGGGACGGAGCGCCTCGTCCCAGATGAAAGTGGCCTCGCGCGTCGGCGCCAAGCACGTCGTCTTCGTGCCGCGCGACGCCGGGGGATTCGCCGTTCGCGACATGGTCGCCGGAAAGGACGAAATGAAGCAGCCCGATCTCGACGCGCTCCGCATCTGGCTTCGCGCCCACCGCGCGGCCGGCGGGGAATCGCGATGACCTTCATCGAACCGCTCCTTCAGCGCCGGCGGACGCACCGCTGCGGCGACCTCCGCCCCGAGCAGGCCGGCGCCCACGTCCGCCTGATGGGCTGGGCCCACCGCGTTCGCGATCACGGGGGCGTTCTCTTCCTCGACCTCCGCGACCGCTACGGACTCACGCAGGTCGTCTTCCGCCCCCAGAAGCTGAACGCGAAGACAATGGAGCGGGCGCGGGAGATCGGCAGCGAGTTCGTGCTGCTCGTGGAAGGGACCGTGCTCCGGCGGCCGCCGGGAAGCGAGAATCCGGAACTCCCGACCGGCGGCATCGAGGTCGAGGCCGACGCGCTGGCGATCCTCAACACCAGCAAGACGCCTCCGTTCCCGCTCGACGATACCGGGACGACGGCGTCGGAGGACATCCGCCTCCGCTACCGCTATCTCGATCTCCGCCGCGAGCCGCTGAAGCGGAACATCGTCTTCCGTCACGACATGGTGCGCACCGTGCGCGACTACCTCTCGGACCAGGGATTCCTGGAGATCGAGACGCCGCTTCTGGTGAAACCGACTCCCGAGGGCGCGCGCGACTTCATCGTGCCGTCCCGCGTTCATCCGGGCCGCTTCTTCGCGCTGCCGCAGTCGCCGCAGCTTTACAAGCAAATCTTGATGGTGTCGGGCTTCGACCGTTACTACCAGATCGCGAAGTGCCTCCGGGACGAGGATCTCCGCGCCGACCGCCAGCCCGAATTCACGCAGATCGATCTCGAGATGAGCTTCGTCGCCGAGGAGGATGTTTTCGGCGTGGTGGAGGGAATGCTGGAAGCGGTCTTCCGGCGCGATCTCGGCCGCGAGCTGAAGATTCCTTTTCCCCGTATGACCTACCGCGAGTCGATGCACCGCTACGGCAGCGACAAGCCTGACCTCCGCATTCCGTTCGAGATCAAGGACGTGACCGCGGCCGCCGGCGGCGGGACGATGGAGAAATTCCGGGAAGCGTCGGCCGATCCGGCCGCGCTCATGACCGGCGTGCTCCCCGTGCCGGGGCAGAGCGTCGCCTCGCGCCGCGAGATCGAGGAATGGGAGGCCGCGGCCAAGCTGATGGGCGCGACCGGCCTTGCCTGGGCTCGCGTGAAGGGCGGTAGTCTCGACGGAGGGATCGCGAAGTTCTTCACGGAAGGCGACGCCGCGGCGAAGCTGATCGCGGCGGCCGGCGCCAAGGAGGGCGATCTGCTCCTCCTCGCCTCGGGACCGCGCGCCACCGTGCTCCGCGCGCTCGGCACCTTGCGAACGCAGATCGGAAACCAGAAATTCACGCTAGACCCCAAGGAGTTCCGCTTCGTCTGGGTCCATCAGTTCCCCCTCTTCGAATGGGACGAGGGGCGAAGCGCCTGGGCGCCGGCGCACCACATCTTCACCATGCCGCTCGACGAGCACCTGGCCTACCTGGAATCGGATCCCGGCAAGGTGCATGCGCAGCTCTACGACCTCGCGGCGAACGGAAACGAGCTCGCCTCGGGGAGCATCCGGATCCACCGGAAGGACATCCAGGAGCAGGTCCTCCGCATCATCGGGATGAAGTCGGAGGAGGCGCACCACAAGTTCGGCTTCCTGCTGGAGTCGTTCGAGTACGGCGCGCCGCCCCACGGCGGCATCGCGCTCGGCCTCGACCGGCTGGTCGTCCTCTTCAGCGGAGGGGACTCCATCCGCGACGCCATCGCCTTCCCCAAGACCGCGAGCGCCACGTCGCTCATGGACGGCGCGCCGTCCGTGGTCGATCCCGCCGACCTGCGGGAGCTGAAGCTCCGAATCGACGTCTAGGGGGCCGCGGGGGGCCTTCCCGGGAGCCTGGGAGCCGGATCCGCCGATCCATTTGGCACCCTTCCTGCGTTCCGAGAGGCCAGCGGGCGGGGCCTTGACTTCCACCCCGGCGAGCCCTACCGTGGAGGCACTGGCGGGGGTGCCGGATGGGATCCCTGCCGATGATTTAAATTGAATAAATACAATAACTTACAAACAAAGCATCGCACCCCGTTCCGCGGGGTGCGCCTCCGTGGCCGCTCGGTGCCGACCAGCGTCCGTCCGGACGATTTCTGGCCGCGCTCCCATTCCAGCCTCCCGAGAGTCCCTCTGCTTTGGTTCCTAATTATCATAACGGCAATTGTTTGCGGGTGCGGTGGCGCGACGGTTCCATGTCCGACCCCGACGACCGACCTGGACCGCCATCGGGAGGAATCGATGGAGGCGCAGCGGGCGGCTTCGACCGCGGCGTCGGAGGCCCGAGCCGCCGAGGCCAGGCGGACTGAAGTCGAGCGCCGGCTGGCCGCGGCACGCGCGACCCACGACTCGCTCACGATCGACGCCGCCGGGCAGCCGGTGCGGAAATCGGAGCCATGAGGCTCGGCCATGGGGCGACGGCGGCGATGATCGTCGTGCTCGGGTTCGGTGCCCTGTGTGGGTGTGGAAAGCCCGTCCTGAGGATTGCCGATGCGTCGCTGGGGGACTATTTCACGGCCAAGGAGTACGAGAAGCTGCGCGAGGAACAGCGTCAGGAGTACTGCCAGGAGTTGGCCGAGCAGGATTCCATGTATCGCGAGGAGATCGCCGACGCCCGATCGGCCGCCGATCGCTACTCCGGCCGCGCGATCGGGGTCCGTGCCGCGGCCGACTCCCTGGCGAGACTGGCCGATTCGCTGGAAGCGAACGTGGCAACGATGCGCGAGGCCTCCGCGACGGCCGGAGGCGCTGTCATCGCCGTCGGCCCGGGCGATTCGCTTTGGCGTATCGCGGCCCGCAAAACGATCTACGGCGACGGCCGTCGCTGGAACGAACTCTACGAGGCGAACCGGGACCGGATCCGGGACGCCGATCGAATCTATCCGGGACAGGAGCTGGTGGTACCGAGATGACGACCCCCACGACCGAAACAACCCGCACCGTCGCGCTCGACGCGGTCGATCCGCTGGCCCTCTTCGGGCGGAACGACGCCAATCTTCGGGTTCTGGAGCGGAGCTACCCCGTGTCGCTCACCTACCGCGACGGCAAGATCGCCGTGCGCGGGGAGGGCCCGGCCGTCGACGAGGTGAGCGCGATCCTCTCCTCGCTCGCCGATCTGGTCCGGCGCGGCGCCGTGCTCGAGGAGCACGACGTCCACAATTTCGTCGGCATCTCCGATCCGGCCGACCGCGAGGCGTCCCAGGCCCTCTACGAGCGCCCGATCCTCTTCACGTTCGACAAGCGGTCGATCCGCGTGAAGACGCTGGGGCAGGCGCGCTACGTGCAGGCGCTCCTGAAGCACGACATCGTCTTCTCCATCGGGCCTGCCGGAACCGGGAAGACCTATCTCGCCGTCGCGGCCGCCGTGAACGCGCTGAAGGCGCGGCAGGTGGAGCGGATCTTCCTGGTCCGCCCCGCTGTGGAGGCCGGGGAAAGCCTCGGATTCCTCCCCGGCGACATGAAGGACAAGGTCGATCCGTACCTGCGTCCGCTCTACGACGCGCTGAACGACCTTCTCTCCTACGAGAAAATCCGGCGCTTCCTCGATCTCGGCGTGATCGAAGTCGCGCCGCTCGCCTACATGCGCGGCCGGACGCTCAACAACGCGTTCGTGATCCTCGACGAGGCGCAGAACACGACCGTCGGCCAGATGAAGATGTTTCTGACGCGGCTCGGCTACGGCTCGAAGGCGGTCATCACGGGTGATGTCACGCAGATCGACCTGGCGGCGCAGACGCCATCGGGCCTCGTGGAGGCGCAGGCGATCCTCCATGGCGTGCCCGACCTCTCCTTCGTCTATCTGAACGAGCGGGACGTCGTGCGTCATCACCTGGTGCGCGAGATCATTCGCGCGTTCGACGTGCACGACAAGGCGACGGGCACCGAACGGGGACGGCATGGCCGCTGAGAACCTCCGAGTTATGGAATCGCGGCGGCGCGAGCGCGCCCCCTGGCGGAGCGCCATCGCGGCCATCTTCGGCCCGCGGTTCCGGCGCATCACGCTCTTCGTCGGCTTCCTGGCGTACGCCTGCCTCCTCTTTCCGCGCGATCCCTCCTTCGAGGTGACGACCCTCCGCGAGGGCTATCCGGCGAAGCGCGACCTGATCGCGCCGTTCCAGTTCTCTCTCCTGAAAGAGAAGGCGCAGTACCGCGCCGAGCAGGGAATCGCCGCGCGCCGCGTCGCCCCCGTCTATTCCGTCGACGCGACCGTGACGGCCTCGGCGCGGTCGCTCCTCGACTCGCTTCGCACCGCCTCCTCCGAGGGGGGCGGCCTCGCCGCGCGCGTGCGGGCGCTGGGGCTCACGCCCGAGGCGACCCGGACGCTCTCCGGCGCGGACTCCCGCCGCATCCTCCCGATGGCCGCCCGTCTGGCCGGTCAGGCGCACACGGCGGGGCTCGTCCCCGAGGTGGAGAGCGCGCGCCTCGACACCGAGTCTCCGGTGGCGATGATCGAGAAGGACGGCATGCGCCTACGGACGCCGTGGGAGGCGCTCCTCGACCTGAACCAGCTCCGCGATGCCGCGTGGGACGAGGGCGTGCGCGCCTTCTCGGGCCGTCCGGAGGCGGCGCAGGCGCTCCAGGAACTCGTCCTGGCGACGACCGCGCCGAACCTCCACTACGAAGCGTCCACCACCGAACGACTCCGGGCCGAGGCGCGCAGCGCGGTGAATCCCTACGACGGACTCGTCCGGAAGGACGAGAAGATTATCGGGAGCCACGAGATCGCGACCGCCGACCACATCCGGAAGCTGGAGTCGCTCCGGGCCTGGGGAGCGCACCAGAAGCCGGCCCCCGACTGGAAGCGCGATGTTCCGCCCGTTCTCGGACGGCTGGTCCTGATCGCGTTCCTGATCCTCGGATTCGCCACGTATCTGAAGCTCCACCATCCGGGCGTCTACGCCGAGACGCCGCCGCTCCTCCTCCTGGCCATCCTCTCGGCCCTGGTCATGGGAGTCGGCTGGCTGGTGGTGAACCAGTTCCGCGGCTACGAGATGCTGATTCCGATGACGGTCCTGTCGCTCTCGGTCGCGCTCCTCTTCGGGAACGCGCTCGCCTTCGCGGCCACGCTCGTCGCGTCGCTCCTGACCGGCGTCGTCTTCGGGCTCGGCCTGCCGTTCCTGACCGGGAGCGCGCTCGCCGGAATTGCCGCCATCGCCACCGCGACCGGCGTGCGCCGCCGCCGCGACTTCTACCGGCCGATGCTCGTCGTCGCGGTCACCTACGCGCTCGCCATCGCCGCCATGGGCCTCGTGGACGGCGCGCGGCTCGACATTCTCCTCCGCCGCATGGCGTGGGGCATGGCGGCGGGGCTCGCCTCGGTGCTGGCGGTCACGATCATCCTCCCGCTCCTTGAGAGCATCTTCGCCGTGACGACCGACATCACCCTACTGGAATTGGCGGACCTGAACCGGCCGATCCTCCGCCGCCTGATGCTCGAGGCGCCGGGGACCTATCACCACAGCCTCGTCGTCGGCACTCTCGCCGAATCGGCCGCGGCCGCCATCGGGGGGAACCCGCTCCTCGCGCGCGTCGGCGCCTACTATCACGACATCGGGAAGATCGACAAAGCGGAGTACTATGTGGAGAATCAGTCGAGCGCGCGGAACCGGCACGAGAAGCTCTCGCCGACGATGAGCAGCCTCATCATTCAGGCGCACGTCCGCGAGGGCGCCGAGATCGCGCGGAAGGAGAAGCTCCCGAAGGCGATCGTGGCCGCGATCCAGGAGCACCACGGGACGACGCTTCTCACGTTCTTCTACGCGAAGGCGCAGCTGGAGCTGAAGAAGAAGGGGGAGCAGAAGAAGGCGGCGCATCCCTCCGAGATCCACGTGCCGGAGGCCGAGTTCCGCTATCCGGGGCCGAAGCCGCAGTCGAAGGAGACCGCGGTACTCATGCTCGCCGACGCCGTGGAGGCCGCGGCACGATCACTGAACGAACCGACGCCCGGGCGGATTCGCGGCGTCGTCAACCGAATCCTCGAGGCGCGCGTCAAGGATGGCCAGCTCGATGAAAGCCCGATCACGTTCGAAGACCTCGCCCGGGTCCGGGACTCGTTCATCCCGATCCTCACGGCCCTCTTCCACGCGCGCGTCCACTACCCGGGCGTCTTCGCCGAGGAGCCCCGCATCGTTCGTCCCGCGGACGACCGTGGCCAGTCCCGCGAAGGATCCCGGCTTAAGATCGACAACTCTTAGGGCGTTCGCCGTCGAGGCGCTCCGCCTCCTCGGCAGGCCGCGCGCCTCGCTCTCCATCGTTCTCGCCGACGACGCCATGGTGCGCGCCCTCAATCGCGACTACCGCGATTCGGACAAGGCGACCGACGTGCTCTCCTTCTCCTTCGCCGCGCCCGAGGATCTGGCCGATCCAGCCGCGCGCTTCTTCTTGGGTGAGATATACCTCTCCGTCGAGACCGCGCGCCGGCAGGCCCGCGCGGCCCGCCGCCCCTACGTCCGCGAGGTCGCCCACCTCACCCTTCACGGGATCCTCCATCTCCTGGGGCACGACCACGCGAAGGCAGCGGAGCGCCAACGCATGCGGGGGGAGGAACGACGCCTGACGCGCCTCCTCTCGGCGCGCATTCGGGCGCTCCAAGTGCTATAATTCCGGTATGTTGCGCCGCCTCAGGACTTATTTCCTCACCGGACTCCTGGTCCTCGCCCCGCTGGCGATCACCGGCTACATCGTCTATCGCCTCTTCGTCTGGGTCGATCACCTGCTCGGCACGACGCTCCGCGGCGGCTACATCCGTCCCGAGGGCGTCCCGGGGCTCGGATTTCTGACGGTGCTCGTCATCATCACCATCACCGGCGCCCTGGCGAACAACATCCTGGGCCGGCAGCTCGGCGCCCTCCTCGAAACGATGCTCCTCCGGGTGCCCCTCCTGCGCGGCGTCTACGGCACCCTGAAGGAGATCGGCGAAGCGCTCCTGAGCGACCGGGGGAACGCCTTCCAGCGTGTGGTCCTCATCGAGTACCCGCGGCCGGGGATGTACAGCATCGGGCTCATCACGGGCGACGCGCCGTCCACGTTCGACGAGGCCTCGGGGAAGCGGCTGCGCGGCGTCTTCCTTCCGACGCCCCCCAATCCGACGACGGGGCCGCTCGTCTACTGCGCCGACGACCAGATCATCCCGACCACCCTACGCGTGGAGCAGGCCATCAAGATGGTGGTCTCGGGCGGAGTCGTCGTGCCGCCCAAGGCGGGGCCGGCCGACCGCGCCGGCGGGCGCGACGCCGTCGGGACGGGGCGCCCGGACTAACCGCGTGGCGATCGTCGAGACCGATGCCCTCGTGATCCGCTCCCATCGCCTGGGGGAGACGAGCCTGATCGTGAGCCTCTTCACGGCCGACTTCGGGCTCCTCCGTTGCGTCGCGAAGGGCGCGAGGGGGCCGAAGAGCCGCTTCGGCGCGGCGCTCGAGCCGGGAGTGCGGCTCCGGGCCGTCGTCTACCGGAAGCTGAATCGGGATCTCCAGCTCCTCTCGAAGGCGGATGTCGTCTCCTACTGGCCCGCGCTCTGGGAGGATCCCGACCGCTTCGCCCGCGCCGGCGCCGTTCTCGAATTCCTGGAGCGCGCCGCGTACGGGGAGGTGGAGGACCCGGAGCTTCTGGAACTCGCGACCGATACGCTGGCGGCCATGGGCCGGGCCCCCCTGCCCGCTACCGAAGCGATGCTCCGAGCGTTCGAGGTGCAGGCCTGCCGGCGCCTCGGGTACGCTCCCGAGCTCACGGTCTGCCTGGAATGCCGGCGGCCCCTCGAAGGAGGCGGCCTCTTCCATCCGGTGCGCGGCGGCCTTCTCTGCGGAGCGCCTTGCGGGAACGATGCCGGCGCCTTCCGCATTTCGGCGAAGGCGCGCCTGACGCTGGTGGCCCTGGCCGAGCGCCCCGTGGCCGGCATCGCGGAGTGGAACATGGAACGCTATCCCGGGCCCGAGGTGGCCCGGGCGATCGAACGATTCCTCGCGGCGCATCTGGAGCGCTTCGAGGGCTTGCGCGCGCTGAGGGTCGGCGAGCAGCTCGCGCGCTACGCGGGAGGAACGAGATGACCGACGCACGGGACGACCGCGCGCCGTCGATGGTGTTCCAGGAAACGCTGCTTCGGCTGGAGGAGTTCTGGTCGAAGCAGGGGTGCGTCCTCCTCCAGCCCTACGCGGGCGAGGTCGGCGCCGGGACGTTCAACCCGGCGACCTTCTTCCGCGTTCTGGGGCCCGAGCCGTGGAAGGCCGCCTACGTGGAGCCCTCCCGCCGTCCCAAGGATGGGCGCTACGGAGAGAATCCGAACCGGCTCCAGAATTTCTACCAGTACCAGGTGGCGCTGAAGCCGGCGCCGGAAAACGTCCTGGAGCTCTACCTCGAGAGCCTCCGCCACATCGGCATCGAGATCGAGAAGCACGACGTCCGCTTCGTGGAGGACGACTGGGAGTCGCCGACGCTCGGCGCGTGGGGTCTCGGCTGGGAGGTCTGGCTGGACGGGCAGGAGATCACGCAGTTCACCTATTTCCAGCAGTCGGGCGGCGTCGATCTCGATCCGATCACCGCCGAGATCACCTACGGTATCGAGCGGATCGCCTGCTATCTCCAGGGTGTGGACCGGATCATGGACCTCCAGTGGTCGCGCGATCTCCGCTGGGACGATCTCTTCCTACAGGCCGAGCGCGAGTGGTGCGTCTTCAACTTCGAACAGTCGGACGCCGCGCTTCTCTTCGAGATCTTCGAGAAGTACGAGCGCGAAGCGGCCCGATTACTACAATCGGGGCTGGCGCTCCCCGGCTACGACTACGTCGTCAAATGCTCCCACGCCTTCAATCTCCTCGAAGCGCGCGGCGCCATCGGCGTCACCGAGCGGGTCTCCTACATCGCGCGCGTGCGGAAACTGGCCCGCATGGCGGCGGGCGTCTACCTGAAGCAGCGCGAGGAGCTGGGGCATCCGCTCCTGGCCGCCGCCGCGCGGGGAGCGTCCCGTGGCTAAGCGCCTTCTCCTAGAGATCGGATGCGAGGAACTCCCGGCTTCGTTCGTCCCTCCGGCCCTCGAGGAACTGGAACGCGTGGGACGCGCCGGCCTCGCGGAGGCGCGACTGGCCCACGGATCGCTCCGGGTTCTCGGAACGCCTCGGCGCCTGGCCCTCCTCGTGGAGGGGCTGGCCGGGCGGCAGGAAGACCGGGTCCGCGAAGTCCTGGGCCCCGCCATCAAGGTCGCCTACGACGCGCAGGGCCAGCCGACCAACGCCGCGAGGGGTTTCGCCAAGGGGGCGGGCATTCCCGTGGAGGCCCTGGAGAGGGCCGAGACTCCGAAGGGCGAATACCTCCTCGCCCGCGTTCACGACACGGGGAAGGCGGCCGGCGAGGTCCTGCCCGGGCTCCTCCGCGAGTGGATCGTGGGGCTTCACTTTCCGAGGACGATGCAGTGGAACGCCGGCGGGCGCTTCGCCCGTCCGGTCCGGTGGCTCGTCGCGTTGCTGGACGGAGAGGTCCTGCCGCTCGAGTGCTTCGGCGTCGCCGCCGGCGCCCGTTCGCGCGGGCACCGGACCATCGCGCCCGGGTGGGTCGAGATCGCCCGTCCCGAGGAGTATGAGAGCGCGCTTCTCGACGCCGGCGTGGTCGTCGACCCGGCCGAGCGGAAGCGGCGAATCGAGGAGGCGCTGGTCGCGGCCGCGGCGCCGCTCGGTGGCCGGGCGGTGCAGGACTCCGAGCTCCTGGAGGAGGTGATCCACCTCGTCGAGTGGCCGGAGGCGGTGGTCGGCTCGTTCGATTCCAAGTACTTGCAACTCCCGCGCCCCGTCGTCGTCACGGCCATGCGCGCGCACCAGCGCTACTTCGCCGTCGAGCGTCCGGACGGATCGCTCCTCGGCAATTTCATCATGATCCGGAGCGGCCGCGGCGAGGGGGCCGATCAGGTTCGCCGCGGGACCCAGGCGGTGCTCCGCGCCCGGCTCGAGGACGCCCGCTTCTACTGGGAGAACGACCTGAAGGGGGGCTTCGAGTCGAAGGTCGAAGCGCTGAAGGGGATGGTCTGGCACGAAAAGCTCGGTTCCATTCACGACCGGATTCAGCGCCTCGGTTTCCTCGTGGAGGAACTGGCGAGGACGCTAGCGCCGCAGGCCCGCGCCGCCGCCTCGCGCGCCGCGCGGCTCTGCAAGGCCGACCTGGCCACGGAGATGATCCGCTCGGGGAAGGAGTTCGCCACGCTGCAGGGGATCGTCGGCGCGGAGTACGCCGCGGCGACCGGCGAGCCCGAGGGGGTCGTCCGCGCCATTCGCGAGCATTACCTCCCTCAGGGGCCGTCCGACCCGCTACCCGCGACGGTCGAGGGGACGCTCCTCAGCCTCGCCGACCGGCTCGAGACGATGGTGGGGGGGCTGCGCGCTGGTCTCGAGGTGACCGGCTCTCAGGATCCGTACGGTCTCCGGCGCGCGGGGAACGGCGTCGTCCGCATTCTCCTCGAGAAGAAGCTCCGGCTGGACGCCCTGGCTGTCGCCGAGCGCCTCTCGTCCTTCTTCGAGAAGTCGGGCATCCCCGCCGACCCGAAGGCGGGGGACCTATCGCTCTTCTGGGCGCAACGCGTGGAAAGCGCCCTGGAGGAGCTGGGAGTCTCTCACGACAGCGCCGCGGCCGCTCTGGCGGTCCGGCCCGGCGACCCTCTCGACGTCCTGGCCAGGGCGCGCGCCATCGACGCCATCAGGCAGAGCCCCGATTTCGACGGGCTCATGGTTGGGTATCGCCGCGCCGCCAACCTGCTCCGGACCGCGAAACCGGAGGACATAGGCGGTTCGGATACTCCGCTGGCGGAGAGGGCGGAAAATTTCGGGGAGAAAGTGGAGGCCGACCTGCATCTGGAGACGAAGATGGCCCGGCAGGCGGTCGAGACGCTGCTCCAGGGGGAGGAGCCTAATTACGGGAAGGTGCTGAAAATTCTCCTGGGACTGAGACCTTCGATTGACGGATTTTTCGATGGTGTTATGGTTATGGTTGATGACACCGTCGTCAGAAGGCGTCGCCTCACCCTTCTGGAGGGGGTTCGGCAGACCTTTCTCCGGATCGCCGATTTCTCACGGCTCCCGGCCGGCGCAGGTCAAAAAGCTGCTTGACACTAGCCGGTTTCTGACCTATACTGATGCGGTAATGGAGACAAAATAACTTGTCTTCAGGAAGCCGCAACCGCTAGGACCGATTGAGCTTACAGCAAATGCGCGACACCCGATTGGCTGACGGTGCGGCTTGTTTCTTGTTTGGGAAGTGTTAGGTCCGACAGGATATGTCTGCTGAATAGAACGAGTGTAAGGGGGTGAGAGAACTCCAGCTCTCTGGCTACCACTCGAAATTGGAATGGTTTAAGAGATTTGAAGAATCGATAGACCAAAACAAAAAAAACGAGAAAGGAGGTCGTTCAACACTCTCGTGAAGGGGACGTCCACCAAGCTCGATCCTGTCCCGACGAGCGGACGAACCCGGCGCAGCACTCCGGACTCAACCAGAAGTACCGAACCCGTGTCTCGAAGTTCCAGTTAGTCCTCCCGATCTTAGGACTCCGTGTCAAGAAACGCTAAGGAGGATGTGACAATGCGGAAAACCCTGTTCGCCTTGCTGGGTCTCGTGGCGATCGGCATGTGGGCTGTCCCTGCCCTTGCCAGTATCGCCGTCATCGACCCTCCCAAGGCGTTTGCGCCGATTCCTGTTGAGAATCGCGCCGGCGCGTTTGGAGCAATGGCAAAGAGTGGAAGTTATCAGGCTACGCTGAGCGGAACGCTCATCAAGCAGGCTTCGGCCACGACGTCGTGGTTCCTCTATCCGGGAGCTTGCAACGATCGCGCCGCGAGCACGTGGGTCGCCCGTACCGCGATCCAGTCCGACTCTCTCAACGCGTACACCGTCGGTTCGCAGGGCGGTTACGGGCGCGCGGATCTCTCGCTGGCTCCCAAGCTCATCGGGATCGTGGACGCCGCGACGCTCGCCAGTCAGCGGCCGGCGATTCCGACCGGAAGCCGCGCCATCTGGTGCGGTAAATACGATGCGAACTGGGTCGTGCCGGTCGGCTATCCGAACCTCACCAACCAGATTCTCTACATCGACCTCGAGTCGAACCGCGTGC
>JBBTHR010000034.1:0-53825 GCA_038060295.1 Candidatus Eiseniibacteriota bacterium
CGCAGGCGGACAAGATCCTCAACAAGAACGGGATCCTGGTCATTCCGGACATTCTCGCCAACAGCGGCGGCGTCACGGTCTCCTACTTCGAGTGGGTGCAGGACCGCCAGGGGCTCTTCTGGCGAGAGGAGGAAGTGAACACCCGCCTGGAGCAGATCATGGTGGACGCCTTCCACGACGTGGCCACGATGGCGGACGAGCACAAGGTCTCGTTCCGCGTCGCCGCGTTCATGCTCGCGATCAAGCGGGTCGTCGACGCCATTCAGCTCCGCGGAGTCTACGCGTAACCCGGACGACGCATCAGGAGACGAGACCTTCCTCGAATTCCAACGTGCCGCGGAAGGGATCCAGGGTGGCCTTCGCTCCCAGGGGGAACGGCATGTTGCGGCCGCCGTGGCCGGCGGGAAGCCCTCGCAGGACGGGGATCGCCAGGGGCGAGAGATGATCGCGGAGGACGGCCGGGAGCGATAGCTCGCGGTGCCCCTTCTGCGGGACGCAGTTCGTGAACCCTCCCAGGACCGCTCCCTTCACGCCCGCCAGGGCGCCGGAGAAGCGGAGCGACGCCAGTAGGCCGTCGATCCGATAGGGCGCCTCGTTGACCTCCTCGAGGAAGAGGACGCTTCCCCGGAGCGATGGGAGCAGGCCGGTGAGGGCCGCGTAGTGGAGGAGGACGAGGTTTCCGCCCATCACCCTCCCCCGGACGCTCCGCGCGGGCCCGGCGAACCTCCGGGGGGCGGGCAGGACGCGCCACCGCGGATCGGGCCGCGGCGTGGTGACCCATTCCAGCCAGCGCCGCAGCTCCCGGGCCGAGGAGCCGCCGAAACTCTGCGCGTTGGGACCGTGAAGGGTCCGCACGCCGGCGCGGAGCGAGAAGCCGGCGTGGATGTAGGTAGCGTCGGAAAATCCGGCGTAGATCTTCGGGTCGCGTCGCATCGCCGCCCAGTCGATTTCCGGAGTGATCCGCATCGTCCCGTATCCCCCACGCGCCATCAGGACGCAGCGGACGTCGCGATTTCGAAGCGCTCGGTTCAGATCGTCGGCGCGCGCGGCGTCGCTTCCGGCCAGGTGGCCGCGGCGGTCGAAGAGGTGGCGGCCGAAGGTGATCGTGAAGCCCGCTTCCTCGAGGAGGCGTGCCCCCGCCAGGATCAACGGCCGCTTCACCGGGCCGGAAGGCGCGACCAGCTCGATCCGGTCGCCCGGACGAAGTCGCGGAGGCGCGACGAGGGCGCGGCGAGCCGTCATCGTGGGAGTCTCCCCGGAGGAAGGAACGGCGCCCCGCGATGGCGCGGCGTGCGGGCGAGGAACGAGACGAGACGCTCCTCCGCGTCGCGCGCCGCCGCGACCGACCGGCGGGCGCCGTTCACCACCATGGCGAAGACGATCTCTTCCCCTTCCGCCGTACGCAAATAGCCGGAGAGAGAGCTCACGTTCGTGAGCGTGCCGGTCTTCGCGCTCAGCTCGGCCCCGGGTGGGAGCGCGGCGAAGCGCCGTTCCAGAGTCCCCGGCTCCCCCGCCACCGCCAGCCCTCGTCGAAGCACGCCACGCAGCGAGTCCGCCCCATCCGACGCCGCGAGCCACCGGACCAGCGCCCGCGGCGTGGCCAGGTTCTGCGGGGAAAGGCCGGAGCCGTCGACCAGGGAGAGATCGAGCGTGTCGATCCCCGCCTCCGCGGCGAGCCGGTAGATCTGCCCAATCCCCTCGCGGCGGCTCTTCGACCACCCCGCGGGGCCGACCAGACGCAGGATCCCTTCGGCCTCGATATTCAGGCTGCGCGCGTTCACGGCCCCGATCGCCTCGGCGACCGTGGTCGAGGGGAGCGCCGCCACCGTGGCGGAGCGGGAGGCCGACACCGAATCCCAGCCGGCGATGGGCGCGTCGCCGCTCCAGGCCCGATTCGATTCGGGCTCGATGCCACGCCACGCCTCAGGTCCCAGCGGGCCGCTCCCCTCCCGGCCGGGGAGGAGAAATCCGAGCGACACCTTCTTCAACTCGATTCCCTCCCGGCGCATGGCGGCCAGCAGCAGATGGGCCGCGGCCGAGTCGGGATCGGACATGGCGACCGACCGCTTCACGCTCCCGCCGCGCGGGACCATGCCGGAGAGTTCGAGAACGCGCGACCCGAGGGCCCAGCGCGGCGTGAGCCAGCCGGCGGCGCTCGAATCGCCGATCTCGATCCCGGTCACGCGCAGCGCGATCGGAGTCTCGGGAGGATCGAGGACCAGGCGCACCCTTCCCCGCTCCTCCGTGGCGGTCACGAGCGCCGAGTTGCCGTTCGCGAGGACCGGTCCGAGCGGAGCGCCGTAGGAGTAGGCGAGATCGTCCTGGCCCCACCCCGCCGGGTATGGTTCGCCCGCGAAGAGGGTCCGGTCGACGTAGAGCGTTCCCTCGAAGCGCCTCAACCCGCCGGCGCGCAGCAGCGCGGCGAGCGAATCGAGGAGCCCTCGCGATCCGGGCTGGAGAAGCGGCACGACGTCCGGCATACCGCAGGGCCGAAGCGTCAGGTCGCCCTTGAAGTCGATGGAGCGCTCCCTGCCCCCCTTGCCGGAGCGTTTCACCTTCCCCCGCGCCTCCAGAATTGTCACGCGCCTCGCGAGCGGCCCGTGGAGCGCCAGGAGCGCCGCGGTGGGAAAGAGCTTGGCGTTGCTGCCGGGAATCAGCCGGCGGCCGTCGTGGTAGGCCAGGAGCGTGTCCAGGCGGTCCGAGGAGACGGCCAGAAGGCCGATTTGGGCGCCCCGTAGGTCCGAGCCCAGGATGGAGTCGAACGACTCGGCGTAGTAGCCGCGCGGTCCCTCCGGGGGACGCGACGACCGCAGGCTGGCGGCGGACGCGGAACGCGCGCCGGAAACGCCCCCCAGGAGGAGCGCGATCGCGAGGCCGGCGGCCGCCACCCGAAACGGAGCGGGGCGGACCAGTAACGGTCCGCCCCGATAGGAAGCCTTCGACTTCTGTACGATCAAAACGTGAGGCCGAGCGAGAACTGCTGGTTGTCGTCGAAGAACTCGCCCGCGTGGGAGCCGGCCCAATCGAAGTGGAACGGCCGGTCGCCCAGCTTGAGATTCACCCCGGCTCCGTAGGTGTAGGAGTAAACGTAGTCCTGCTGCCGGTCTTCCTTGCTCAGCGGCATCTGGCCCTGGAACCCGCCTCGCAGGTTGAGCCACTCGCCGATCGGAACGTCGGCGCCGATGCGGTACTCATCGGTCGAGAAGTTGTTGCCCTGGAAGGCTCCGTAGAGCCCCACATGGCGGTTCTCGCCGATCGGCAGGTCGTAGGCCATCCCGATCTGGAGATACGTCGGAATCTCGAACTCCGCCGTCTGCAGGCGCACCACGTGCGGCTGCGCGGAGGGGTCGCTTCCCGGAAGGGCTACCCGTTCCTCGAAGTTCGGACCGTCGAACCGCATGTTCGGCCCGATGTTCTTCATCGCGAAGCCGAATCGGAGCCCGCGCCATCCGGTGTCGTATTGCACGCCGAGATCGACGGCGAAGCCGGAGGCCTGCGCGTCGGCGACCTTCTCGTTCACGAACGACGTGGTGAACCCGAGAAGGACGCGGTCGGTCATCCGCCGGGCGTAGCTAACCCCGACGACCGAGAAATTGGGAGTGAGGATCTCGCCCGTGCCCTCGGGCGCGTCCTCGGTGGTCACCGTGATGTCTCCGATGTTCAGCACCTTCGCGTGGAAGGCGATCTCTCCCTGGGACCCGAGGTGCGTGGCCACCGCGCCGTAGTTCACCTTGGCGTCCGCGAGATAGGTGCTGTAGGAGACCAGGGCCTGCGACTCGTCCGTCGAGGCGAGCGAGGCCGGGTTGTAGTAGAGATTCGCCAGTCCGCCGCCCAGCGCGACCGTCGACCCGCCGATGGCGATCGACGATGCCCCGACCGGGATGCGGAGTTCCTGCGCGCCCGACGTCCCGACGCGATCGAGCCCGCCCGCCGACGCGGCGGCGGCGGAGCCCAGAACCGCGACCGAGACCAGGACCTTCGTCACCCATGACTTCATCACGCTGCCCCTCCGTCCGTTGGAAGGATTCCATTGATCGTTTCGCATGGCGGCTCCTTCCTTAGAAGTTGTCGAGCCGTTCCTGCTCGACGAAGACCGCGAGCCGGTCGGTCTTGCTGCCGACGCCATCCACATCCACGCGATAGATGTAGATTCCGCTCGCGACCGGCAGGTTTCGGTCGGTGTTGAGGTCCCAGTTGATCGTGGCCACCGCTTGCTCGTCCGCCGTCGTCGCCTCGCGGCGAATCGTCCGCACGAGGTCGCCGCCGAGGTTGAAGATGCGAATCGTCACTCGCCCGGACGCCGGGATGTTCGTGAACTTAAGCGTGCGGTCGAACTGCGTGAGCTCGTACTTCGAACTGGCGTAGTACGGGTTCGGCACGGCCAGGATCTTCTTCACGTCGCGGCCGACGACCGTCCCGGGACCGCTCCCGACCTTCTGCGTCGTGAAGGTATAGGAGTCGGCGCTGGTGAATCGCTCCGAGATGATCCGGATCGTGGTCGGCGCGGGCCAGTCGACGCCGGAGGGATACGTGTCGTTCCTCGGGCGGAACCGGCCCCAGACCTGATCGGAGCCATCCGCCACATAGTCGGTCGACTGCGTGACCGGATTCGGGGCACCCGCCGTCGTGTCCCAATCCACCGACGCGTACGGGATGGTCCGGATGAAGACCTGGTCGCCCCAGGTCCAGGTCCCGGACAGGTCGCGGTCGCGCACCATGACACTCATCTTCACGTCGTCGAGCGTGTTGGAGAGAGAATTGAATCCGAGATCCCAGATCTCGAACGGGACCTTGTAGGTCGCCACGAAGGAGCCCTCTCCGCTTGCATAGCCCCAGGCGAACTCCGTCGTGTCGGGGAGGACGCGGATTTCGAAGTCGTGGTTCGTGGTGGAATGGAACGAGTAGACGCCGAGCGGAGTCGTCTGGAAGTGCCACGACCCCGTGCCGTCCGTCTGCCCGGCCGTCATGTCCGTCTGCGTCGTGGGCGAGGTCGCCTCCCCGAACGTCGACACTTGGCGCGGCGCGGTCACGCGGACCATGAGCCCTTCGACGACCGGGTTGTCGTAGTCGCCGCTCACGTTCGTCTGCCCCGTCAGGAGCGTCGTGCTCGTGGTCGTGTTCGTGAGCGTCCATTGTTCCAGACTGTCCATCTGGACCCGGTAGTTGTTTCCGGTGATGTCGTTCTGGATGAGCTGATCGACGTCCGCGAGTCCGGTCGTGTTGAGCGGTCCCGTCGTCCCCGTGGCCGAGACGCCGAAAACAGCGCTGCTTGTGCGGGGCGCGATGGCGATCACATTTCTGGCGCTCTCGAGTACTTCGGAGATGGCTCCGACGGAGGCCCCCCCGACGATGTAGGGCGGCGCGTTGTTCACGTCGTACGAGTAGGCCGTGACCGCGTAGTAGTAGTCGCGGTTGTTGATCAGCCTCCCACCCACGATGGCGTCGTTCGTGATGTCGAGTTGGAACGAAAGCCCGTGGTCGGTGCCCGCCACTTTCAGCCGGCGCTCGACCGTGCCGCTCCCCGAGTTGAACTCGTCGCTGAAGATGTTCGTGACCCCGTTCACCTCGTCGTACGTGGTGATGACGGTCGGATCGGCGTCGGAGCTATTCGAGGACATCTGCCAGACGCGGAACCCCTCGAAGTGGAACTCCTGCCCGAGCGCCGGATTGGGCTGAACGTCGCCAACCGGCTCCGATCCCCACACGAGGCGCACGCCATTGTCGAGGGCCTGCGCGTAGATGGTGGGAGACGGCGGCGGCGCCGGAATGTCGAAGTTCAGATCGAAGACGAGCTGCGCGACGGCGTCCTTCGCCTTCATGTCCGAGATCGACTCAAGCCGGTTGCCGCCCTGGCCGATGATGATGGCCGTCACGACCTCCTGCGTGTCTCCGGGAGCCATCGTGAAGGGGCCCGCGGAGAGGAAGAGCCGACGATCGGCCGGATTCGAATCGAGCCATCCCGTGTTGGTCACAGGATCGCCGGAAACCTGGAAGGTCGTGATCGGCTGGAGCGGGTCGTCGTTGGTGTAGATCGGAGATCCGTCCGCGTGGAGCCCCTGCATGTAATTGAAGGTCTCGTCGGGCGCGGCGGGATCGGTGCCGTTGATGTACTTGTTGAAGGAGGTCATCGGGAGCCGGACGAAGCCTCCGAGCCCGTCCGGTACCTTCGGGCCCTGGAAGAAGTCGTATCCGACCGCCGGCGGCCGGGCACCATACTGGCCGTCCGAGTTCGTGGCGTTGTAGCAATACCCCAGGCTCAGCGTCGTGTCGCAGCCGACCAGGTCGTCTGTGAACCCGCCCAGATCGGGATCGCTCCAGACCGAGACGTAGCTGCTGTCGAGCTGACTCCCGCCCTTGTTGATGAACAGCCATTTCACGAAGATGATGTTCCCGAGCGCGCCGGCGCGGTTGAAGGCGAACACCGTCTGCTGCACCTCGAGACCGAGGGGCGTGGTGCTCCCGGCGTCGTTCGTGTGGGTCCCCGGATCGGCGTCGTTGAAGACGCTCCAGATCGTCGCGTCGCCGAGGAGGAGCGGATCGCCCAGGCCATCGACGGGCGCGCCCTGCGGCACGGCGTTCGCGAGATAGTCGGCGTAGCCGACGCCGCCGCGCTCGATTCGATAGTTACGGAACTCCGGCACGTCGGGCTGAAAGGTGCCGCCCGCCATCGGTCCCGGCGTGAATTCCTGCGAGTACTCCCCGATCGCCAGCCTTGTCTCCCCGGCCACCCTGGCGCCGACCCAGAGCCCCGCGGCGAAGACCGCGGTCCGGGTGCCGCCCTTGGGGTAGATGAGACCCCCGTTCCCGGTGATCAGGTCGTAGGCGATCGAACCGTGATTCGTCACGACCATGTCCAGATTGTTGACGTCCATCCGTCCGGAGTTGTCGATCGTCGCCCCGGCCCGATGCGGCGTCCGCGTCCGGGCGGCGGAGCCGGCACGCGGCGCCGCCCATGCCTCGGGAGCGGCGAGCGCGACCGCGAGCACCGCCACTCCCACCCACTTCACAGATCGCATCCTGTCAGCCCTCCTTAGCCTACGGGTCCAGAACGTCAGAAGCTCCAACGGGCGCCGAACCGAACCATGCGCGGGATGCCGTAGAGATTCGGGTTGTATTCGGCCAGACCGAACCGCTCGGCGGCCACGTCCGCTCCGTACGTCCCGGCGTTGGTGTCGAGGAACGACTGGCCGTCGGGCGTCTCTAGGAAGTTGGTCGTCACGGCGCTTCCGCTGCCGGTGTAGACGGTGTTCACGTTGTCGCGATCGAACAGATTCAGCACCCAAACGTAGAAGTCGAGATCCTGCCGGGCGATGGAGACCGTCTTGTTCAGCTTCGCGTCCACCTGGAACGTCCAGGGGCCGTAGCGGCTGTTGAGCGGCCCGATCGGCTGCGTCGCCACGGCCGCCAGCGTGACCTCGTTGTAGACGGTCGTCGGCGTGTAGGGCGTCCCGCTCGCGGCGTTGACCAGGACGTTGAGTCCGGCATTCTCGAGGAATTTCGTGGCGCCCCATGTCGGGCCCTGTCCCTTGTCGTACCGGAAGTCGAAATTCATCGAAACCTTGTGCCGCTGGTCGAAGGCGAGCGGCGTGGAGATCTTCGGCGTCTCGCTGGCGGTCCAGGCGATGTTCCGCTGGGTCTGCGAAACGGAACCGGTGCCCTGGGCCCACGAGAGGCTGTAGTTGGCGCCCATCGAGACGAGACCCACCCTACGAAGCGTGTAAGCGATGTCGAGCCCCTTGATCGTCGCGAAGTCGCGGTTCCGGTAGGTGGAGAACGAGTTCGGCGACGAGGGGATGTTCGTGATCTCGACGAGGTCTTTCACGTCCTTGTAGTAGGCGGTCGCCTGAATGCGCGAGCGATCGGTCGGCGTGTGCGTGAGGCCCAGTTCGTAGGCCGTCGTCTGCTCCGGCTTGAGGTTCGGATTTCCGAAGCCGACGAAGTAGCCACCCGTCCGGATCTTGTGCTCCAGGAAAGCGTAGGAGACGTAGAGATCCTGGAGGTTCGGCTGCTGGAAGAACTTTCCGTAATTGACGTGAATGAGCGTCTGATCCGAGACGGGGAATCCGACCCCGAGCCGGGGGCTCAAGCGGTTGTAGACCTTCGAATCCTCGAGATCGGTATCCTGGAGCCTCGAGTCGTTCAAGGCGTCCGGATCGAGAGGGACCGACTCGCTGCGGAGCGACTTCGTGTTCGGCGTCAGGTAGTCCCAACGAAGCCCCGTGTTCAGCACCAGGCCGAGGCGCTCGTACTTCCCCTGCACGTAGAGGGAGGCGACCGTCGGCGTCTTCGGCTTGTCCAGGTCGGTGTCGTAGAGACCGTTCCCGTTCGAATCGTTGAACAACTCGCCGACGTCGTAGCTGCCGTTGGCGTTGCCGTCGGTGAAGGTCTCGCCCTCGTCGACTTCGTTCCCCAGCGCGTCGTAGCCGTAGCGGTCCACGTCGCGGGTGTTGTCCGGATTCCCGTTCGCGTCGTAGAGCTGCACCGGGAAGTAGTGGTTGTAGTAACGGAGCTTGTGCTTCTGGTAATCGCCGCCCGCCTTCAACTGGAAGTCCTTCGTCATCTGGCTGGAGTAGTTCACGGCGGCGCCGATGTAGGACGACTTCCGGTGGAGGAAGTCGTCGAAGACGTGCTCCCCGGTCGGATCGCCGTTCGAGTCGAGGTCGTCCGGGCCGTAGAAGAAGAGCGCCTCGTTCGGATCGAAGCGCGGATTTCCGGTCGGCCGGGCGTACGCCTTCAGATCGTCGAAGTAGACGCCGTCGCCGCGCTTCCGCTCGGTGGTGAAGTAGTTCGCCTTCACCTCGTAGTAGGCGCGGCTGCTGATGCTGTGATTCCAGGTCGAATAGAACGAGTAGTTCAGATCCTCGTACCGCGGCGCGTGCTTGAGATTGAAGCGGTAGGTGTTCGCGTACTGCTGCCAGTCCTCCCGGTTCCACGTGCCGCCGAACTTCAGCGTCTGGAGCGGCGTGGGATTGAACGTCAGTTTTCCGACGGTCGCCCACGAGTCGCTGGAGTTGGAGGGGAGGATCCCCTCGGCGAACGAGGATTTCTGGTCCAGCGAGTAGACCACCTCGTCCGCGATCGACGAGGGGTCGCGGTCGAGGTTGTACTTGCGCTCGCCGGAGAAGTAGAAGCTCCCCTTCTTGAAATTCGGGACCAGGGGGCCGCCCAGAGAGAGCGAGTAGATGTTGTTGTCGCGGCGATCGGAGCCGAGGGCAAGGAAGTCCGAGACGCCCTCGATCGATCCGAAGTAGCGGTCGCGTCCCTCCTTCGTGACGACGTTCACCACGCCCGAATTGATGCGGCCGTACTCGGCGTTGAACCCGCCCGAATGAACGACCACTTCCTCGATCGCGCCGCTGTTGATCAGGGTGGTCGAGTTGCCGGTGAGAGGATCCTGCTGCGAGAAGCCGTCCACGTAGTAGGCGACCTCGTTCGGGCGCCCGCCGCGGATGATGAGCGTGTTCCCGTTGTTCGACTCGTTGTCGATGTTCAGCTTGAAGTTCACGACGCCCGCCTGCTGCGCGACGGCGTCCTGGTAGCCGCGGAGAGGCTGGTTACGGATTTCCTCGCCGCTCAGGAAGCGGGTCGTCCCGGTGACGTCCTTCTGGATCAGCGGCCGCTCGGCCTTCACCTCGACCTCTGGCACGTTCTGCAAGACGGTCGATTCCATGGAGAAGTCGAGTTTCGTGACGAAGTCGGGGAAGACCTGGACTTCCTGGCGGGCCTGCGGGACGAAGCCGAGGAGCGAAGCCCGCACCGTGTACTTGCCGGCAGGCAGGTTCACGATGAAGAAGTTCCCCAGTGCGTCCGTCACGGCGCCGCGCTTCAGCTCAGGGATGGAGATGCTGACCATCCCGAGCGGATCGCCGCTCTTCCCGTCCCGAACCGTCCCCGAGATCTGGCCTGTCGTTCCCGCCCAGGCAACCCCGGAAACAAAAACGGCGACCGCCATGGACATCATGGCGACGCCTAGCCAACTCCGCGACCGAGGTCGATACATTGTTCGCCCTCCCCTGTATTTCTGTGGAAGCGCCATTCGAGGGTCACTCCTTCCCTGGTTTCACGGCGATTGCCGCGCGGCGGCCTCCGCCGACTTGCCATACACCCCTTCTCGGGGCCCCTCCTCGACTTCGATCCACGGTACCCGGCTTTTCTCTTGTGACTCCTCCTTCACGCTCAAGACATGTCTCCAGCGGCGAGGCGGCAGGCCTGGCCGCAATCGCTTGCCCTCTATGGAGGTCAAGGTAGGAACCCACCCCTGGGCTGTCAAGGGAATTTGCGGAGTAATCGGCGAAGGGCCGCCCGGCTTGATCGCCGAGCGGCCCTCGATTCGTCGGGGCGCGAAGGCCCCGGGAGTCTGTCGCTTGTTTCTAGTAGTGGTAGGTAGCCGAGACGCGCGTGAAGGCCGCCTGCTCCGAGCCGGAGAGGAAATTGCCGCCCGTGAAGGGGAACTCCTCGTTGAGCGTCATGTCGATGTCGAGGTTGTTCCACCGGATGCCGGTGCCGAGCGCCAGGTTGAAGTCCGTGAAGCGGATCTTCTGGCTGAACGTGTTCGTCGGAGAGTCGAAATCCGACTGGTCGGAGCGATCGTTGGTGATCATGTTCGTGGCGCCGATGCGAACCTTCAGCCAGCTCGTGGCCTGGGTCTCGACGGCGGCGAAGAGGATCGGGAGCATCGTCGACTTCTCTTCGAGCGACTTGGTATCGCCACTGATCAGGGCGTCATTGTTGTCGCCGCGATCGTACTGGTGCTTCGTCTGCCACGCCGCCAAGCCCCAGATCAGCGTGTTGTTGTCGTTCACCTTCATGTTATTGGAGATGCCGATTCCGTAGTTCTTGTAGGTCTCCTCGGCGGAACGCGACAACACCGTCGCCGACGCGTTCGTGACTTCCCAGGAGAGGTCGTTGTTCACGTACCAGCCCGCGACGTACCACTGGCTAGCCGCGCTCTTGTTCATGAAGTACCGGGCGAGGAGCGCATAGGACGCGTTGCCGCCGTCTTCCCACTTCTCAGGGGTCGGGGCGTAGAACGTGCCCGACTCGGCGCGCTCGAGCGAGTAGCGGCGATAGGTGGCCGCGATGTCGAGACGATTGTCGTCCTGCATGTGAAGGGCGATGGACGGCGTGATTCCGTAGGTGTTCAACTCGACGCCGGTCCCGGTGATGGCGTCCGAGAAGAAGGAGGTTCCGAACGGGTACGGATCGAAGGAACCGAAGTCGTTGCCGCGCGCCGTGTAGGTGCCCGGCGTCGGCGTGTTGAACTCGCCTTCGTAGTACGAATTCGCGACATCGAAGCGAACCGCGAAGTCCATCTTGGTGAACGCCTTGCCCCAGATCAGGTCGAACCACTCGTTATTGACGTTGCTCGAGCCGTCGTGGAGGTTCAGCGAGCTCTGCTTCATCTGGACCGCGACGATGCCTAAACGCGGGAAATTGCGAATGAGCGTGAAGCTCTGGTCTTCCGGCGTGAATGCATCCTCGGACTCGCTCGGATTGTTGCCGAGTTCCGCGAGCACGAGGTTGTTCTGGCGAACGACCGACGCCGGATACGTGTAGATGTTCACGTAGTCGTCGGTGAGCTGGCTCAGGACCGGCGACGAAAGTCCCATGCCCTCGACGCGGGAAAGGGATGCGTGGCCCATGCCCGCCGTCACGGCGAGCAGGGCGATGACGCTGAGAACCGCAATCAGCTTGCGCTGAAACATCTGATTTAGCCTCCTTGATTGGTTGGACCCCAGCCCATCCGGGGTCCTAGCGCCTGGGTCGCTGCATCTGCGATGTCGTACGGCGACCCAGGGAGATCCGATGGAGCAATTCCTGCTCGTTGGACCTGCCGCTCCCCACCCCCTTTCCGATTTGAATTTTTCCGCAATGACCGTTCGTACAAACCTGTGTCGCACAACTCCTTCAAAGCCTTCCGCCTCGGGCCGCGGAGGCCCTCTCGAAATCCGGCCGCAACGTAGGCGAACCCGGAACCGGTGTCAAATAAAAATTTGTGAATCTATTCACATTCCATTGAAAAATAATGACTTACGGTCCTACCGGGACTGCTGTCCCAGAGCCTGATCAAGCTCGAATCTGCCGAATCCGTTCCGATCGACGAAGACGAACCGGACCTGGTCCTTGTAGTAGAACCAGATCTCTTCCGGAGGCCGATCGAAGTTGAAGGGGTTCCGCACGACCTCGTCGGGGGCGCCGTTTTGGATGTAGATCCGCCCCATGTCCGTGCGCCACCCGGCGATGCCGACCGCGAAGTGCTGGTTCGCGTACTGCACCCGGCGATAGAACTCCTCCAGCCGCTCGTTCCGTTCGGTCTCGGGGGTTGGATCGAGGCGGCGCCAGAACTGTTCCCAGTACGCCTTCCGGGCATCGGGACCCTCGAGCCGCTCCATCTCGTCCACCTCGGCGGGCGCGGCCACGTAGCGGAGGACTTCCAGGGAGGAGCGCGATTCCCACGCGAGGTTCTCGCTCGTCTGCTCGACCTCGAAGGCCCGCTCACGCCGGATCGGCTCGGCTTTCTTCTTGCCCGGCGCGGCAATCTGGGGACCCACCAACTCCAGGACGACGCGGTAGCTCCCTGCTTCCAGGCCCCGGAGCCGCGGCCGAAGGAGGAACGGGGTGCGGGCCCCGGCCCGGACGATCGTGGTATCCCCTTTCCAGACAGCCTCCTGTAGCTCGTTCACCACGCGCACGGCGATCCGGTACGACTCCCCGGCGCCCGCCGCCGCGAAGGAGCGCCCGTCCACGACCTCCCCGATCACGGCCAGGGCGGGTAGGTCGAGCCCGAACCGTCTCGAGGGGACCGGGACGAAGCGTTCGCGGGAAGTGCCGCCCGCCGACGACGAATCGGATACCGTGCCGAGGGAGAGGTCGCTGAACCAGACCGACTGCTTCGACGCGGAGGGGACCTCGAAGGGAATTTCGGTCCCCGAGGCGCGCTCCGCGACGAGATCGGTGATGACGACCCGCACGCGATACTTGCCGGCCGGCGCTCGGAGCGTGACGTGGTCGATCAGGTCCGCGCCCCGAAGTCTCGTGTCCGCGTAACTCGCCACTCGCACGCTCTTCTGGAAGACCTCCCCGGTCGCCTGGGCCCCTCCCTTAGACTTGTAGAAGATGACCCGGACTTCGTAGGACGCGTGGTACCCCTCGCTCGTCCGCTCGAAGAGGAGCTCGTCGCGCACCATCCGGTAGTCAATGCGGACGTCGGCGCCTCCGTCTCCCGGCTGAAGGGTCGCGTCGACGGCGAATCGGGGCCGTGTCGCGCTCGTGCCAGGAGCCGGGGCGTCGTCGTGCATGGCCGGGCCGGGATTGGGGTACTGGGCCGAGGCGGGCGACACGGCCACGCCCAGCCAGACGGCCAGGAGAACCGAGAGGGCGCGCGGGAGGCGAGGGAGAGGGAGGGTCATGAGGCGATTATCGGAGGTGGACGACCGACCGCGCATCGTCGAGCCCCGCCCCCCTTACATATAGATAGTAGACACCGCTCGCCACCCGGCGACCGTCGCCCCGCTTGCCGTCCCAGCCGATCTCGCCGAATCCGGAGGTCACCGGCTGCGTGACTTCCCGAACGAGGCGCCCCCTCACGTCCACGACGCGGAGCGTGACGGTTCCCCCCGCCGCGATCGTCCGGAACGGCAGGGAGACCGCGCCGTCGGCGGGGCGAAACGGATTCGGGTAGGGGCGGCCAAGCCGGGAGTTCGACGGGACGTAGATCGATCCCTCCGCGACCGTGAGAGCCCGCCCGTCCTGAAAGACGGCCTCCAGGCGATAGCGATGCTCCAGCCCGGCCGACAGGCTCCCGTCGATCGCGCTCGAAGCCGCGGGATCGAGGAGGGCCGAATTCACGCGCGTCCCTCCGGGGGTCGCCGAGCCTGCGTTCGGCGGGCCGAGTTCCCGATAGAGATTCCAGCCCACCTGCCCTCCCGCGGCGGCGGCGCTCCAGGAGAGCACCGCGCGCGGCAGCACGGAGGCGGCATCGAGCGTGACCGAGAGGCCGGTCGCGGCGGGGAGCGCGGTCGAGAGGAGGAATCGGTCGATGGAGGTCCCTCCGGTCACGAGAAGCGTGTCACCCACCCACGAGGCGTCGCGGGGAAGTCCGGCGGCGGGCACGATCGATCGAAGGCGCGCGGAGGCCGGGACGGAGATGTCGATCAGCGCGACCCCGGCCGCGCCGAGCGCGGCGACCGCCACCGATCCCTGTCGCGTGACGCCGAAGACCGGCGGCAGGAAGAGCTCGGAGCGAAGAAGCGGGTTCGCGGGATCGAACACCTCGACGACTTGAAGCCCGCGCGAACGAGACGCCACGAGGAGCAGGTTTCCCTGCAGGTCGAGATCGCGCGCGCCGGCGCCGGACGGGAGCCCGAAGGTGGCCGGGGCGTCCGGGTCGCCGAAGCCGACCGACAGGACTCCAAGTTGCTCGTCCGCCACGTAGAGCACGGTGTCGCGCGCCGCGAGAGCGCGGGGATCCTGGAGGAACGGCGCGTTCACCGATCCGCGCGCGAGCGGCGAGGTCGGGATGGAGACGTCGATGAAGGTCACGCCGGCCGAGAACCCGCCCCGCCGCGCGACGGCGACGGTCGTCGCGTCGATCACGGTGACCGCGCTGGCCAGGCCGGGAACGACGAGCGAACCGAGACGCTGCGGATTCGATGGGTCGGAGACATCCACGACCTCGAGGCCGGCCGAGCCGGAGGCGAGATAGAGCCTCGACTGGGTCGCGTCGAGCGCCAGATCGACAGGGCGCGCGCTGCCGATCGGGGGGAGGACTCCGACCAGGCTCGTGTCGGCGCCTCCGGCCCGGTAGACGCGGAGCCCGCCCGTGTAGTCGGCCACGTAGGCGTACCCGGCTTGGATGACCATGCGCCGCGCGCGGCCGGCATGACGCACCGGCGCGATAGGCGGGAGCGAAACGCTGCTCGAGACAGGGAATTCGATCTGCGATCTCCCCACTTCGTCCGGCTCCGTCGACACCAGCACGGCGCGCGTCGTGACGTTGGCGCGCGGCCCGTCGACGGCCACGGAATGCGGCTCGAGTTCGAGCGTCTCCCCCGGACGAACGAGAAGCGATTCTCCCAACGAGCCGAATCGCGTGAAGCGCTGAAGCGATCCCGCCTCTCCGACGGCGAAGAGATCTCCGGCGCCTTCGTCGAGCGAACGGGCGAAGAGCCCGGAGCGATAGAGCGTCGTCTGCACGACGGCGCCCGTGGCCGTATTGAATGTGGTGATCCCGTTGTTGCCATCGGCCACAAACGCCACCGGAGGCCGCCAGACCGCGTCCACGGCGCCGCGGCCGTTGAAGATCCACTCGTGCAGGCGGGTCACCGACGTGGCGCCCGCCGGGAGGCGGTAGACCGTGATGTAGAGCCGCGGGAGGACCCCCGGGCGGGCGGCGACCACGAGGATCGAGTCCCCCGAGGCGCGCACGCTCCGGATCTGCCGGCCATCGCCGTATGAGAGTGTCTCGATCAACCGAAGGTCGTCGCCGCTCTCGAGCCGGACGATCTGGAGGAAGGAATCGCTGGCGGCGACGCAGGAGCCGTCGCCGAGAATGGTCCCCAACTCCGCCGGATGGGGCGTTTCCAGACTCGCCGCGAGGCGGGGAGACGCCGGGGTCGTGAGATCGAGGAGCGAGAGCCCTCGGCCTCCCTGGAAGAGGTAGGCCCGCGATCCACGCGCGTCGATCGCCTCGACGACGCCCGCGGCGCGGTAGATCCCGAGAGGAATCCCGCCGGGATCGCTCGGCAGGCGAACCTCCACCCCCTCCCGCGTCGAGACGAGGAGGGTCCCTGTCCCGGTTCCCGGCGCGGAGAGGACGACGTCCCCATACTCGGGCGCGAACGCCAGGGGCGTCTGCCGCGCGCCGAGCGAGAGTGGATCGGCTCCGGCGCCCCGGGGACCGAACGGCAGGCACGCCACGAGGAGGAGCAGTAGCGCGGGTTGTATGGCCGTGGGAAGCGCCTTCTCGGATCGGGGGCTGAGTCGCATTCGAACCGACGCTAGCACGCCACGGTTAACCCCTCAAGAATGAACTCTTTCCGCTTGTCGCCCCCGGTCCATTCCGGGTACCGTTCCGCCGTGCATTTTCTCGAGCAGATCCTCGCGCCGCTGTCGGCCTTCATCCTCTCCACGATCTCCGTCCTCGGCTACGGCGGAATCGTCCTCTGCATGGCCATCGAGAGCGCCTGCATCCCGCTCCCGAGCGAGATCATCATGCCCTTCTCCGGCTATCTCGTGACGACCGGGCGCTTCACGCTCTGGGGCGTTACGCTCGCCGGGGCCGTCGGGAATGTGCTCGGATCGTGGGTCGCCTACTGGGCCGGAATGAAATTCGGACGAGCCGCGGCGGAGGGCCTGGCCCGCCTGAGGCTCATCCGTATCGAGGAGTACGACCGCGCCGAGCGCTGGCTGCAGAAGCACGGATTACAGGTGGCGTTTTGGACGCGGCTGCTTCCGATCGTCCGCACCTTCGTGTCGCTCCCCGCCGGGGCCGCTCGCGTCCCCTTCTGGCGCTTCACCCTCTACACGTTCCTCGGCTCCCTTTTCTGGTCGCTCGCGCTCGCCTACGTCGGCGTCCTCTTCCGCGAAAACTGGGAAAAAATCAAAACCTTCTGGCACGGTTTCGACCTGGTCGTCGTCGTGGGCCTCCTCGTCCTCTTCATCCTCTTCCTCCGACAGCACTTCCGCGGCCAGAACCCCGGTACGCGTCGGGCTGGTTGACCGGCCGCGGCGCCCATGCTAATTTTTTCAGCCCGTTGGGGGATCGTCCAGTGGTAGGACACGTGGCTCTGGACCACGGTACAGGGGTTCGAATCCTCTTCCCCCAGCCAACTTAACGATCCGCGAGTGGAAGCCGGATGGGGCGCTATCGTCTAGGGGTCAGGACGGATGGTTCTCAGCCATCAAACCGGGGTTCGATTCCCCGTAGCGCTACCAACCGGCTTCCCCCATTTCCCCATCCAACCCGGTCGAATCCCGCGGAACCCGACGAACCCGACGAACCCGACACGGAAAGGATCCATCTCATGACGTCTCGCCACGGCTTCGCCGCCGGCGCGGTGGCTTTGCTGTCGCTGCTCGGCTTCCTGCTCGCTCCGGCGCCCGCGTCCGCGCAGCCGCGCGAGGCGCTGCGCCGGGAGCGCTCCCATCCCACGAACGTCGAGCGCGTCGATTCGCTGGGCGGGATCGCCGAATTCCGACTTCGCTCGAACGGGATGAACGTCCTTCTGGTGCCGAACCGGAGCGTTCCCGTCGTCACCTTCCTCGTCGTCTACCACGTCGGTTCGAGGAACGAATGGCCGGGCGCCACCGGTTCCGCGCACCTCCTGGAGCACCTCCTCTTCAACAAGAGCACGAGGAACTTCGGAAAGGCGAACGGGAAGAAGACCTTTCAGGAGGTGCTCTACGAAGCCGGGGCCGATTTCGGCTCCTCCAACATGACGACCTGGAACGACCGGATGACCGGCTACTCCACGCTCCCCTCCGACAAGCTCGAGCTCGCGATGAAGATCGAGGCCGACCGGCTGGGTCGCGCGCTCCTGCTCGACTCCGAGCGGCAGCCGGAAATGTCGGTGGTCCGGAACGAGTACGAGATCGGCGAGAACAACCCCTACGGCGCACTCGACAAGGCCGTCGTCGGCGCGTCGGTCACGGCGCACCCCTATCACTGGGACACGATCGGCTACCGGAGCGACATCGAGGGCGTCTCGACGGAGACCCTGCGCGAGCACTATCGCCGCTACTTCCATCCCGACAACGCAACCGCGATCGTGGTGGGCGACTTCGATCGCGCGACGGCGCTGCGCCTCTTCGATCGTGAATTCGGCGCGTTCCCGCGCTCCACGGAGCCGATCCCCCGGGTGATCACCGTCGAGCCGCCGCAGGAGGGCGAGCGCCGCGTCGTCGTGAGGCGGCCCGGCACGTTTGGCATCGTCCAGATCGCCTACCTCCGCCCCGGCTCGCTTCACCCTGACTTTCTCCCGCTGGAGCTTCTCCAGATGATCCTGGCGTCAGGCGTGAACTCGCGGCTCTACCAGAGCCTGGTGGAGAAGCAGCTGGCGACCGAGATCGACGCATGGAACTACACGCTGGCCGATCCGTATCCCTTCTCCGTCCAGGCCACCGTGGCGCCGACCTCGTCGCACGAGGCGGTCGAAGCCGCCCTGAAGTCGGCGCTCGCCGCCGTGGCGCGCGACGGGGTCTCGGCGGACGAGTTGAAACGCGCGAAGAAGAAACTGGAGGTCGCGACCGTGCGTGGCCGTGACGGAACCTACGAGCTCGCCTCCTCGCTGGGCGAGGCGGTCGCCTCCGCGAACTGGATGTGGTTCGTGTCGTACGTCGACGGACTCAGAAAGACCACCGCGGACGACGTGAAGCGGGTGGCGGCGACCTATTTTCAACCCGACAAGGCGACCGTCGGCTGGTACGTCCCGCAGCGGGAGGAGGCGAGCGCGCCGCCCGCGAAGGAACCCCCCAAGGCGAAGGGCAAGGCGAAGTCGAAACGCGCGGGCGCGGGGGGCGCGGCCGACACGGAAGATCTGGCCGACGCGGCGCGGTTCGCCGCGCGCACGGTGCGGGAGGAGTTGCCGAACGGACTCGTCGTCCAGGTGCTGGCGAACCGAACGCTTCCGACCGTTGCCATCCACGGCATCATTCTCGCGGGGCGGGTCCACGCCCCCGCGGGCCGGCCGTCCGTCCCCGCGCTGGTGGCGAAGATGGTGACGCGTGGTGCCGGAGGGCGCGACAAGCGCGAGATCGCCGCGCACCTCGACGACGCGGGAGCCCGTCTCGCGATCTTCCCGGACTTGCTGGACATCGGGATCGTCGGGTCGGGCCTGGCGCGCGACCTGCGCCTCCTGCTCGAGACGATCGCGGACGACGTGATTCGACCGACCCTCGCGCCGGACGAACTGGCGAAGGCGAAGGAGGAACTCCGCGCCGAGGTCTTGAGGAGCGACGACGACACCGCCCAGCGCGCGTCCGACCGGCTTTCGCGCCTCATCTACCCCGCGGGACATCCCTACGCGGCTCCGACCCGCGACGCGATGACGGCGAGCCTCGACGCCGCGACGGTCGCGAGCCTCCGCGCCTATCACGCCGAGCGCTACGTCGGTTCGGGGACCGTCCTCTCCATCGTCGGCGACGTCGATCCGCGGGAGGCGATCGCGCTCGTCGCGTCGCTATTCGCGGACATGCCGCGGGGCGCCAGGCCGGCGGCGGCGCCGCCGCGCACGGAGCCGGGAAGCGCGCAGGAAGTGGTGGAGACGATGCCCGGCAAGGCGAACGCCAATTTCACCATCGGACACTCGAGCGGACTCGCGCGTCGAGATCCCGACTTCGAGGCGGCGCTCATCGCGAACGCCGCGCTGGGACAGTCGGGGCTGACGTCCCGCGTGGGGAAACGGGTGCGCGACGTGGAGGGCCTCTCCTATTCGATCAATTCGCGGTTCTTCTGGACCGACGCGATCGACGGAGCGTGGGCCCTCGTCGCCGCCGTGGCGCCGCAGAACGCCGCGAAGGCGATCCGCTCGTCCCGCGAGGTGATCGCGCAGTACGTGCGCGACGGGATCGGCGCGGAGGAGGTGGAGACGCAGAAGAGCTTCTTCGCCGGCAATTTCCAGGTCCGCCTCGGCACGAACACGGGCGTCGCCACGCAGCTGACCTACGCCGAGAAGTTTGGATTCGGAGCGAAGTATCTGGACGAGTATCCCGCGCGGTTTCGCGCGGTGACGCGGGAAGAGGTGGACGCGGCGATCCGGAAGCATCTCCACCCGGATCGGATGCACGTCGTCGTCGCGGGCGATCTCCGCGACGTGCCGAAGTAGCCGATCCGCTACTCGGGGTGCTCCGGGTCGAGGGGAAACGGAGCGCCCTTCCGGGCGGCGAATCGCTCCCGCGCGCGGAGGAGTGCATCGCTCATTCGGCTCCGGTAGGCCTCGCGGGAAAAGTGAAGCGAGCGCCGCCGGAGTTCCTCGGAATCGAACGTGAGCCGTTCGAACGCCGTGAGCGCCGCGTCGAGTCCGGCATCGGTCGGATCGTCGTAGAGGACGCCGCACTCCGGCGTCACGACCTCCGACGCTCCACCCTTCGCCAGCGCCACGACCGGGCGTCCCGCCGCCAGCGCTTCGACCGGAGCGATCCCGAAATCCTCCTCGTGCGCCTGGATGAGCGCCCGGCAGTCACGATAGGCCGCGCGCAGCGCCTCGGCCGAGAGCCAGCCGTCGAAGCGCACTCCCGAGCCGGCCAGCGCGCGCAGGCGGCCCTCATCGGGCCCGGTGCCGACGATCCTCAGCGGAACCCCTCGCGCGGCGCAGACGCGAATGGCGCGCTCCACGCCCTTGTACGGGACGAGCGCGGAGACGACGAGATACGGTGAGTCCTTGGCAGCCGGAGCATTCGCCGGGGTGAACGCGGCGGTATCGACCGGCGGATGGATCACGAGCGAACGGCGCCGGTAGTGCTTCGCGATTCGGTCTCGCACGTGTTCCGAGTCGGCGATGAAGAGATCGACGCGGTCGGCGCTGACGCGGTCCCAGAGCCGGTAGTAGTGCCCCAGGAGCGGCGCCGTGGCGCGAGAGACGGCGTTCCCCTTCCCCGGGCCGAAATACTCGGAGTAGAGGTCCCAGAAATAACGGACGGGCGTGAAACAGTAGCAGACGTGGAGCGTGTCGGCGCGCGTCACGGCCCCCTTCGCGACGCAGTGGCTCGTGGAGACGACGAGATCGTAGGCACTCAGGTCGAACGATTCGATCGCCAGCGGAAAGAAGGGGGCGTACCAGCGATAGTGTTTCCGCCCACCCGGGAGGCGCGCGATCCACGATTCGACGACGCGGCGCCCCTCGATGACCGGGGCCACCGTCCCCTTCTGGTGGACGAGCGTGTAGAGGTCGGCGGACGGGAACATCTCCGCCAGCACCTCGAGGCACTTCTCGCCCCCGCGCATCCCCGTCAGCCAGTCGTGAACGAGCGCGACGCGAAGTCCCTTCAGCGCGGGAGGGAGGCCGTCCGTGGCGCTCACGCGGAGATCAGGAGGCCGCCGCCGGCGACGCGCTCTCGAGCCGGTCGGCCATGTCGCGGAGACGGCGCACGGTCCGCTCCCGCCCGAGGAGCATGATGACGTCGAAGATCCCGGGGCTCACCTTCTTCCCGGTCAGAGCGATGCGCGCCGGCATGACCAGGTCCCCGAACTTCACGCCCACTTCCGTGGCGAGCGCGCGCGCCGCCTGATCGAGCGGATCGTGCTCGAACGCGACGCCTCCCTCCAGAAGCTCGGCGAAGCGGCGTAGCCTCCCCGCGGCGCCAGCCTTCGCCTGGAGTTCGGCCCAGGGGCCCGGCTCCGGCTCCACGCGCTCGACGAAGAGATAGGCGGCGTAGTCGAGGAAGTGCTGCGGGCGTTTCATCCGGTCCCCCACCGCCGCGACGGCCCGCTCCAGATACGGGCGATCGGCGTACGCCTCGGGAGGGAGCGCGTTCGTCTCGCGCAGATGCACGGCGACCATCTCGGCGCGCGTCTCCAGCGGAAGCGCGCGGAAGTACTCCCCGTTCATCCAGTCGAGTTTCTCGTAGTTGAAGATGGCGGGGTTCTTCGAGACCCGCTCCAGGGTGAAGGCCTTCGCCAGTTCCTCCATGGTGAAGATCTCCCGCTCGCCGTCGTACGCCCAGCCCAGAAGCGCCATGAAATTGACGAGCGCCTCGGGGAGGTAGCCCGCGTCGCGGAACTCCGTCACCGCCTGGGCGCCGTGCCGTTTGGAGAGCCGCGTGCCGTCGGGGCCGAGGATCATCGGCACGTGCCCGAAGATCGGCGGCGTGAGGCCGAGGGCGTCGTAGAGACAGAGCTGGCGCGGCGTGTTCGAGATGTGGTCGTCGCCGCGGATGACGTGCGTGATCTCCATGGCGGCGTCGTCCACCACCGCCGCGAAGTTGTAGGTCGGGTGCCGGTCGGCGCGGAAGATCACCAGATCGTCCAGGGTCGCGTTCTGGAACGTCACGTCGCCCCGGACGGCGTCGGGCCACGTCGTGCCGCCGTCGTCGGGCATGCGGTAGCGGATCGCGTGGGGTTCCCCCTTCGCGGCGCGCGCGTCGGCCTCGCCCGGCGGGAGCGCCAGGCAGGCGCGATCGTACTTGGGCGGCTCTCCCCGCCCGAGCGCCGCCTCCCGCCGCCGCTTCAGTTCCTCGGGATGGCAGAAGCAGCGATACGCCTTCCCCTCCGCCAGGAGCCGTCGTGCGGCGTCGGCGTAGCCCGGGAGCCGCTCGCTCTGGAAGTAAGGGCCGTGCGTGCCGCCGGCGTCGGGCCCTTCGTCCCACTGGAGCCCCAGCCACCGGAGCCCGTCGAAGATCGCCCCGACCGATTCCTGCGTGGAGCGCTCGCGGTCGGTGTCCTCGATGCGGAGCACGAACGTCCCGCCGTGGTGGCGGGCGAAAAGATAGTTGAACAACGCGGTGCGCGCGCCGCCGACGTGAAGATATCCCGTCGGGCTCGGCGCGAAGCGCACGCGGACCGGTCCGCTCATGAACACTCCTCGAGAGAAGGAAGGAAAGGGTCGCGATGCCGCTCCGGAGCGGAATTCCCCGGCGCGAGACTCAGCGAATCAGCGCCAGCTTTCGCGAAAGCGTCGCCGGGCCGATCTCCGCCCGCAGCAGGTAAACGCCCGACGCGAGCGTCCCGCCGCGGTCCGATCGGCCGTCCCAGCGGACCTCATGATAGCCGGGATCGAGCCGCCGGGAAACCAGCGTCGCCACCAGGCGGCCCGCCACGTCGAAGACCCGGAGCCGCACCTCGGCGCGTTCCGGCCCCGGCACGGCGAAGCCGATCACCGTCGAGGGGTTGAAAGGATTCGGCCGGTTCTGCCCAAGCCAGGGGCGCGCGGGCGGCGCGGGAGCTGGCGCCGGGGCCGGGGGCGGATCGGCGTGGGTCAGGATCGGGAAGGTCATGAGCCCCGTGTGCCAGTTGTCGTGGCGCCACATCGGCCACGGGGCGCCAAGCGGCGAGAAGAACCCAGGGTAGCGCCAGACGTGAAGCTTTCGGTCCCACCCCGCCAGCGCGATCTCGGTCGCCCCGTCGCCGTCCAAGTCCCAGACCGCGGGCGTGCTCCGCGCCTCGGCCCCGATCTCGATCGGGAAACCGCTGACGGCGGTGCCGTCGGAGCCGTAGGCGTAGAGCCGCCGATCTTCGGCAGCGACGAGGATCTCGGGAACGCCGTCGCCGTCGAGGTCGGCCACAGCGGGACTTGCCTCGGTGGCGGCGCCGAAGGAGAGCGAGGCGAAACCGGCGAGAAGCGCGCCGGAAGGATCGTAGGCGCGGACCGAGCCGTCCGCGCCGGCGATCACGACGTGAAGCGTCGGATCGCCCAGGTTGGAGCGGAGTCGAGCCAGCGCCGCCGACGGCGCGCGACCGTTGCCGGTGGTGAGTTCGAGCGGTTGCGGCCAGCCGGGCGCGCGCGAACCCGCAGCGGTCAGGACGTAGACGCTGTCGTTCGTGGAGGCCATCACGATCTCGCGCGCGCCTCCCGCCACGACGTCGCCGATCGCCGGCGAGGAGCTGAAGGCACCAGTCGCGAGGAACGGCCAGCCGGCCATGACGCCGTCGTGATGCATCACGTAGACGCGCGACCCCGAGGTGCCGAAGACGATCTCGCGGACGTTGTCTCCGTCCAGATCGGCGATTGCCGGCGAGGAGATGACCGTGCCCGAGGGGAGGAAGAGGATGCCGTCTGTCGAGGCGTTGGCGTCGCCGTCCCGCACCTCGGTTCCGTCGGCGTGCCACGCGTAGAGCCTGGAGGAGTTCGATCCGATCACGATGTCAGGCCCGCCGTCTCCGTCGATGTCGCCGATGGCCGGCGACGACCAGAACGGCGCGGCCCCTCTCTTCGGCCACCCCGGAAGGAGCGAGCCGTCGAGGCGAAAGACGGCCACGAGGGAGTCGTTCCAGGAAGCCGCCACGATCTCCGGCGTGCCGTCGAGGTCAATGTCGGCGATGGCCGGCGACGACGCGATGTTGTGGAGGAGCGTCGAGAAGATCCCGGTGGTGACGGGATTCGCGTCGCCGTCCCTCACCTCGGTGCCGTCGGCGTGGAAGGCGTAGAGGTAGTCGGCCCCGACGACCAACTCCAGGCGCCCGTCGCCGTCCAGATCCCCGATGCAGACGTTCGAGGAGGTGGGCTGGCCGAACTCGGCCGGCCACCCGATCGCCGCGGGCGGTGTCGTGCTCGCCATGATCGGCGCCGAGAGCGCGCCCTCGTTGCCGCTCGAATCGACGGCCGTCACCGCATAGCGGTAGCGCCTGAGAAGTGCTAGCCCCGCGTCCTCGAACTCCGGAATCGCGCGGATCGGCGCGGCCGTGACGCGGACCAGAGGCGATCCGTCGTCGAACGCGCGATAGACGTGGTAGCCGAGAAGCCCCGTCTGCGGAGCCGCCGTCCAGCCGAGCGAGAGCCGGCTCGACGACGACGACGTGACATGGAGCCCCGCGGGGGCACCGGGAAGGCCGCCGCGCGCGACGGAGACGATCGAGGCGTGGTCACGGGTGTCGAGAAGATGGAGGTCGAAGAGCCTTCCCGCGACGGGGGCGGCGAGCGCGAAGCGGATCGGGGCGGATGCGGCGGCCGACGATCCGGGGGCCACATCACCCACGGTCGCGACCGAATCGAGAAGGGTCACGCCGGGAGCCGGCGTGCGCGCGCGAATCGTCACGCCGCGCGCGGCTCCCGTCCCCTCGTTCGCGATCGTCCACGACCAGTCGGAGGTCTCCCCCGCTTCCGGAATCCCGTCGCCGTCGCCGGGGGCCGTGTCGGCGAGCGTGGAACTAGCAAGGAGGAGCGCCGGGGCGGCGATCTCGACGGCGATGAGGAACGTGTCGGCCCGCGAGGCGTCGCGCGCGATCAGCCGGACCTGCCCGGAGCGCGGCGCGTTCGGCGACGAGGAGGCAAGGAGGCGGAGCGACGAGGGAACCGCCGCGCTCCCACCAGCCGCGATCGCGGCGAGCGCCGCCGTACCCTGCTCCACGACGAGACCTCCGCTCAGCGCCTCGATTTCGATCGTGACCGGATCCCCGGTAGAACCCGTCCCCGTGTTCTCCAGCGTCCCTGAGAACCCGAATCGCTCCCCCGCGTCGGCCCGGCCATCGCCGTCGCCGTACGCCGAATCGTCGTTCGAAAGGGAAGCGAACCGGAAATGAGCCGCGGAGGCGGCGCCGACCTGCAGCGTGTCCTCGAAGGCGATGGCGTTCGCGCCGGACACGGTGAGGGAGAACGGCCCGACCGATGCGGGAAGGAATGGAACCCAGGCCTGTCCGGCGGCGTCGGTGTAGACCGCGCGGAAATCCTCCCCCGCCTTCAGCGCCACGACGAGCGCCGATTCCACCGGCGCTCCCCCGGACGAGACGGAGACGGCGAGACCGCCGGCCCCGAGCGGGACGGTCGAGGGGCGGGTGACCGAGAGTGTCTCCGGCTGGCAGCCCCAGACGCGAAGCGTCGGATCGCCGAGGAGAATCGTCTCGAAATAGCCCCAGCGCTGAGGCGTCTCCTCGGCCGCGAGAGGCAGGAGCGCCCTCCTCGCCGCGGTCACCGCCCTTCCGATCGACAGTCTCGTCCCCTGCTTCGGCGCGACGGCGTCCGCCACGGTCTCCGCCACGACCTCGCTGACGCCGGGCCACGCATCGCGCGTGGCGCCGACATAGGCCACGGCGCCGCCGGGCTTTCGAAGCAGCGCCTCCGCGAAGCAATCGAAGTCGACCGCGGCGGAGGCGCAATTCGAGGAGACCCAGAGGAAGGCCGAGTCGCCGAACGCCGGCGACGCCACGTCGGCGAGCGTGATCAGTTCGCTTCCGACGGAGATTTGCGAGCGCGACCCGTGACCGACATGCTGCACGATTCCATGTCCTCGCCCCAGCTGCTGGAGCGCGGCGGCCTTCGTCAGGAGTTGCGATCCCGGATAGCGGGTCTGGTTTTCGTAGAAGCGGTCGATCGTCGCGCAGGCGGGCGCACGGACGCGAAGCGACTCCCCCTCCCGCGCGCCGTCGACCTGGACCAACTGTCCGGGAGTCCAGTCGCGCGGGAAAAGCACTTCCGCGAGATAGAGTTGCCTCGAAGCCGCGACGACCGGCGGCACTCGCCGGTAGCGGAGGAGCTTCGCCACCTGCGTCTCGGCGTCGAGGCGATTCGTGACGGAAAGGCGCCCGACGTCGAGGTCGGGTTCCATGTCGAGGGAGTCCCCTACCTCTCCGTAGATCCCGTTCCCGTTCCCGTCCCACGTCCCGTCGAGATCGGAGTAATAGGCGTCGGTCGCGATCTCCTCGGTCTCGGAGAACTTTACCTGGACGAGGCGAAGCGGAATCGACTCGTGATCGCCCGCCAGAAGCACCCACTCGGTCCCCCAAAGTGTCCGCGCGCGGAGGAGGAAGGAGCGGATCGCCTGCGCGAGATCGTTGGAGCGCGGGTCGTCGGCCCGCACGGTGGCGAGCGTTCGGACCACCGTCGGGTGACCCGTGCCCGTCTGGAAATCGGCCAGCGGCTGAAGCGACGCGGCGAGCGAATCGGCGGTGAGGATCACCCCCTCGACCGCGGAGCCGGAAAGCGAGGGGGTCAGCGCGGGCGCGAACGGGGCCGCCTGCCCGGCCGACTGGACGCTCCGGGCAGGAGCGGGGGCGATGCGGGCGAGCCCTTGGGACGCCCCAGCAAAACCGAGTGCAGCGGCGACGGTTCCGGCTAGCGCCGCGCGTCCGAGCCCTCGAAAACAGAGGAGGAATCTCACGGAATCGATTGTACCCATGCTGGTTAACGAGGTGATTCGTGGGCCAAAGCCGGGCTGCGACTTCCCACTAGTCTACTCCTCGCGCCGGCGCGACTCAACGCTCCGCGAGTTTGGGATGAAGGCGGTCCCAGGTCGCCCAGTCGATGGCGTAGACCGAATAGACCCACTCCCCCGGCCTCGTGATGCCGAGGTTGGAAATCGCGCGGGCGAAGAGGAAGCGGTAGGGGTTGTCGGGCTCCGGCGTCGCCGTCAGTCGCGCCTCGGTTCTCGCGCGGTCGACCAAGTAGTCGGGGCGGGCAATCCCCTCGAATCGGAGATCGAGGACGACGCGATCGTAACCCTCGCGGACCGAGATCGGCCCCATGGGGGGGGTCACGAGTCCGTAGAGATCGAGCACGGGGCGGTCGCTGTAGTACCCGAACGCGCCGATGTCGGCCACGGCGAAGAGGGTCCGCGGCGGAGTGTTCTCGCGGGCCCAGAGGCCGATGCCGCCGAGCGAGGCGAGGAGCCCCCTCGTGTGTTCCCGGGCCGAGGGGGCGCTCACGCGAAAGGTGACGTACAGGCCCTCGGCGGCGTGGAGCGTGACGAAGAGGATGGCAGCGACTCCGGCGGCGCGCGCCCGGGAGACGGAACTCCCGGTCAGATGCCGGAGCGAGGCCACGCCGAGCAGGAGAACGCACGGCGTCGCCACGATCAGATAGCGCGAGACGACCTGGACCCCGCTCAGCGCGAGGAACGCGACCAGCGCCAGCGGCCAGAGCGCCACGAGGAGCCAGAAGGCGCGCCGTCCGGAAGCGAGGCGTCCGAGGCGCTCTCCGCCACCCAGCGCAAGCACCACGACCGCCACCGCGATCGGAATCAGTTCCGCGGCGAGGACGATGCGGATCGAATCGCGCAGCGCCGCGATCGCCCGTTCGAGATCGAGCCAGGCCCCGGCCTTGGCGCCGCTCGTGTTCGGCAGGAGGCGATGGAAGAGAAACCACGCGGTGACGAGCCACGCGCCGTAGGGAATCGCGAAGCCCGCCGAGAACGATCCGACGCGCCGGGCGCGCGGCGCGCGCGAGTCGCCCGCTTCCCCCTTCGCGAGCGCGAGGGCCGCGCCCGCCATGGCCGCGAGGAGGAGCGCTTCCGGCCGTGCCAGCGCGGCGCCGGCCAGCGCGGCGCCGGCGGGCCAGGCGGATCGCCCATCGAGGAGCGCGGCCGCGAGGGCCTCGAGCGAGACCAGCACCAGGAAGAACGCCAGCGGCGTTTCCATCCCAGAGACCGCCCAGCGCGTCGACCAGGCGTGGAACGCCGCGAGCGCCGCGAGGATCAGCCCCGCGCGCGCGTCCCATCCGAGCCGGCGCGCCACTCTCCCGCACCAGATCACGGCGAGCGCCGTGAAGAGCGCGCCCCACGCCTTGGAGATCCACCCGAGGAGCGGCATGACGGACGTGGAGTCGGGCGTGGCCGCGGCGCCCGGAACGAAAAGTCCCGCCGCCGCGAGGAGGAGAACCCAGAGCGGGCTCGTCGCCCCGTAGGTCGGCTCCCCGGCATTGAAGGCGAAACCCTCCCCGCGCAGGAGGTGCTTCGCGAATTGAAAGTGGATGAAGCTGTCGTCGGTCAGGTAGGCGGCGTACGGGATCAGGAGCGCCAGCGCGATCAGGAGGACGGCGGCGCGCGCGAGTCTCATCCTCGGCGGAGCCACCCCGAGACGCGTTCGGCCACCGCCGCCGGCGTGAGCGCGAATTTCTCGGCCAGGACTTCCGCCGGAGCCGAGGCGCCGAAGCGGCCGATCCCGATGCGGAGAGCGTCGCGACCGACCGTGGCGCACCAGAGATCGGTCTTCGCCGCCTCGATCACGGCGATCGGGCCGCCCGGCGGGAGGACCTCGTCGCGATAGTCGGCGGACTGGAGTTCGAAGCGCTCCACGCACGGAACGGAGACGACACGCGCGAGAATGCCGCGCTCCTGGAGGAGCGCTCTCGCCTCCAGCGCCAGCGGTGTCTCCGATCCCGACGCGACCAGCGTGACGTGCGACGCGCGGTCCGCGGTGTCCGCCGCGACATAGCCGCCCCGCCGGATCTCGGAGCGATCGAACGACGCCGGTCGCGGGATCGGCGCGAGCCTCTGCCGCGTCAGGACGAGCGCCGTCGGCGCCTTGTCGCGCCGAATCGCCTCCGCCCACGCGACGGCCGTCTCCAGCCCGTCCGCCGGCCGCCAGACCTCGAGATCGGGGATGAGGCGGAGCGCCCCCAGGTGCTCGATCGGCTGGTGCGTCGGGCCGTCCTCGCCCAGGAAGACGCTGTCGTGCGTGAAGACGTAGATGGCGCGAAGGCGAGAGAGCGCCGCCAGCCGCATCGCCGGACGCATGTAGTCGGAGAAGACGAGGAAGGTGCCGCCGAAGGGGATCCACGCGCCGTAGAGTCCGAGACCGTTCAGGATCGAGCCCATGGCGTGCTCGCGGACGCCGAAGTGGAGCGTCTTCCCCGCGAACGACATCGGCGCCCCCGCCTTCAGCCCTTCGGGAGCGACGTCGCCGCCGCCCTTGATGTCGGTGACGTTGGAGGGACCGAGGTCGGCCGACCCGCCGATCAGCGACGGGATCGCCGCGGCCGCGACCTGGATCATCCGCCCCGACCACGACCGCGTGGCGAGCCCCTCGCCGCTCGACGCCTCCGCCGCAAACATCGCCTCGAGATCGTCCGGCACGGCCCGGGCCCAGAGCGAATCCCACCGCGCGGCTTCCTCGGGCTCCGCGCGACGCGCCTCCTCGAAGCGGGCGCGCCATGCCGCGGCGGCCGCGCGCTTCGCGCTCGCCAGCGCCGCGAAGTGCGCCCGGGCCTCCGCTGGAACGTGGAAGGTTGGTTCCAGGGGCCACCCCGCGGCCTCCTTGGCGCGCTTCGTTTCGTCGGCGCCGAGCGGCTCGCCGTGCGTCTTCGCCGTCCCCTCCTTGCCGGGAGCGCCCTTACCGATCGTGGTCCGCGCCAGGATGAGCGACGGGCGCCCCGTCTCGGCGATCGCCGCGTCGAGGGCCGCCGACACCGCCGCCCGGTCGTGCCCGTCGACGTGAATCGTCTGCCAGCCGTACGCCTCGAACCGGCGTCCGACGTCCTCGCTCCAGGCGAGCGTCGTGGGACCCTCGATCGAGATTCGGTTGTCGTCGTAGAGAAAGACGAGGTTACCCAGATTCCAGTGTCCGGCCAGGGCGGCCGCTTCCGCGCTGACTCCCTCCATCAGATCGCCGTCGCTCACGAGCGCGAAGACGCGATGATCGAGGAGCCGGCCGAGGGCCGGGAATCGCGCCTGTGCCAGGCGCTGCCCCAGTCCCATGCCGACCGCGTTGGCGAACCCCTGCCCCAGCGGCCCCGTCGTCGCCTCGACGCCGGGCGTGTGGCCGACTTCGGGGTGCCCGGGCGTGCGGGAGTCCCACTGACGGAAGCGGCGGATCTCTTCCATCGGCAGCCCGCACTCGAAGAGGTGGAGGAGCGAATAGAGGAGCATCGACGCGTGTCCCGCCGAGAGAACGAACCGGTCGCGGTTCACCCACGCCGGATCGTCGGGATCGAACCGCAGATGGCGGGACCAGAGCGCGTACGTCGCGTCGGCGGCCCCCATCGGCGCCCCCGGATGTCCGGAGCGGGCCTGTTCCACGGCGTCCACGCTGAGGAACTTGATCGTCTGGACGGCCAGGAGGTCGAGGTCGAGGGAGGTGGCGGGCATCGGCTCCTCTGGATGGCGGAATGGACGGCGATCGCGTCGTGGCCGGAGCGGCGGGCCGGTTGTCGGTGTATCATATCGCGGTTCCGGTTGCACTCACTTCGCCGGGGGAAGTCCCCCAGGGAGAAATTCGAATGATCCGTTCACGCAGGACAGGAGTTCTGCTCGTCACGTTGGCGGCGCTCGCCGCCGCCGCGCTCTGGACCGGGTCCGGCTGCGCCGTCAACCCGGCGACCGGAAAGCGCCAGATCAATCTCGTCTCCACCGGCCGCGAGGTCGAGATGGGTCGCGAGGCCGATCCAGCCATCGTCGCCGAATTCGGACTCTACGGCGACGCCTCCACGCAGTCGTACGTCGACTCCATCGGCCAGAAGCTCGCGCGCGTGTCGCACCTGCCGAATCTCAAGTGGACCTTCCGCGTCCTCGACTCTCCGGTGGTGAACGCGTTCGCCCTTCCCGGCGGTTACATCTACATCACGCGCGGGATCATGGCGTACGTGAACTCCGAGAGCCAACTGGCCGGAATCCTGGGACACGAGATCGGACACGTGACCGCGCGCCACAGCGCGCAGCAGATGACGCAGCAGCAGATCGCCGGCATCGGGCTTTTGGCCGGCGCGATCTTCGTGGACGCCTTCCGCCCCTACAGCGGGCTCGCGCAGCAGGGGCTGGGGCTCCTCTTCCTCAAGTACAGCCGCGACCACGAGACGCAGGCCGACGAGCTGGGGATTCAGTACTCGCTCCGCTCGGGGTACGATCCGCGGACGATCCCCGCGACCTACGCGACCCTGAAACGGATCAGCGAGCGCACCGGAAGCACCCTGCCCAACTTCCTCTCGACCCACCCCGATCCGGGCGATCGCGAGGTGCGGACGACGCAGCTGGCTCAGGCCGCCGCCGGCGGCGCGCCCCGCGGCCTGGCGATCGGCGACGCGGTCTACCGCAAGCGGGTGGAGGGAATCGTCTACGGCGACGATCCGCGGCAGGGGTACTTCGAGGGGAACCGCTTCTATCACCCGGAGATGGGATTCCAGCTCATCTTCCCGGACGGCTGGAAGACCGAGAATCAGCCCTCCGCCGTGGTGGCGCAGAGCTCCTCGGGGGCGATGCAGCTCCGCCTCGGCACCATCCGCGACACGACGGTCACGCCGACGCAATTCGTCGATTCCCTGCGGGCCCACGGCGCCATCGTGGCCGCGTCGGGACACGCGGAGCCGTTCCGCGACTATCCGGCGTGGGTCGGGACCGTGACGGCAGCGGCCGAGGGGGGACAGCAGAACTACGCGGCGGGTTACGTCCAAATTCGCGGCGGGCAGTTCCTGGAGGTTTACGGACGGGGGAGCGACCAGGTCTCCATCGATCAGGTCTACGCCTCGATCCGGAGCATCGCCGCGCTTCGCGATCCGGCGAAACTGAACGTGGAGGCGAACCGGCTCTCCATCAAGCCGGCGAAGCGCGGCGCCGCGTTCGCCACCGTCTGGGCTGATTTTCCCAATCAGGCGATCGGGCTCGAGGATGCCGCGATCCTGAACGGCGCGCGGTCGACGACGCCCTATGCCCTGGGCGCGCCCGTGAAGATCGTGCCGAAGAATCCCCGTGGCTAGAAGCCGAAGTGGTTCCAGCCCAGCGCCGCGCCCGCGGCGATCAGGACATCCTTGGGGAGCCGCCCCACCAGCACCGCCAGCGTGAACGGACCCCACGCCATCCCGACGATTCCGGAAACGAAGCAGAGCGCGTCGGCCGGCGAGAAGGGGATGAGAAAGATGACGGCCAGGGCGACCCAGCGCTTTCCCTGGAGAAGGTCATGCGCCTTGTCGAGCGCGGGCTTGCCGATCCAGCGCTCGGCCACGACGCGCCCCGCGAGCCTTCCGATCCAGTAGGCCACCGCCGATCCGACCAGCGTTCCGCCCATCGTGAGGAGCGGGCCCACCACCGGACCGTAGAACACGCCGGCCAGGATCGGCACGAAGACGCCTGGAATCGGCGCCGCCAGGATCTGCACCGCCTGCATGCCGAGGAGCACGAGCGGTCCCCACGCTCCGGCGGCCTTGACCCACGACGCGAGGTGCTCGCGCGTGAAGATCGGCGCGGCCCACCGCGCGAAGAGAACGGTCGCCACGACGAGAACGACGACCGCGGCCCCCAGGAGCCACCAACGAAGCCGCTTCGGCGCGCCATTCGGCGCGATCGTTGGCGGCGTTTCATCGTGCGACTCCGGTTCCATGCGGCCGGACTCTACGCGATGCGCCGCGCCATGGCAGCCGAAATCGGGCGGGTCCCGAGCCTGTTTCGTCCGCGACGCGCATGCCGTATGATCGTCGCGCGAATCTCGCTGTTCCCCCCGCCCGCGCGGTCGGGCCGCGCGGCTGACGGAGACCATCCATGACCGAGCCATTCGGCGCTCGCGGCACGCTTCGTGTCGGCGGGCGCGACGTGACCATCTACCGCCTCGACGCCGTCGCCAGGGCCGGCCATGCGATCGACCGCCTGCCCTTCTCCCTGAAGATCCTCCTCGAGAACCTGCTCCGAACGATGGACGGACGCACCGTGCGCGCCGAGGACGTCGAGGCGGTCGCTTGCTGGAACCCCACGGCGGAACCGAATCGAGAGATCGCGTTCACGCCGAGCCGGGTTCTGCTCCAGGACTTCACCGGGGTGCCGGCCGTCGTCGACCTCGCCGCGATGCGCGACGCGATGGCGGCGTTCGGCGGCGACCCGTCGAAGATCAATCCGCTCCAGCCGGCCGAACTCGTCATCGACCACTCGGTCCAGGTGGACGAATACGGCTCCGCCGCCGCGCTCCTCCTGAACTCGAACAAGGAGTTCGAGCGGAACCGCGAGCGCTATCTCTTCCTTCGCTGGGGCCAGCGCGCGTTCCGGAATTTCCGCGTCGTCCCCCCCGCGACCGGCATCGTCCATCAGGTGAACCTCGAGTACCTGGCGCGCGTCGTCTTCCTCACCGAGGGAGACCCGCCGGTCGCCTACCCCGATACCCTGATCGGAACGGATTCGCACACGACCATGATCAACGGGCTCGGCGTCCTCGGCTGGGGCGTCGGTGGCATCGAGGCCGAGGCGGCCCTCCTGGGCCAGCCGGTCTCCATGCTGGTGCCGCAGGTGGTCGGCTTCCGGCTGAGCGGGCAGCTGCGCGAGGGCGCGACCGCGACCGATCTGGTCCTCACCGTCACGGAGATGCTCCGGAAGAAGGGCGTCGTGGGCAAGTTCGTGGAGTTCTTCGGCCCGGGCCTCGGGACCTTGCCGGTGGCCGACCGCGCGACGATCGCGAACATGGCTCCCGAGTACGGCGCCACGTGCGGCATCTTCCCCATCGACGCCGAGACGCTTCGCTACCTCCGCTTCAGCGGGCGTTCCGACGAGCATGTCGCGCTGATCGAGGCGTACGCGAAGGAGCAGGGGCTCTTCCACGCTCCCGGGACTCCGGAGGCGACCTACACCGAAACGCTGGGGCTCGATCTCGGCCAGGTGGAGCCGAGCGTCGCCGGACCGAAGCGCCCGCAAGACCGGCTGCCGCTCGGCCGGGTGAAGTCGAACTTCGCGGAATCGCTTTCGGGACTGAAGGCGACGCCGAAGGCCGCGCCGGCCGCCGATCCGGGCGGACGCTGGGAGAACGAGGGAGGCGACGGCAACGTCGCCGCCATGGCTCCCCCGGTGACGATGAAGGGAGAGTCGTTCACGCTTCACGACGGCTCCGTGGTCATCGCCGCGATCACCTCCTGCACGAACACCTCGAATCCCTCCGTCATGGTGGCCGCCGGTCTCGTCGCGAAGCGCGCCGTGGAGCGGGGGCTCAAGACGAAGCCGTGGGTCAAGACGAGCCTCGCCCCCGGGTCGAAGGTCGTCACCGAGTATCTGAAGCTCGCGGGCCTCACGGCCCCGTTGGAGTCGCTCGGCTTCCACACGGTCGGGTACGGATGCACGACCTGCATCGGGAACAGCGGTCCGCTGCCGGAGCCGGTCGCCAAGGCGCTCGAGGGCTCGGGGCTGGTCGTGGCGGCGGTCCTGAGCGGCAACCGGAACTTCGAGGGGCGCGTTCATCCCGATGTCCGCGCGAACTATCTCGCCTCTCCCCCGCTGGTGGTCGCCTACGCGCTGGCGGGCCGCGTCGACATCGATCTCACCACCGAGCCGCTCGGCATCGGATCGGACGGAAAGCCGGTCACGCTCCGGGATCTCTGGCCGACGCAGCGGGAGATCCACGACACGATCGAGAAGGCCGTTCGCTCGGAGACCTTCCGCGCGACCTATCGCGACGTCTACACCGGCGACGAGGCGTGGCGCGCGCTGCCGATCCCCGAGGGGGACCGCTACGCCTGGGAGCCCGGTTCCACCTACGTGAAGCGTCCTCCCTACTTCGACGGGATGCCGACCACGCCCGCCCCGGTCGCGGATCTCGCGAACGCGCGGGCGCTCGCGATCTTCGGCGACAGCGTGACGACCGACCACATCTCCCCCGCCGGCTCCATCAAGCGCGGGAGCCCCGCGGCGAAGTATCTGGAATCCGAAGGGGTGGCCCCCGCCGACTACAACTCCTACGGATCGCGCCGCGGAAATCACGAGGTGATGGTTCGCGGCACGTTCGCCAACGTCCGGATCCGGAACAAGATGGTGCCCGGCGTCGAGGGGGGCTTCACGGCGCACCAGCCCACGGGCGAATCGATGACCATCTACGACGCCGCCATGCGTTACGAGGGCGAAGGGACGCCGACGATCGTCCTGGCCGGTAAGGAATACGGCTCCGGCTCCTCGCGCGACTGGGCGGCCAAGGGGCCGAAGCTCCTCGGCGTGCGCGCCGTGATCGCGGAGTCGTTCGAGCGGATCCACCGGAGCAACCTGATCGGGATGGGGATTCTTCCGCTCCAGTTCCTGCCGGGGGACTCGGCCGACTCGCTCGGACTCGCCGGGACGGAGCGCTTCCACGTCGACGGAGTCGCCGCGGCGGTCGCCGGCGGCGCGACGCGCGCGTCGGAGGTCACCGTCCGCGTGGAGGGGGGCCGCACCGCCGCGTTCCGGACGCTCGTTCGCCTCGACACGCCGCAGGAGGTCCGCTACTACGAGCATGGCGGAATTCTTCCGTACGTGCTTCGCCGTCTCCTCGGAGGCGCCGGCGTGTGACGACCGCCACCGCGAAAACCGCACGGCCGCCCCGGAAGCTTACGTTTCTCGCCTCGGCCGACTGGCAGATGGCGCTCACCGCGGTCTGCGCGATCACGGGACTCGGCGGCGCCGCCGTCGGCCGTTGGGGGCCGGATCCCCTCTGGCGCATCCCCCTCTACGCCGTCTCGTATCTCTCCGGCGGCTGGGGGCCGACCCGCGAGCTGCTCGCGAACATCCTTCGCAAGCAGCTCGACATCAACCTCCTCATGATCGCGGCGGCGGCGGGCTCGGCCGCACTCGGGCACTGGGGCGAGGGCGCGGTCCTCCTCTTCCTCTTCTCGCTGAGCGGGACGCTCGAGCGCTACACGATGGAGCGGACGGCGCGCTCCATCGAATCGCTGATCGAGCTTCGCCCCGACACCGCCCTGGTCGTGCGCCATGGGCGCGAGGAACGGGTTCCGGTCGAATCGATCGGCGTCGGCGAACGGGTCCGCACGCTCCCCGGGGAGCGCTTCGCGGTGGACGGCACGATCGAGGAAGGCGAGACCGCGGCGGACGAATCGACGCTGACGGGCGAATCGGCCCCGGTCACGAAGCGCCCCGGCGACCGGGTCTTCGCGGGAACGGTGAACGTCCACGGCGCGCCGCTCGTGCGGGTCGAGAAGATGCCCGACGAGACCACGATCTCCAAGATCGTCCGAATGGTGCAGGAGGCGGGGCGCGCGAAGTCTACGTCGGAGCGCTTCGTGGAGCGTTGGCAGCGCCCGTACGTCATCGCGGTCTTCGCCGGCGCCGCGGTCGCGGCGCTCCTTCCTCTCCTCTTCCTCCACGCGAATTGGAACGAGGCCTGGTACCGCGGACTCGTCCTCCTGGTGGCCGCCTCCCCCTGCGCGGTCGTCATCGCCTCCCCCGCGGCCATGCTCTCCGCCATCACGCACGCCGCGCATCACGGAGTGCTCTTCAAGGGGAGCATCCACCTGGAGCGGCTGGGCGAGGTGGGGGCCCTGGCGATCGACAAGACGGGGACCGTGACGGAGGGCAAGCCGCGCCTGACCGACATCCGCGTCGTGGAGGGGTCGGCGGACGAGAACGAACTTCTACTTCTTGCGGCGGCGATCGAGGCGCGAAGCGAGCATCACACCGCGCGGGCCGTTCGTCAGGAGGCGGCGCGCCGGGGTCTGGCGCCTCCCTCGGTCACGGAGTTCGAGAGCCACAGCGGCGAGGGGGTTCACGGCCATACTCCCGACTACTGGGTCGGCGTCGGGCGCGAGCCGCTCTTCGCGCGTCATGGGGTGACGCTCTCCCCCGCGCTCCTCGCGGCCACGGCCGCGTTGCGGGCCGAGGGGCGGACCGCGCTCATCGTCGTGGTCCGGCGCCAAGGCAACGGCCCGAACGGCGTGCCGCGCAGCGCCGCCGGTTCCGGCCCCGACAGCACGCTCCCGGGGAACGAGGTCGCGGCGGGAATTCTGGGCGTGGCCGACGTGGTGCGGCCGCGTGCGCGCGCCGCGATCGCGGCCTGCCGGAAGCTTGGCGTCGGCCACATCGTCATGCTGACGGGCGACCATGCCTCGGTCGCCGCGGCGATCGGAACGGAAATCGGCGTGGATGAAGTCCGCGCCGGGCTCCTCCCCGATCAGAAGGTGGCGGCGATCCGCGAGTTGAAGGCCGTCTGGCCGACGCTGGCGATGGTCGGTGACGGGGTGAACGACGCCCCGGCGCTCGCCACGGCCACCGTGGGGATCGCGATGGGAGGCGCCGGCACCGACGTGGCGCTGGAGACGGCCGACGTCGTGCTGATGCGGGACGACCTGAAGGGAATTCCGTTCTCGCTCTGGCTGGCCCGGCGCGCCCGGCGCGTCGTGACGCAGAGCCTCACGTTCTCCTTCTGCATGATCGGGCTGCTCGTGATCACGACCCTGCTCGGAATCCTTCCCCTCTGGCTGGCGGTCGTGGGACACGAGGGAAGTACGCTCCTCGTGATCGCGAACGGGGTGCGGCTCCTGGGCGAGCCGCACCCCGAATTCGATCTCGCCTAGCGGCTCCTCCCGCGCTAGCGCGCGTCCTTCCCCTCGGCGATTTCCAGGAGCCGCTCGCGCGACGGGAGAACGAAGCGCTTGTCCCCCGTGATCAGAACTCCCTCCCGTCCCCACCGCGATAGGATTCGGATCGCGGTTTCCACGGTGGTCCCGACCAGATCGGCCACCTCCTGGCGCGAGAGGGCGATCGGAATCTCGATGGCGCCCCCCTTCGCCGGCTTCCCCATCCGCTCCGCGAGGTTCAGAAAGAGTTGGGCGATCCGCACCTCGATTCGCTGTCCCCGCATCTCCTCGACCTTCCGAGCGAGGGAGAGGAAGAGCTTCGTCAGCTCGCGGATGATCGCGCGGGCGAACTCGGGATAGCGGTCGAGGAGCTCGAAGTAGTCGCGCCGCGGCAGCAACAGAAGCGTCGAGGGCTCCATGCAGACGGCGCTCGCGGGATAGGGAATGTAGTTGTAGACCGCGATGGCGCCGACCGGTTCGCCGGGACCGAAGAGTTCGAGAATGACGTCGTTGCCTCCCGAGTGGCCGACGATCTTCACACGCCCTCGAACGATGGCGGTCAGGTTCTCGGCGGGATCGCCGGCGCGCCAGAGGTAATCGCCGCGCGCGTACTCCCGCAAGGTGGCGAGCGACGCGAGCCTCGACTGGTCTTCCTGCGATAGACCTTGAAACATCGGAATGGCGAGGACCGCCTGGAGCGTCCGATCGCTTCGAGTTTCCGTGGCCACGCTCGTTCCGTCCTTGGCGGGAGATGACGCCGATCATGGTACGAAAGGCGTAACGGGGGTTCAACCCGATGACCTTCGCACAGATAGAGCCTTCGCGGAACCCTGGAAATTTCTGATCGTCCGATGAGCCGCGTCATGCACCGACGGCGCCGGATCCCCGACACTTCCTCGTGATGGCACCGCGACCGCCAAAGAAGGTGATGAACGAGCCCCGGCTCTTCCAGCAATTGCGACGGGATCATGCCCGCGTGCTGGAGGCGATCGGGGCGCTCGAAGCGTCGCTCTTCAAGCCCGGCCGCGCCAAGAGCGCGGCGGCGACCGCGGAGGGTTCCCTCCCCGCGCTCGTGGTCCTTCTGAAGGCGCAGTTCGATTCCCACATGGCGGCCGAGGAAGAAGTTCTCTACCCGGCGCTCCTCGGAGCCATCCCCGCCGCGAGCGGGAGCATCGAACCGCTTTTCTCGGAGCACGCGGAACTCCGCCAGATGCTCGCGCGGCTGGAGGCGACGCTGGACGAGCCGGCGACGGCCGAGCGGAGCGAGCAGATCCGGGTCCAGGTGCACGACCTGGCCGACCTCCTCCGCCTCCACATTCGAAAGGAAGAATCCCTGGTCTTCAGGCTGGCCCCTCAGTTGCTGGCCCCCGGCGAGATCGCGGCCGTCTCGGCCCGCCTCTCCCACCGGCGTGAGACCACGCCCGTCACTCGCCGGACGGCGAGGCGACCGAAAGGAGACGCTTCATGATTCGTCGCATTCTCGTGTCCCTGGTGCTGCTGCTCGCGACCGTCCTTCCGCTCAGTGGTTGCGGCGGCGGAGGCGCCAAGGATCAGGCCGCGACCACACCCTCCGAGAAGTCGCCGCTCGACGTTGGGCCCCGCGCGGGTGATTCGCCGGTGGCGGCGGCGCTGGCGATCAAGGGCGAGGCGCTCTTCAAGGCCAAGGGATGCACCGCCTGTCACGCGTACGGAAAGCGCCTCACCGGCCCCGACCTGAAGGGAGTGACGCGGCGCCGCACCGCGCAGTGGATGGAATCCCAGATTCTCCACCCCGAGGTGATGATCAAGCAGGATCCGATCGCGCGCGCGCTGTTCGCCGAATACAACCTTCAAATGGCGAATCAGGGACTCGTGCCCGACGAAGCGAAGTCGGTCATCGAGTACTTCAAGAAGCTCGACGACGAGGCGGAAGCGAAGGGCGAACTCACGGCCCAGAAGTGACTCCACCCAGAATAGGAGACCATTCCATGAAACGTGCGATTTCCCTCTTGTTCGTCGCGGCCCTTCTGATCGGGCTGGCGTCCCAGTTCTCCGGATGCGCCGGCGCGAAGGGAGGCGACGCGGCGGCCAAGACCTACGTGAAGCCGGGCGAATACGACAAGTACTACGCCTTCTTCTCGGGCGGGCACTCCGGCCAGGTCTACGTCTACGGCATCCCTTCCTGTCGTTACCTCACCACGATCCCGGTCTTCACACCGGAGCCGGCCAAGGGCTACGGATACGACGAGGAGACCAAGGCCCGTCTCGGCGGCCTGACCTGGGGCGACGCGCACCATCCGGGCCTCTCCGAGACCGATGGCGATTACGACGGTCGGTGGCTCTTCATCAACGACATGCCGAACGCCCGCATCGCGCGCATCAGCCTCTCGAGCTTCACGACGGAGGAGATCTTCGGTCCGATTCCGAATCTCTCCGCCGCCCACGCGTGCCCCTTCCCAACACCGAACACGGAATACGTCTTCGCGGCCTCCCGCTTCTCCCTGCCGGTCCCGCGCGACAAGTTCAGCAAGGTCGAGGACTACGCCAAGAACTTCAACGGCATCATCGCGGGCGTGAAGGTTAGCCCGGAAGGCCACATGTCGCTCGGCTTCGAAATCCTGACGCCTCCCTTCGACTGGGATCTGGCCGACGCCGGCAAGGGCCCCAGCCACGGCTGGGAGTTCTTCAGCTGCTACAACAGCGAGATGGCGTTCGACTCGCTGGAGATCAAGGCGTCCCAGAACGAGATGGACTTCGTCGCGGCCGTCGACTGGCGCGCGGCGCAGAAGGCCGTGGACGAGGGGAAGGGCGACATCATCGGCGGCGTCCCCGTGCTCGATCCGAACAAGGTCAAGGGAATCATCTACCTGATCCCGACGCCCAAGAGCCCGCACGGCGTCGACGTGAACCCGACCGGCGAGTACATCTGCGCCAGCGGCAAGCTCCAGGCCGAGGTCTCCATCTTCTCGTACAAGAAGATGATCGAGGCCATCGCGGCCGGGAAGTTCGACGGCGAGAAGGGCGGCATCCCGGTCCTCAAGTACGAGGACGTGCTGGAGGCGAAGGTGCCGGTCGGACTCGGCCCGCTCCACACGCAGTTCGACGACAAGGGCTATGCCTACACCTCGCTCTTCCTCGACTCGCAGATCGTTAAGTGGAAGGTCGGGCCACCGTGGAACGTCGCCGACAAGGTCGACATTTTCTACTCGGTCGGCCACCTGATGACCTCCGAAGGCGACACGCGCCACCCGACGGGCGAGTACCTCGTTTCCCTCAACAAGATCGCGAAGGACCGTTACCTGCCGCTGGGGCCGTCGCACCCGGAGGCGACCCAGCTCATCGACCTGAAGAGTCCCAAGATGGAAGTGCTGTATGATTTCCCCACGTATCCCGAGCCGCACTACGCACAGATGATCCGCGCGGAGAAGTTGAAGCCGCTGAAGATCTACTCGCTGGCCGAGAACAAGAACCCGTGGAAGATCATGACCGCCGAGGAGGCGCGCGTGGAGCGGAAGGGGAAACGGGTCGACGTCTACATGCTGACGATCCGCACGCACTTCACGCCCGACATCGTCCGCGTCGCCCAGGGCGACACGGTCTACTTCCACGTGACGAACCTGGAACAGGATCAGGACATCACCCACGGCTTCGGCATCACCTTCTCGAGCAAGAACACGCAGGTGGACCCCGGCGAGACGAAGACGATCCGCTGGGTGGCCGAGAAGGTCGGGGTGAATCCCTTCTACTGCTCGAATTTCTGCAGTGCGCTGCATCAGGAGATGCAGGGCTATATCCAGGTCAATCCCGCCGGCACGCGGATCGCCTCGATCCAGCGGCCGGATCCGAAGAAACTGGAAGAAGTCATCGCCCTGCTGAAGAAATAGCGACGAACGCGGAATCGAGGGGGCGGAGCGGAGCGCTCCGCCCCTCTTGGTTCCCGACTCGAATCAAAGGAGTCTCCCGGTGGGCTATCTAGGCGGTGCGTTTTCGACGGCGGAGCGGCGACTGATCGTCCTGGCGGCGCTGGTGCTCCTCCCCGTCTTCTTCCTCCCGGTGCTTCCGGTCTGGCACATGAAGCTCTGGGCGCCGCAGTACCGCGAGGGGCTCACGCTTTCGATCTACACCAACACGATTCGGGGCGATCTCGTCAAGATCAACACCTTGAACCACTACGTCGGAATGAAGGCGATCACGGCGTCCGACTTCCGGGAATTCACCTACCTCCCGCAGGCCCTCACGGGGCTCGGAGTTTGCGCCCTTCTGGCGGCGCTCCTGAATCGCCGCTGGCTGGCGATCCTCGGGTGGCTCGTCTTCACCGGCTTCGCGGTCGTCATGTTCGCCGACTATGCCCAGTGGCTTTATAGCTACGGCCACGATCTCAATCCCCGCGCCGCCATCAAGCTGCCGACCTTTACGCCGCCGTTCATCGGGTACGCCAAGATGGCCAACTTCAAGGTCCTGAGTTTCCCCGGGATGGGAACGGTCCTGCTCGGCCTCGCCTGGGCCCTCGGTCCGATCGTCGTCTTGCTGGAGCGGCGCGCCGCGCGCCGGAAGGCTGCCGCGGCGTCGTGATCCGCTCGTGGAGTCGGAGCGCCACCGCCCGAGCCGCGGTCTTCCTCGGACTCTTTCTCTCTCTCCCCCTCGCGCTTCCCGCCCCTTCCCCGTCCTGGGCCGCGACGATCCGCGTTCCTCCCCGCGGGGGCGCGCTCGCGGATGCCTGCGCGGCGGCCGCCTCCGGGGACACGCTGATCGTGTCGTCCGGCGTCCATGCGGGAGGCGCCGTGATCACGCGACCGCTGACTCTGCGCGGCGAACCGGGCGCGATCGTGGAAGGGACCGGGAGCGGCTCGGTCCTCTTCCTGACCGGCTCCCTGATCCGCATCGAGAGCCTCGCGATTCGCCGGAGCGGAAACCAGCCGCTCACGATCGACGCGGGAATTTTCGTGAAGGGCGGTTCCCGCGTGCGGATCTCGGACGTGCGGATGAGCGACGTTCTCTACGGCGTGGCGGCCGAACGGGCCGAGTCGCTGGTCGTCGAGCGGTGCGTGCTGCGCGGCCGGGCTTCCGCCGGCGGCGGCGTGGAGCACTCCATGGACGCCTCGAACGGAAACGGCATCCACCTCTGGTACTGCCACGACGCCGCCATCCGCGACTCCCGTATCACCCACTTCGTCGACGGCGTCTATCTCGCCTTCGCGTTCGGAACCGAGATTCGCGGGAATCTCCTCTGGGAGAACGGGCGCTACGGTCTCCACACGATGTACTGCCAGAACAACCGGCTGGTGGAGAACCGCTTCACGCGGAACATCGCCGGCTGCGCCATCATGTTCTCGAACCACCTGGTGGTGGAGCGGAACGACTTCGTCCACAACCGCGGCTCGCGCACCTACGGGCTCTTGCTGAAGGACTGCTCGGACGGTCGCTTCACGCACAACCGGCTCGTCGACAATACGGTCGCGATCTTCATGGATGGATCGAACCGAAATCACGTCTCGGAGAATCTGGTGCAGGACAACGGGTGGGGCATCCTCCTCTTCTCCTCCTGCGCGGGGAACGAATTCGCCGGAAACAACTTCTGGAACAACGACTATCCCGTGGCGCTGGACATGCGCTACAGCGACAACCGCTTCGACGACGGCGCCCGGGGCAACTACTGGAGCGAGAACGCGCCCTACGACCTCGACGCGAACGGGGTGAGCGACGTCGCCTTCTCGCCCGTCAGCGCGTTCGCCTTCCTCTCGAAGCAGTATCCCGATCTCGCGATCCTCGGCCGGAGTCCCGCGGCCACGGCCCTGAGCGTCGCCGAGCGGACGATCCCCGCGCTTCGTCCGAGCGAGATCGTGGACCGCTATCCGCTGGTCTCCCCCGCCTCGATGGTCCCTCCCGCTCCGGCACCGGAACCGCCGGCGCGCTCCGCGAACGGAACCCGCGCCATGGCCGGCGCCGGCTTCCTCCTGGTCGCGGCGACAGGATTGGCCGGCCTCTTCGTGAGGGGGCGGAGGCGATGATCCGCGTCGACGCGGTCACCAAGCGCTATGGATCGATCGTCGCGGTCGACGGCCTCTCCTTCGAGGTTGCCCCGGGCGAGACCTTCGCGGTGATCGGCCCGAACGGGGCGGGCAAGACGACGACGCTGAAGATGATCCTCGGGCTGGCGCGCCCCGACACCGGGCGGATCGCCCTCGGGCCGGAGGGGCTCCCCCCTCACGATCCGCGCGCCCGCGAGCGGCTCGGCTACGTTCCGCAGCGGGTGGAGTTTCCCCCCGCGCGGACCGCGGCCGAGATCCTCGCCTACTTCGCCGCGCTCCGCGGACTCCCCGCCGACGCCGCGCCGCGCGCGCTCGCCCGGGTCGGCCTGGCCGACGTCGCCGGCCGGCGGGCCAGCGATCTCTCGGGCGGCTACGCGCAGCGGCTTTCCCTGGCGCAGGCGCTTCTGGGCGATCCCTCGCTCCTGGTTCTCGACGAGCCGACCGCCAGCCTCGATCCCGAGGCGACATGGGAGTTCCGGTCGCTCGTGGAACAGCTCCGGCGCGAGGGAACGACCATCCTCCTCTGCTCCCACCTCCTCGCCGAGGTGGAGCGCGTGGCCGACCGGGTCCTGATCCTGCTCCATGGACGGCGCGCGGCGCTCGAGTCGCTGGGCGCGCTCCGCGAGCGGCAGGTGAACGCGACGCGCCTGGTCATCGAACTCCGCGACGAGGCGGGCGCGGCGCGAGCGCGGCTGGAGCAGGCCGGATTCCCCTGCGACACACTCGATTCGCGCCGGCTCGTGATCGACGGTGCCGAGGGACGCGGGCTGGCCGCGCTCGATCTTCTGCGCGACGGCGGCGTGGCGATCCGGTCGTTCGAGCTCTCGCGACCCACGCTCGAGGAACTCTTCCTCGCGGTGGTGCGCGGGGAGACGACCCCATGACGACGGCGGGGACGCGACGCCGCACTGCCCTCGTTCTTCCCTTCCTGCTGCTCGCGGCCGGTTGCGGCACGCGGGGCGGCGCGCCGCGCCTCGCCCTCGGAACTCCCTGCGCGACCTGCGGCATGGAGGTGCGCGACGCGCGGTACGCCGGCGCGAGCGTGGAGGGCCGGTCGATTCGTCCCTACGACTCGATCGAGTGCGCCCTTCGCGATCTGTCCACAGCGCGCTCCGCGGCCGCGGCGCCCCCCGAGGGTACCCCGGCTCCGGACCCGATGACGCGGATCCGATCGCTCTACCTGGCCGACTACGCCACCGGCGCGCTCCATCGCTCCGACTCGCTCTGGATCGTGCACGCCGACATCGCCTCCCCGATGGCTGGGGGGCTGGCGGCGTTCCTCGACCGCGCGGAGGCCGCGCGGATCGCCGAGACGCGGGGGGGCCGCGTCATGCCGATCGATTCGCTCCTCCCCGCTCCGGAGGCGATGCCATGAACCGCTCGTATCTCCGGCTGGCGTTGGCGGTCGTGGTCGTGGGACTGGCGCTGGGCATCGTGTCGCGGCTTCCGCGCCGCGAAGCCGTGAAGCCGCGGGTGGAGCCGGCGGCCGAGCGCGTTGAACTGGTGCTGGAGATCGGCCCCGGCGGCGCCGTCGATTCGGATCGTGACGGCGCGCCGAAAGGGGCGATCGTCGAGCTGCGCATCGTCAATCGCGGCTCGGTCGCGCGCACGCTTTCCCTCTCCGGTTACGAGGAGAAGCTCCGTCTTCCCGTGGCGCCGGGGGAGATCGCGCACGCGACGTTTCGCGCCGACCGTCCCGGCGGCGACTTCGCCTGGCTCGTGGACGGGGTCCCGACCGGGCACTTCGCGGTGAGCGGTTCGCACCTGGAGGAGGGCCGCCAGTGAGTCGCCCGGGTCGCTTCACCCGCATCCGGATCGTCGCCGCGGAGGAGTACCGCCGGGCGCTCGAGACGCGCTGGCTCTTCGCCTTCACCGCGCTCTTCGCGCTCCTCGTCCTCGGCCTCTCCTATTTCGGCCTGGCGCAGAGCCGCGAGGTCGGCTTCCAGGGCTTCTCGCGCGTCACCTTGAGCCTCATGAACCTGGTCCTCTTCCTCGTTCCCTTGACCGGGCTCGTCGTCGGAGTGGGGAGCGTGGCGGGCGGCGGCGATGCCCTGCCTCTCCTCCTGGCACAGCCGGTGTCGCGCGGCGAGGTCCTGATCGGCAAGTACCTCGGCCTCTGCGCGGCGCTCACCGTCGCGCAGGCGCTGGGGTTCGGAGGCGGTGGCGTCGTCGTCGCGTTCCAGGCGGGAAGCGATCAGATCGCCGGCTTCGCGGCGCTGACGGCCCTCTCCTTCCTCCTCGGCTGCCTCTCGCTTTCGGCGGCGCTTTGCATCGCGTCGCTCTTCCCCGATCGGCTGCGCGCTCTCTCGATGGCGCTCTTCCTCTGGCTCCTGATGGTCGTGCTCTACGACCTCGCCGTGCTGGGGACGACGGCGATCCTGCGCGGGCTGCCGCTTCAGGCGGTCCTCATTCCGGCGCTCCTCGTCAATCCGGTCGATCTGGTCCGGATCCTGATCACCATCGCGGTCGGATCGGGCGCGCTCTTCGGTCCCACGTCGGCCGTGCTCGTCCAATTCTTCGGCGGGACCGGCGGTGCCCTCCTGGCGCTCGGCGTGCTCGGGATCGAAACCGTCGTTCCCCTGATCGTGGCGCTCCGCATCTTTCGACGAAGGGATTGGTGAGGCATGGGCATCCCGCTTCCCGTACGCGAAGCACCGAAAGTGGTCCCCGGGCGCGAGCCCTACCGAAGACTCTTCCCGCTCGGCATCGCCATCGGGCTGACCGGCGTCGGGCTCTGGATCGCGCACGCGGCAGGCTGGATCCCCTACCCGGGAAATCCACACGCCGCCCTTCTCCTTCTTGGGTTCCAGCAGTGCTTCATTCTTGGCTTCTTAATGACTGCCATGCCGGCGTTTCTGCACGCGCCGCATTGCCATCCGGAGGAGCTGGCGGCGGCATTCTTCCTGGTCGCCGCCGCCGCCATCAGCGCGCTCGTGGGATGGGGTTCGGCGGCCGGGCTCTTCTATGTGGGTAGTCTCTGCGTGCCGATCTGGATGGCCGTGCGCCGCATTGCGGGCCGGCAGGCCGGGCCTCCCCCGGAGGAGTTCATTCTCGTGGCGGCCGGGTTCGTGACGGGGATGGTGGGGGCGATCTGGATGTCGGGCGCCGCCGCGGGCCTCTGGGTCGAGCCCTCTCCGCGCTTCGGGCTTCGACTGATCGCATTTGGAATGATCCTCCCGGTCGTCCTCGGTGTCGGCGGACTCCTGGTCCCGACCTTCATGGCGATGCGCGAACCGCTCACCATTCCGGGTCTGGCGCGCGCCCATGAGCGAGGCCCCCGGCGGGCGCTCTACCTCCTGGTCGTGCTCCTTCTGGTCGGCGCGGTGGCGCTGGAAGGGCGGGGACTGCCGATCGCGGCGGCGTGGGTCCGCGCCCTCGTCGGCTCCGCGCTCCTTCTCTGGGTCTGGAAGCTCTTCCGTCTCCCCGGCCGCGCGGACCGTCTCTCCTACTCGCTCTGGTCGGCGGGGTGGCTCCTCTTCGCCGGACTCTGGCTCGGCGTCCTGGTTCCGGCGCGGCCGCTCCTCGGCGAGCACGTCGTCTTCCTCGGTGGGTTCGGCTTCCTGACGCTCGGCATCGCCACGCGCATCGTGGTGCGGCACGGCGGGTATCCGCTCGTGCTGGAATCCCGCGTGATCGGGACCGCCGCGCTCGTGCTTCTCGGATTGGCGCTTCTGACGCGCGCGTTCTCCGAGAGCCTCGGTCCGGCCGGCGCGACGAAGACGTGGTTCCTGGCGGGCGCCGCGGCGGCATGGATGGCGGCGTGGGGTCGCTGGGCCTGGAAGGCGGTGCCGCTCGCGCTCCGGCTTCCTCCCCCCCCAAAAAACGCACCGGGGCAGCCCGCGATGACGGGACCGGCCCCGGTGCCGGTCAACGTGGCGCCTCCCGTGCGAGGGTCCGCAGGCGTAGAGTAGAGGGATGACGCTCGGCTGGGAGGAGGCTCGCGCGATCGCCGTCGCGCTTCTGGGAGGCGCCGCCATCGGCGTGGAGCGGCAGTGGTCTGGACATGCCGCCGGCCCCTCCGCGCGGATCGGGGGCGTCCGCACCTTCACCCTGCTCGGCATCCTGGGCGGCTTGGCGGGATGGCTCTGGCGGCAGGGGGAGCCGGCCCTGGGGGCCGCGCTTCTTCTCGCCGGCGGGGCGCTGGTCGTGGCCGGCTACGCGGCCGTGAGCCGCCGGGATCCCGACGGCACCACCGAAGTCGCCGCCCTCGTGGTGCTCGCCGCGGGAACCGCGGCGGGCGCGGGGCATCTCCAGTTCGCCAGCGCCATCGTCGCCGTGACCGCGCTCCTCCTCATCGAGAAGTCGCGCCTTCACGCCGCCGTGGCCCGCCTGGACGATGCCGAGATCCGGGCCGGGATCCGCTTCGCGGTGATGGCAATCGTGATCCTTCCGCTCCTCCCGGACGGCCCCTTCGGTCCCTGGGGAGGCGTCCGTCCCCGGGAACTCTGGCTCTGGGTCCTCCTCTTCTCGGGGCTCAGCTTCCTCGGGTTCATTCTGCGGCGCGCCGTCGGCCCGGGGCGCGGCGATCTCGTGGCCGGACTCCTCGGCGGGCTCGTCTCCTCCACCAGCGTCACCTTCACGTTCGCCCGCGCCAGCGAGAAGCACCCCGCGCGTTCGCGCACGCTCGCGTCGGGCGTGCTGGCCGCGTGCACGGTGATGATGGCCCGCGTCCTGGTCGCGGCCGCCGTGCTCAATCCGCGGATCGCCTGGGCCCTCGTGCCCTATCTCGCGCCGCCCCTCATCGTCCTCGCCGTCGGAACGTTGAGCGGCATCCGGGCTCACGACGGGGGCGGCGGCGACGGCGCGATCGAGGGACCGGCGAATCCGCTCGAACTCCGGGCCGCGCTCCAGATGGCCGCCGTCTTCCAGGTCGTCCTCTTCGTCGTGCACGAGGTCGGGCTCGCCTACGGAGGCGTCGGACTCGCCGTGAGCGGTGCCATCCTCGGCTTGACCGACGTCGACGCCCTGACGATGTCGATGGCGCGGTGGGCGGCCTCGCCCGACGCGCTTCGCGCCGCCTCGCTCGCGATTGCCATCGGCGTCCTCTCGAACAATCTCTTCAAGCTCGCCGTCGCCTGGTTCGCCGGGAGAGGGTCCATGCGGACGCTCGCCACCGGCGCGCTCGCCGGATCGGCAGCGGCATCGGTCGCCGCGATTCTCTGGCTCCGGTGAGCGCGCCCGCCGCGTCGTGAGCGGGTCTCACATCTCGAGCCAGCCGGCGCGTTCGAGCGCGCGCCACCCGTCGGCTTCTCCCCGGTCCATGAGACCTTCCGCATTGCGGGGCGAGTAGGCGAGCACGCCGCCGGGGAGCGCGGCGTCGGGCTCCACCACGCAGAGGCGCCGCGGCGTCGCGGGCGCGTGCCAGTCGGCCGGGAGGCCCCTCAGCTCGCGCTGCAGATCGCGCCAGTTCGCGATGTCGAGGTAGCGGCCCCAGAGTTCCACGAGCGTCTTCGGGGTGTTTCCCGCCGGCGGCGCACCGCTCGGCGCCACGACCACGACCAGCGCCGCGTCGGCGTCGGCGTAAAGCGCGGCGCGGAGTGGGTGCGTGGAGAGCGCCACGGCGTCGATGTATTCGCGCCCGCGGACCGAAGCAGGCTCGAAGAAGAGCGGGATCGCGCTCGATGCCACCGCCGCGTCCATGACCTCCTCCGGCGTCCGCACCGACACGACCTCGCCCAGGGTCGCCTCCGCGCGCGCGCGGAACACGTCGCTCGGCTCGGCGCCGGCGACGAACATCGCCACCCGCCCGGAGTCGAGCGAGAGACCGGTGAGAATCAGGATCGGAGATCCACTCACCAGGCGAGCCGGAACGCCCTGTCCGACAAGCCTGGTGAGCACCCGACGCCGCGCGGCATCGCCCCAGAGGCCGCGCCCCCGCGACTCCGGGAGGAGGCGACTGAACAAGCGGCGGAGCCAGCCGCCGGCGCGTCCCGGTTTCGCCGCCAGCCAGAGGATGACGGCCACCACGAAGAGTGTCGCGCTGAAGCGATGGGGCCAGGGGATTCCGACCGCCCAGACCAGGAGGTGAAGCGCGGCCCAGGCGGCGAGGAGGAACGTGACTCCGCCGTGCGCCAGGCGCCCGCGGCCCGTACCGCTCGCCCGCGCCAGAACCTCCTCGGTCTCGCGCGAGCCGCGAAGGATGGCCGCCCCGCCGAGCGAAACGAGCGCCCAGGCGAACGCGTCGAGGAGAACCGAGCCGCGCCCGAGGCCGCCCATCCCCTGCCCCCGGAGCCACGTCGCGAGGCTCAGCTCGGGAGAACCGAGAATCGTGAGGCCGACCTCGAACGCCCCGAGCGCGACGAGGAACGCGCCGAACGACCGGCCAGCCAGAGTGCTCCAGCGCATCCCGATCGTGGCCGGCTCGATGCGCCGCCAGATCTCCTCCAGACGCTCGGTCCGGAGTCCCGCGGCGACCCAGCAGACGGCGTTCAACGCTCCCGCCGACGCCCCCGCCACGATCGCGGGCTCCAGGCCGGCCCCCCGAATCGCGCGCAGGACGCCAACCTCGTACGCTCCGAGCGCGCCGCCGCCCGAGAGGACGACGGCGATCCGCCGATACGGAAGATCGCTTCGCAGGGAGCGTCCCATCCGGCTATCCTACGCGCCATGTCGCTCCAATACGATCCCGAAGCAGCAGCCGTGGCGCTGGCCGAAGCCGATCCCCCGCTCGGGCGGATCATCGAGCAGGTCGGCGGCTGCACGATCCGCATCGCGCGCGCGAGCACTCCGTTCGCCGCCCTCGTCGAGTCGATCGCCTACCAGCAGATCACCGGGCACGCCGCCTCGCGCATCCTGGGACGCGTCGTGGCGCTCTACCGGCCGCGTCGCTTTCCGCGTCCCGAGGATCTCCTCGCCACTCCGGACGATACGCTCCGCGCGGCGGGGCTCTCGCGGACAAAGGTCGCTTCCATGAAGGATCTGGCCGCGAAGTGCCTCGATGGAACCGTCCCGCCGCTCCGGACGCTCCGCCGGCTCGAGGACTCTGAAATCGTGGAGCGCCTGACGGCCATTCGCGGCATCGGACCCTGGACGGTGGAGATGCTTCTCATCTTCCGCCTCGGCCGGCCCGACGTGCTCCCGGCGACCGACTACGGCGTGCGAAAGGGATTCCAGACGGCCTTCCGCACGCGGGGACTTCCCACTCCGGCGCAGATCGTCCGGCGCGGAGAGCGCTGGCGTCCCTTTCGCTCGGTGGCGGCGTGGTATCTGTGGCGCGCCATCGATCTGAAGCGGAAGGCGGAGGGGGCGAAGGCGGGAGACGGCAGGGCCTGACGCGCGGCCCCGGGATCGGGGACGCCGCGCGCGGCGTTCAGGAGCGGCGGCGCGGCGGCGTAACGGCGAGCGTCGATTCGATGGCCGCGCAGAAGTTGCTCCAGGCGCGCGTCCCGACGTGGAGTTCCCCGATGTGGGTCGAGCGGATCTTTCCCTTCCGATCGATCAGGTAGAGCGCCGGCCAGTAGCGGTTCTTGAACGCGTCGAAGACCACGTGGTCGTCGTCGAGCGCCACCGGGAAGGCGATGCCGTGCGCCTTCACCGCCGCCGCCACGGCGGCCGAATCGCGCTCGTGCGCGAATTCCGGAGCGTGAATCCCCAGGACGCGAAGTCCCCGCTTGGCGTAGAGCCCGTGAATCTCCCGCATCGCCATGACCGTGTTCCGGCAATTGACGCAACCGAAGGTCCAGAACTCGACGAGTCGGGGCGTGCCGGCAAGATCGGCGGGCGTCAGCGGCTTCGTGTTGATCCAGCGGGAGAGATCGATCTCGGGAGCGACGTGACGGTCAGCCGTGGTCTTTGGCCCCTTTGGCGCCTTCGGATTCTTCGGGGCCCGCGCCCCTACCGTCCCGGCGAGCAGCAGGAGCGCGGCCGTCGCGGCGAGCGTGCGCCGGACGGCGCGCGGCGTCACGCCGTCGACCCCGAGAGTGCGCCGGGCACGCCGGCCGGCACGCCACGGACGCCGGCCTCCTCGTGGATCTCCTGGAGGCTGACGACGTCGAACGGCCGGTCGCGGAGCGCCCGGATCGCCTCCACCGTGGCGGCCGAGGCCGTCAGCGTCGTCAGGCAGAGGACGCCGTAGAGGATCGCCGTTTTTCGAATGGCCCCGTCGTCGTAGAACGATTCCTCGCCGAGCGGCGTGTTGATCACCAGATCGATCGCGTGGCTCTTGATCCGGTCGACGATGTTCGGCCGCCCTTCGTTCACCTTGTAGATCGTCTCCGCCGGCACTCCCCGCTCGCTCAGGTAGGCCGCGGTTCCCCGCGTCGCCACGATGGCGAATCCCATCTCGTGGAGCGCGCGCGCGTGCGGGAGCACACCCGGCTTGTCGCGGTCGTTCACGCTGACGAAGGCGGTTCCCGTGCGAGGCAGCTTCGATCCGGCGCCGGCGAGCGCCTTGGCGAAAGCGACGCCGACGCTCTTCGAGATCCCCATCACTTCGCCGGTCGATTTCATTTCGGGGCCGAGGAGGATGTCGGCGCCCGGGAATTTCAGGAACGGGAAGACCGGCGCCTTCACGAAGAAGCGGTCGACCTCCAGGTCTCGCGTGAGCCCCTGCGCCGCGAGCGTCCGGCCGGCCATGATGCGCGCCGCCACCTTGGCGAGCGGCACGCCGGTCGCCTTGCTGATGAAGGGGACGGTGCGGGACGAGCGCGGGTTCACTTCCAGGACGTAGACGACGTCGTTCTGAATGGCGAACTGGATGTTCATGAGCCCGCGGACCTCGAGCGCGATGCCGAGGCGCCGCGTCATCACGCGGATCCGATCAAGCTGACTCTCCGGGATCTTGTAGGTCGGGAGCACCATGGAGGAATCGCCGCTGTGAATCCCCGCCTCCTCGATGTGCTCCAGGATGCCTCCGATGACGACCCGTTCTCCGTCCGCCACGGCGTCGACGTCGACTTCGTAGGCGTCCTCCAGGAATCGGTCGACGAGAATCGGATGCTCCGGGGAGGCCTTCACCGCCTCCCGCACGTATTCCTCCAGGTGCGACTCGTCGTAGACGATCGCCATGGCGCGGCCGCCGAGCACGTACGAGGGACGGACCAGCACCGGGTACCCGATGCGTCGCGCCACGATCTTCGCCTCCTCCAGCGAGGTCGCGGTGTCGCTCTCCGGCTGCGGAACGTCGAGCCGGTTGAGGAGCTCTCGGAAGCGCTTCCGATCCTCGGCGAGATCGATCGCGTCGGGGCTGGTGCCGAGAATGCGCACCCCCGCCTCCTGCAGCGCGAGCGCCAGGCGGAGCGGCGTCTGCCCGCCGAACTGGATGACGATCCCCTCGGGGCGCTCTCGGTCGATGACGTTCATCACGTCCTCGAAGGTGAGCGGCTCGAAGTAGAGGCGATCGGAGGTGTCATAGTCGGTGGAGACGGTCTCGGGATTGCAGTTCACCATGATCGTCTCGAAGCCCTCCTCCTTGAACGCGAAGGCCGCGTGGCAGCAGGCGTAGTCGAATTCGATTCCCTGTCCGATCCGATTCGGGCCGCTTCCCAGGATGACGACCTTGCGGCGGTCGGTCGGGTCGGCCTCGCACTCCTGCTCGTAGGTCGAATAGAGGTAGGGCGTGCGCGACTCGAACTCCGCGGCGCAGGTGTCGACCCGCTTGAAGACCGGAACGATTCCCGCCTCCTTCCGTCTCGCCCGCACCGCCGCCTCGGTGACGCCGGCCAGCCGCGCGATCCGCGCGTCGGAGAAGCCGTACCGCTTCGCCTCACGAAGGGTCTCGTCGGTCATGCCCGGCGCGATCTTCTCCTTGAGCGCCGCGATCTGCCCGATCTGGTCCAGGAACCACGGATCGATGCCCGTGAGCCGGCCCACATCTTCTTGTTTCCAACCAAGTTCCAGGGCTCGCTTCACGTAGAGGATTCGGTCCGGATCGGGCGTGACGAGCTTCTCCTTGATCCTGGCGTCGTCCAGGTCGCGCTTCCCGAATCCCTCGCCGCCCGTCTCCAGGCTGCGGAGTCCCTTTTGGAGCGCCTCCTTGAACGTACGGCCGATCGCCATCACCTCGCCCACCGATTTCATCTGGGTGCCGAGGCGCGGATCCGCGTCGCGGAATTTCTCGAACGCCCAGCGCGGAATCTTCACCACGACGTAGTCGATGACCGGCTCGAAGGAGGCCGGCGTGACGCGGGTGATGTCGTTCTGGATCTCGTCCAGGCGGTAGCCGACCGCCAGGAGCGCGGCGATCTTGGCGATCGGGAATCCGGTCGCCTTGCTGGCCAGC
>JBBTHR010000035.1:0-23449 GCA_038060295.1 Candidatus Eiseniibacteriota bacterium
GTCATGTCGATCTTGATGCCTACCCGCTTGAGCTTCTTGGCCGACATTTACTTGCTCGCTTCCTTGATCGCCAGGACCTCGATCACCTGGAGCGTCGCTTCGTCCATGCCGTAGTTGAAGTTGTCGATCATGGTCGTGAAGATGTTGTAGAGAATGATCGAGAAAATGGCCACGAAGAGGCCGCCGGCCGTGTTGATGAGCGCCTCGGAAATACCGACGGCCAGCTTCACGGCGTCGACCGAGCCCGCGTGCCCGAGGGCCGCGAACGAATTGATCATCCCGATGACCGTCCCGAGAAGACCGACCATGGTCGCGATCGAGGCGATCGTCGCCAGGGCGATCAGGTTTCGCTCCAGGAGCGGAACCTCGAGCATGTTCGCTTCTTCCATGGCCTTCTGGACTTCCTGGAGCTTTTGCTGGCGATCCATGCCGGTCGTGCGAACGACCAGATAGCGATCGAAGCCGGCGCGAAGCACGTTGGCCAGCGAGCCGCGCTGCTTGGCGCAGAGCTCGGCGGCGCCGTCGATGTCGAGGGCGTCGATCTTCTGACGGACCTTTTTCATGAACACCGGAGCCGGCTCCACGCCCTTGGCGCGCGAGAGCGTGAAGAGGCGCTCGAAGGTGAACGCGACCGACATGATGGAGAGCATGATGAGGCCCGCGACGAGCGGCCCGCCCTGCTTGATGTATTCGGGAAGGAAGTTGAAGATCACGATCGAGATGACGAGCGCGACCACTCCGAGGATGGTGACGAAGAGACCCTGTCTCACTGCTGAATCCTCCTACCTGGTTGTGTGGGGGGTCCGACCGGCCGCTCAGGATACGCCACCCCGGCGGGACCGGCAACCCTTGGTTCCGGCTACTTAAAGCTCGCGAGCGCTTCCGCCTCGTCGTCGAACACCTCGAAGACGAGAGAGAGCTTCGTCACCACGAAAATGCTCTGGATCTTCTTGTCCACGGCGCAAAGCCTCAGCTTCGCGTCACGCTTGGAGTAGTTCGCGTGTCCGGCGATGAGCACGCCCAGCGAGACGCTGTTCATGAACGTCGTCTGCCCCAGGTTGATGAGAAGCTTGCGATTACTCGCCTCCGCGAGTTCCTTGATCTTCGACTGGAGTTCGTCCGTCTCCTTCCCGCCCAGGAGCATTCCCTTGGGGGTCAGGATCGTCACGTCTCCCACGGTCCGAACATCCAAACTCATCGTGCCTCCTTGACGTGGTCGGCGGCAAACCCGCCGCGTGCCGCTATTGCCCTTCCGCTCCCGCGGCCCGGGCCTGCTGTTTCGCTTCGAAATTCCGGATGATCTGGAGCCCCTGCGACGCCGGCCCGTTGGTCGGGTCGATCTCCAGCGCCTTGTTAAACTCTTCCTTCGCGCGAGTGAGATCCTTGCACTTCGAGTAGGTCTGCGCCAGCCAGACGTGCCCCTGAACGTTGTTCGGGTCCATCGCCGTCGACTGGAGGAAGTAGGAGAGGGCGTCCCCGCAGCGGTCCATCAGCAGGAGCGACAGGCCCGCTCCGCGCTGCGCGTCGGCGCTCGCGGAGTCGGCGGCCATGGCCGCTTCGTAGGTCTCGTACGCCACCGGTAGCGAATCCGGCTCCATCGTGAGGAGCGTCTGCCCCACCCAGATGAGCGTCCGCGCGTCGTTGGGCTTCAGAGCCAGCGACCGGCGGAAGGTCTCGATCGCGCCCGACTTCTCGCCGCCCTGCAACTGGCAGAGGCCGAGATTGAGGAGCGCCGGGATGAAGGTCGAGTCGTACGCGAGCGTCGCGCTGAAGTACGGGACGGCCGCCCCCCAGTCGCGCGAGGTGAAGAGAAGGAGGCCGATCTGGAAGTTGGCGTCCTTGGCGAGCGTCGAATCCTGCTCGACCGCCGCGCGAAGAAGCGGAAGCGCCTTTCCGGAATCGGGCACGGCCGCGAAAAGCCCGCCGATCTTCAGCTTCTCGGCCGGTTCGATCGAGTCGGCCACCGCGACGTATTTGTCGCACGCCGCGATCGCCTGCTCGCGTGAGTCGGCTCCCTGTTCCGTGTAGAGCTTGCAGAGCGCGCCCAGCACTTCCGGCTGATCCGCCTTGATCTCGTTCGCCTTCTCGAGAATGGCGACCGCCGAGATTCGATCCGCGCGGTCGCGGCTCGCGCTCAGGGCCTTGCCGAGCTCAAAATGGCCCGTGAACTCTTCCGGTAGAAGCTCGGTGTACTTCTGAAACTTCTCCGCGGCGTCGGACGGGCGCTTCGCGCGGGCGAAGAGCCGCCCCGCCTCGAGGTACGCCGGCGCGAAGGTCGAGTCGACCGATTCCGCCTTCTGGAAGGCGGCGAGGCCGGCGTTGAATTCGTTCATCCCCACGAGCGCGCGCCCGTAGAGGAAATGCGTCTCGGGATTCGTCGGATCGAGTTCGGCGGCGCGGCCGTACTCCGGCGCGGCGAGCACGGGGATCTTCTTCCGATCGTAGAAGCCGCCGAAGTCCATCCGGACGCGCAGATTGTTCGGATCGGTCTCGCGAGCGCGGATGAAGAGCTCTTCCGCGGGCTTGAGATCGCCCTTCCCCTCGAGCGCCAGGGCCGTTCCCGCCAGGAAGAGGGAGCGTCCCTGCTTGAGAAGCGTTCCCTTCCGGAAGACCTTTTCGGCCTCCTCGTACCGCTTGTCCTTCAGGTAGGCCTGCCCCAGCGAGTAGAGCGCGCCCGGATCCTTCGGGCCGTATTTCACCGCTTCCTCGAGCTTCGCGGTCCCCTCGGGAATCTGGCCCTGCTTGCGAAGGAGGTTGCCGAGGCCGGTCAGCGCCTCCGGATACTTCGGCTGGTTCCCGAGCGCGACCTGGTACTGGACCTTGGCGCTGTCGGGATTCCCGAGGCGCTCCAGGGCCGAGGCGATGAAGTAGTGCGGGCGCGGGCTGCTCGGATCGAGCTTCTCGGCCTGGGTGAAGAGCTCGAGGGCCTTCTGCGACTTCCCGTCCTTCAGCGCCTGCACCCCCTGCTTGATCAGGTCGCCGGACGAGAGGGCGAACGCTCGGGGCGCCGTGAGCGCCATGGCGGCCAGGATCAACACGAGAACTCGCCGGGAACGAAGCAGATTCACTCTCCCTCCTCTACAGTCCGGACGATCCGGACGGGGACGGTCGCAGGGGCGTAACCGTGGCGGGCGACGATTCGCTGTCCCTCCGCACTGGAAACGAAGGTGACGAAATCCGCCGCGCCGGTCCGCGGCGTCAGCGGCGTCGCGAAGGCGAGGCTCCGGAGCAGCGGGTAGCGCCGCTCGAGAATCGCGCCGCGCTCGAACGGAACGTACGGGAATCCGATGGCCGCCGAGACGTGAAGCGGCCTGATCCGATCGGTGACGAAGGGCCGGGAGAGAAGCGCGATGGCGTTCGGCCGCTCGGAGACGACACGCGCGATTTCCTCTTCGGTATCGAGCGCGTAGATCGTCGCGGCGTACGCGGAGTCGGCGAGGAGGGCCTGCTCCCCGAAGCCGTAGAGCCCGAGACGCGGTCCGCCGGTGATCGCCATGATGGCTCCGCCGCGACGCCAGCCCAGGGTGGACCAGTCGGTGACGGCGCCGGAGTAGATCTGGGTGAGTTCGGATCGCGAGAGTTGCTGGATGGGCGAGGAGGGATGGACGACGACCGCCACCGCGTCCCACGCGATCGGAAAGGAGCGAAGCCCGTCCTTGGTGACGGCCGCCTCGACTTCCGGCTCGGTCAGATCGCGCATCATCAGGGCCATGCCCACCTCTCCGTTCACAAGCTGCTCCATCCCTTCCGCCGAACCGTTCGGTTGAAGGACGATGGAATCGGCCTGCGGGTAGAGCTCGCGGAACGCCAGGATCTGCGCCCGGAGCATCGGTGCCGCGTACTCGGTTCCGGCCAATACGATCGGAGCGGGGGGGACTGCTGGGCGTGGGGGCGCCGGCGATGCGCAGGACCCAAACCCGGCCAGGGCGACCACCAGCGCCGCCACCTGCGGCCGGATCGACTCGGCCCGGATCCTACGGCTCACGTTCGCGAGCCTAGCCATCACCCTGCCGCCTGTCAAGTTACTGCGCGGTGACATCGCTGTTTCGACGTCGTTTCCGCGCCCCGACCGCCATCTTCCATTCCTACCCCGACGAAGCCCGGCCAATTCCATTTCAATGCCAACGCAAGATGAAGGGAGGAAATGGAATCGGGAGGGTACGGTCGGGTCGTCGGCGCTGTCAATCCAGAAAGCCCGGAATCGGAGTCAGCGAAGGAGGGTGATCTTCCGTTCCAGGGAGCCCCGAACCGTCTGGAGCCGGAGAAGATAGACACCGCTCGCCAGTTCCCGGCCCGAGGCGTCGCGCGCGCTCCAGTCGACGGCCCGTTCCCCACCCCGGCCCTCGTCGCGCCCAGCCGCCACCGTGGAGACCAGCCGTCCCGTGACGTCGAAGACGGAGAGCCGGAACGGCCCGGCGGCGCCCGCGGCAAGCTGGAAGCGGAATCGCGTTCGCGGATTGAAAGGATTGGGCGCGTTGGGCCAGAGCCGGTCATGCGCGCGAACGAGGTCTCCCTGGCCGGCCGCCGTCACACCGGGCTGATAGGAGGTCCGGTCGCTCCAGCGCCCCGTCTGCCCCTCGCCGTCGATCGCGCGGACCTGGAAGTGCCCCGGCGTGGCGGGCGTGGGCTGGAGGAGAAACTGCGGGGCGGGACTTCCCGTATCGACGATCGAGGCGCCGAGGTAACGCGCCGTCGGTGTCAGGTCGTCCACGTAGAGCCCCTCGCCGAAGGTCGCCCCGTCCGTCACGCATCGGATGCGGACCAGGACCTGCGTCCCGGCCTGGGGCAGAAGGGAGAAGGCCGCGCGCAGGAACCCCCCCCCGCTCGTTCCCGAGATGCCCGATCCCTGGTTGTAGCCGAAGGGGTTGTCGTCCGTGGTCCGGTCGCCGCGGAGCGGGGTCCACGAATCGCCGCCGTCGGTGGACCCCTCGGCGTACCAGTAGTCGTAGAACGGCTCCAGGTCCCAGTAGGCCTGGACGACAAGGCTGTCGTTCCCCGCGGCGTCGAGGCTCGCACGCGCGGTGAGCATGCTTTCGCGATTGTTCCCCGAGCCCGACCAGTAGGAGTGGCTCCCGCTCGCGGCCCGGGTCGCGCTCCACGCGAAGCGAAGCGAATCCCAGTCGCCCACGCCGCTCTCGGCGTCGTCGAGGGCCCGAGCGAGGGAGTCGATGCGGCGAACGTCGTGCCGCGCGGCGGGGTTGGCCGGATCGGGCGCGGACGAACTCCAGAAGAGCAGCATTCCCGTGCCCTGCGCCGCGAAGGCGGGCGGCGTGGTACGCGCGGGCAAGAGGATGCGGCGCGGTTCGTCGGCGTACCGAAGAAGCGTGAGGAGCGGGCCGCTGTTGAGCGCGCACGTGGCGGGAATGAGCGCGTCGTTCGGGTAGAAGCCCCCCTGATCGTAGGTGTTCAACTCGAACGTGAATCCATAGAGCCGCGGCTTGGCGGCCGTGTCGCCGTAGACCCAGTCGTCCATGTCTCCGTTGGTGATGTAGATCGCGCCGTTCTTCGGGTTCCCCGCCCGGTAGCCGTTCTGGGCGGAGACGGAGTCGCCGAGCGCGCGGAAGACGGCGTGGTCCGGCGTGTCGAGGCGGTCGTATCCCCAGGGGTAGAGGAAGAGCTGACCGTAGCTGTGGAACGACGCCGAGACGCGGAATTCGTGTGCCGCCATGAAATCGCGAATCGCCGACGTCTCTGGCTCCGAGAATGGCCCCGTTCCCCGGTAGACCTCGCTGGTAGTGGACGGACTCGAGCCGAGATCGTCGTAGGCCCAGTTGAACCCGTAATTCCGATTGAGATCGACGCCGAAGGTCCCGTCCCCGTTTGGCCGCCGGTTCTTCCGCCACCAGCCGCCGGACTGCCCGCCGGAGTTGTTCTGCACGTAGACGTGCCCATCGGGATTCAGGATCGGGACGATCCAGATCTCTCTCGAATCGACGAGCGACGTCAGGAGCGGGTCGACGCCGTAGCCGTCGAGGAGCCGCCGCATGAGGTAGAGCGGCAACTCCACGCTCATCAGCTCACGCGCGTGGTGGCATCCCACGACGAGGACCTCCGGCTCCGCCTCTTCTGCCGTCACGTTGTCGGAGATCTTCACGCCGAGGATTAGGCGCCCCTCGATCGAGACGCCGATCGTGTCGAGCCGCGCGATGGAGGGGTGCGAGGCGACGTACGAACTCATCTCGGCGATCGTCTCGTCGTAGGTGTGGTAGTCGCCGAGGCCAGGAGGAGCCGCCACGGCTCCGGGCGCCGCCAGCGCACCGCGAGGGGCGAGCAGCTGGGGGGCGAGACCGAGGGCCTCGGCCGAGGCGAGCTCGGTGGCGTTCAGGAAGACGTGGAGCGATCCATCCTCGCCGGTTCCCGCCACGTCGATTCCCGCGAGCAGGAAGCGATGGAGCGTTTCGATCTTGGCGGGAGGAATGCGGTAGAGGGAGCGCGCCGCCGCCTCGGCGCGGAGCGCCGCGCCGCAGAAGCAGAGAAGCGCGGCGAGCACCCCCGCGAGGAAGGGCGCCACGAGGCGGCGAAGAGGGGCCGGTCTGGCGGCCGGCGGCGACTGGCGCGTTCGCATGGTGTCGGAGCCCGGATGCAGCGCGAAACAGCTATTTTACCACGAACGCGTCCTCTTACCCAGGATCGTCGCGCGGGCGCTAGGGGTGCAACCGGTGAAGCAGGCGCGGGAACGGAATCGTCTCGCGCACGTGCTCCAGCCCGCAAATCCAGGTCAGCGTCCGCTCGATGCCCATTCCGAATCCGGCGTGAGGCACCGTACCGTACCGACGAAGATCGAGATACCACTCGAACGCCGCCATCGGGAGCTGGTGCTCCTCGATCCGGGCCACCAGCCGTTCCAGGCTCTCCTCGCGCTCCCCGCCCCCGATGATCTCGCCGTATCCCTCCGGCGCCAGGAGGTCGCACGAGAGCGAGAGACGCTCGTCCTGGGGGTCGCGCTTCATGTAGAAGGCTTTCACGGCCGCGGGAAAACGGTGGACGAAGAAGGGCCGGTCGTATCCCTCCGTCAGGATGGTCTCGTCGGTGCCGCCGAAGTCGTTCCCGTCCTCGAACGGTTGTCCCTTCTGCTTCAAGACCATCACCGCCTCATCGTAGGAGAGACGCGGGAACGGCGCCTTCACGCGCTCCAGCGCCGCGACGTCGCGGCCGAGGAGCGTGAGCTCCGGCCGCCGGGCCTCCAGCACGCGGCCGACCGTGTATTCCAGGAAGCGCTCGATGAGCAACATCACGTCGTCGAGCGTGGCGTAGGCGACTTCCGGCTCGACCATCCAGAATTCGATGAGGTGGCGGCGGGTCTTCGACTTCTCCGCGCGGAAGGTCGGCCCGAAGCAGTAGCTCTTCCCGAACGCCATCGCCGTGGCCTCGTTGTAGAGCTGTCCGCTCTGGGTCAGGTAGGCCTTCTCGCCGAAGTAGTCGGTCTCGAAGAGGGTCGTTGTCCCCTCGCAGGCGGCGGGCGTGAAGATCGGCGCGTCGGCCAGGATGAATCCGTCCCGGTCCAGGAAGTCGCGGCAGGCCTGCACGAGCGTGTGCCGGATGCGGAGCACCGCGTGCTGGCGCGGGGAGCGGATCCAGAGGTGACGGTGGTTCAGGAGGAAGTCGGGGCCGTGCTCCTTGGGCGTGATCGGGTAGTCGCGGCTCTCGGAGACGATCTCCAGTTCCTTCAGCGTCAGCTCCACGCCGTTCGGGGAGCGCTTGTCCTCGCGGACGGTGCCGTGAACCCGGACCGCGCTCTCCTGGGTGACCGCGGCGCAGCGCGCGAAGGTCTCCTCCGGGAGTTCCGACTTCACGGCGACGCACTGCACCGTGCCGCTGCCGTCGCGGACCTGTAAAAATTCGATCTTCCCGCTCGACCGGCGGTTGTAGAGCCACCCTTCCAGCAACACGTCACCGCCGATCGCTTGCTTCAGGGCCTCGATCCGCGTCGTGGTTCCACTCATGGCCGTTCCAAGCCTCCATCGATTCGTCGTGAGAGCGTTTGTCGAGCGGTCGAGGATACCATGCGGGGACATTTCCCTTGACACCCCGTTTCACCGGCGCCTAACGTGCCGCCGTGGCGCGATGCCGTGAATTCCCCTCGTTCGGACCAACCGTCGGTTCCGCCGCACCCTCTCGTGTCGCGGCGGGACTTGTCGTCTGCCTGCTCGCGCTCGCCGCCTGTTTCACCCCCGATTTCGCGCGCGCTGCCTGGTCCTCGGACGAGATTCGGCAGGCGCTCGAACAAAAGTGGGACGCGGGTGTCACCCGCGACCTTCCCTCGGCCCAGGGATGCTACCGGGCCGCCCTCGCCGCCGCCGATCGCGGCGACAACGCCGAGGCAGTCCGGCTCCTGGAAGCCTCCAGTCAATTCGATCCGCAATTCCCCGACGCGCACTTTACGATCGCGCGCGTGGTCCTGCTCAACGAACCAGCCCGCGCCGTCTCCGAGTGGAGCGAGGCGTTCCGCATCCTGGGGCGCGGGTACGCGTGGCAGCGCCACCTGCTCGCGAACTTCCTGACCGGTATCGCGGTCGTCTGGACGCTCGGGCTCCTGCTGGCGATCGCCGGTATCACCCTTCGCCACCTTCCTCATCTCATCCATATCCTCCAGGAAGCATTCCAGGCCCGGGCCTCCTCGGCGGGCCGGCTCGGCGCCATGGCCGTCGCGCTCGCCCCGTGCGCCTGGGGCCTGGGGGCGATTCCGACCGCGGGGCTCTACGCCGGGCTCGTCTCCTTCCGCCTCGGCAAGCGCGAGTGGTTCCTCGTTCTCGTCTTCCTGGCGTCCACGCTCGCGCTGGCCGGCGGTATGCCGATCGTCGCGCCGTGGGCCGGAGCACCGACTCTCGAGGAACCGAGCCTCCTCGTCGATCGCGCGCTGAACAGCGGTTACGACGCCGACCTCGCCGCGGCGCTCCATGCCTGGCAGGGGGCCGATCCGGACGAGGCTCTCTACGCCTTCGCGCTCGGCACGCAGGCCCGCCGTGGCGGAGATCTCGACCTGGCGGAACGCGAGCTGACCCGCGCCGCGGTCTTCCGCCCCAGGAACGCCTGGATCCTCACGAATCTCGGAAACGTCTACTTCGCCCGCGACGATTTCGATCACGCCCGCCAGTGGTACGAGTCGGCGGCGGCGGCGAATCCCGCCGCGGTCGAGCCGCACTACAACCTGGCCCAGGTCTACACCAAGCAACTCCTCTTCAGCGAAGCGACGCGGGAACAGGCGAAAGCCACGGGACTCGCGTTCGACCGGGTCCGAGACTTCAGCCGGTGGAGCACGCCGCAGCTGAACCGGACCGTCATGGACGCGGCGGCGCCGAACGAGGAGCTCTGGACGCTGGCGCGCCGGCACTCGGCGGAGCAGGGCATCGCGGCGCTCGAGGGCAATCGCTGGCTCTCCTTCGCCGCGTCGCTGCAACCGCGCGCGCCGTTCACGCTCGTCTTCGTCCCGGCCCTCTTCCTGATCTTCGCCGCCATCGGGCAGATCGCCGGCCGGAGCCTCTCCACGATCCCCTGCTCCAACTGCCACAAGATCGTCTGCAGGCGCTGCGTCCGGCGCATGCAGCAGCGCGCGTTCTGCGAGGACTGCTTCCACTCCGTGAAGGATCTCAAGTCGACGGAGTTCACGCGCCTCCTTCTCACCAAGCGGGACCGCATCTCGGCGCGCCGCCGCACGATCGGACAGGCGGCCCTCACGATTCTCCTCCCCGGCGCGGGCCAGATGCTTCGCGGCGCCGCGCTGAGCGGCTTCGTCGCGATTCTCGTGATGGTCACGGCAGCCATGCTCGTCGTTCCGAACGGAGCGCTCGTCCCTAGCCTCGACGTGCTGCCGATTCCGAGCGCCGGCTGGGTGAAGCGGCTGCCGCTTCTCGTTCTCTTCCTTCTGACCTACGCGATCACGGTCGCCCGATACTTCGCCACGACCACGAGCCGTGAAACCGGCTTGACCGGCGGCGCGGCCCGTTCCGCCGCGCGATCCAGCGAGCCACGCGCTCGCTCGCGGCAGGGGTGAGATTCATGGGCCTCCAGGGAAATCTCGAGACCTTCAGCCTTCCCGAGATCCTCCAGTTGATCGCGGTCCAGCAGAAGTCGGGCGTTCTCCGTCTGACCTCGGGCGACGAGGTCGCCGTCATCTTCTTCGAAGGCGGCCGCATCGTCTCCACGCGCGACCGGCGGCGAAACGCGAAGGACCCGCTGAAGCCATTCCTCGTGAAGACCGGGCGGATGACCGAGGCGCAGCTGAAGCAGATTGAGACGATCGAGATCGAGAGCCGTCGCGAACTGACCGACATCCTTCTCACCGGCAACTACACGACCAGCGACGACCTCGGCCGCGCCATCGAGGATCAGATCCAGGACACACTCCACCAGCTCCTGACCTGGAAGACCGGCCAGTACAACTTCTCCGGAGACGCGCGCACCGTTCCCAAGTTTGCGGTGAACGTCCGGCTGAACACCGAAGGGCTCCTGATGGAGAGCATGCGCCGGATGGACGAGTTGGCGCGCTACCGGGAGACCTTTTCCAGCCCCGCCATGGTCCTGCGGCCGAAGCCGCTCGCGGCGCCACCTAAGGAGTTCACCGAGGCCGAGAGGCGCATGATCCCGCTCGTGGACGGGCTCCGCCCCCTGCGGGACGTGATCGGCCAGTCGAAGCTCGTGGAGTTCGAAGCGCTCGAAGCGCTCCACCATCTTCTCGAGATCGGCGTCGTCGATGTCTCGCTGGGCGCCGTGCCGCAGCGCGCCCCCTCGCTCGCGACGCCTCCGCTCCAGCGGAAGGCCGCGGAGCCGGGAGGCGGAGTCGCCCTGGCCGTGGGAGGATTCGTCCTCGCCGCTTCGATCGCGATCGGTCTCTGGGCGACGCCGATCCTCGTGGCGCGACTCGCGTCCGAACCGGGAGCTCCGGTAACGCCGCGGGCGGCCGAAATCGCGACGGTGAACGACGCGGCCCGGCTCACGGTCGCGCTCGAGACGTATCGCTCGGTGCGCGGAAGCTACCCCGCCGACCTCGCCTCGCTGGGACGCGAGGGGTTCCTTCCGACCGACCAGACTACGCGCGTCGTCGCCCGGTACCTCTACCAGAGCGACGGCGCCAGCTACACGCGCGTCGTCCGCTAGCCGCGCTCCGCCCCCGGGCGTTCCGCCTCACCCCCGTCCAGCGAGCTCGACCGGATCGGATACCCTTGCCCGCCGCGACTTCGGTCGTGTGCCGCGGCCGCGGCGCCGATGACGCACGCGCCCAGGAGCGGCACCGGGGTGCGCGGCAGGAGTAGCAGGACGAAGGCGATCTGAAGCGCGATGGCCATCCGGTTCCAGCCCTCGCGTTCTTCCCCTCCGCCGATCCCCCGCTTCGCTCGCGAAGGGGGGGCGGCGGGAGCGAAGAGGGCCGCCGCGGCGATCGCGAGGAGCCCCCAGAGCCCCGGCGCCCACGCTCCCACGGCGAGCCCCGCGGCCGACGTCGCGACCGCCAGTCCGAGCGCCAGGTTCACCGAACGCCGGGGACCGAGCGCCACGACCGTCGTCCGCTGCCCCACGGCCTCGTCCCCGGTCCGATCGGCCAGCATCGTGACCACTCCCACGGCGGCGATCCCCAGCGCGTACGGGAGCGACCGCGCGAGACTCGCGGAGAGCGCCTGCCCCGCCGAGGGGGACGACTCGATCCCGAGAAGGAATGCCACGACCCCGTAACCGGAAACCTGCGCGAGGAGGTCGAGGCCGGGGCGTCGCTTCCATTCGAGCGGCGGCGTGACGTAGGCGGCACCCAGCCCCAGCGCCCCGACGAGCGCCACGCGCGCCGCCGGCGACACGATCGGGCAAGTGGCCGCCACGAACGCGAGGATCAGCAACGCGGCCCCCAGGACCGCCAGGTCTCGTCCCCGCAAGACGCCCGACGCGACCTCCCGCCCCTTTCGGTTGATCCGATCGCCCGCGCGATCGTTCCACCCGTTGGCGAGTTGCACGGCCCCCAGAATGGCGAGGAGCGAGACGAGCGCGGGAACGACGCGCGGCGAGGGCCACCAGGCGCCGCCTCCCGCCGCACGGCCGGCTTCGAAGAGCGCGATCGCCGGAATCCACAGAAGGGGGCGGAGGGCGAAGAGGTGGTCGAGCCAGGCTCCGCGCCCGTGGCCGCCGGCACCAGACGGAGCGGCCGGGGCGCCGGCGTTCATCCGAGTAGCCGCGACGCCGCCTCGATCGCCCGCGACGGCGTGAGCGCGTGGAGGCAGCCGTATCCGATGGGACAGGTCCGCCGGAAACAGGGCGAGCAGGGGTAGGCGGCGTAGAGGTTCGCGACCCAGGGCGCTGACGCCGAGGTCCAGATCGGGCTCGTCGACCCGAAGACCGCCACGGTCGGGCGGCCGAGAGCGGCGGCGAGGTGCATGACGCCGGAGTCGTTCGTGAAGACGAGCGAAGCCCCCTCGAGAAGCCCGACGAGCGCCGGAAGATCGGTGGCGCCGGTGGCGTCGAAGGTCGTCGCGCCCACCGCCCCGGCCGCCTTCAGCGCCTCGGCGCTCGCCGCGCGATCGGCCACCGATCCGACGGCCACCACCAGCCGCCCTCGCGGAACCGCGATCGCCGCGGCCGCCTCCCCGAAGCGAACGCCTCCCCACTGCTTGGCCCGGCCGTATGCCGCTCCCGGCGCCACGATGATGTACCCCTCGGCGCCCGGAGCGCCGGAGACGCCTGAGCGGGCGAGAAGATCGAGCGCGGAGAGCCGCTCGGCGTCGGTGGCCGCGAGCGAGGGCGACTCCTCCTCGACAACGAGGCGCGCCGCGCGGGCCAAGGCGCGATACTCGGCGGTTCGCGGCGTGGAGCGCGCCGGCGCCTCCCGGGCCACGCGCCGCGTCAGCAGGAGTCCCCTTCCCTCCGCGACGTACCCGATCCGCTCGGGAATTCCGGCGAGAAACGCCAGGAGCGCGGAGGAGAACGATTCCGTCAGGAGGAGCGCGGCGCGAGGCCGTTCGCGGCGGAGGGCGCCGGCCAGGGCGTAGCGGGCGGAGCGGCTCCAGGCGAGATAGCGCGCGCGCGGATGGCGGGCGAGGACGATCGATTCGAAGGCCGCCGGTCCCACGAAGAGGACCGGCTCGCGCGCGGCGGCGTCGAGCACGGGCCAGGCGAGAACCAGATCGCCCAGCCAGTTCGGCAGTCGAACGAGGAGCGGCCCTGCGCCAGGCGGCGGCACGGCGTCCCCGCCCGCGCTACCGGACGATGCCGAGGTCGCGACCCACGGCGCCGAGCCTGTCGAGCGCCAGGTCTAGTTCCGCCTCGGTGTGGGTGGCGGTCACGATGGTCCGAAGCCGCGCCTTCCCCTTCCCCACCGTCGGGAATCCGATCCCCTGCGCGAAGACGCCGCGCTCGAAGAGCGCGTCCGAGAAGCCCATGGCGAGCTCGACATCGCCGACGATGATCGGGGTGATCGGCGTCTCGCTGATCCCGGTGTTGAAGCCGAGCCGCGCCAGTCCGGCCTTGAAGCGCTTCGTGTTCGACCAGAGTTGTTCGATCCGCTCCGGCTCCTCCTCCAGGACGTCGAACGCGGCCAGGCAAGCGGCGGCGACGGCCGGCGGATGCGACGTGCTGAAGAGAAAGGGACGCGCCCGGTGGTAGAGAAAGTCGATCAGCGATTTCGAGCCGCAGACGTATCCGCCCAGGACGCCGATCGCCTTCGACAGGGTCCCGACCTGGATGTCCACCTGTCCATGAAGATCGAAGTGATCGATCGTCCCCCGCCCGTTTCGACCCAGAACACCGCTCGAGTGCGCGTCGTCCACCATCATGATCGCCCCGTGCTCGCGCGCGGCCGCCGCGATCTCCCGAAGCGGCGCGATGTCGCCGTCCATGCTGAAGACGCCATCGGTGATCACGAGGCGGCGCTTGAACTCCTTCGTCTCCTCCAGGAGCCGCCGGAGCGCCGCGACGTCACGATGCGGAAAGACCTTGATGGTGGCCCGGCTGAGGCGCGCGCCGTCGATGATGCTGGCGTGATTGAGCTCGTCGGAGAGGATCAGGTCTTCCTTCCCGAGAATCGCGGAAACCGTCCCGGCGTTGGCCGCGAATCCACTCTGGAAGACGACCGAGGCCTCGGTCTGCTTGAACGCCGCGATGCGGCGCTCCAGCTCCATGTGGAGCTCCATCGTCCCCGCGATGGTTCGCACCGAGCCGGAGCCGACCCCGAGTTCCTTCACCGCCCGGAGCGCCGCCTCCCGGAGTTTCGGATGCGTCGTGAGGCCGAGGTAGTTGTTCGACGAGAGGTTGACGACCTCCCGGCCGTCGAATCGCGCCTGCGGCTTCTGCTCGCCGTCCAGGATACGGAGGCGGCGGTAGAGGCCGTCGCGCTTCATCTCCTGGAGCGCGTCGTCGAGGAACTGAAGCGGATTGGCGGTCGTCTGACTCGCGGAGGCGGCGGCGCTCACGCGTGATCCCTCCGCAGCACGATCTTCCCCGCCTTCCCCGATCGCTGAAGTTCCACGGCCTTCTCGAACTCCGACCAGCCGAGGACGTGCGTGATCACGGGGCGGATGTCGAGCTTGCCGGAGAGGAGCAGCGCCTCCATCCGGTACCACGTATCGAAGATGATGCGTCCGTTGATTCCCTGGACCGTCGCGCCGCGGAAGATGATCTCCTTCGCGACGTCGATCTCGAGCGGGGCCGACGGAATTCCGAGGAGCGAGACGCGTCCGCCGTTCGCCAGCGCGTCGAAGCCGTCGCGGAACGCCTGGGGATGCCCCGACATCTCGAGCATGCCGTCGACGCCGCGCCCTTCCGTGCGATCGAGGATCGAGCGCGGGATGTTGTCCTTCTCCGCGTTGAGGAGGAGGTCGGCGCCCATCCGCTCGGCGAGCTCCAGGCGGAGCGGGTTCTTGTCGATGGCCACCACCCAGGAGGCGCCCGACGCCTTCAGAATTCCGACCGAGAAGCAGCCGATCGGCCCGCAGCCGAAGACGGCGAAGCGAAGCCCCGCGATCGGTCCGGCGAGCGCGGTGTGGACCGCGTTGCCGAGCGGATCGTGGACCGCCGCGATCTCCTCGGGGATGTCGGGGTGGAGCTTCCAGATGTTCCCCTCCGGAATGACGACGTAGTCGGCGAACGCGCCCTGTCGGTCGACGCCGATGATCTTGCAGTTCTGGCAGAGATGGGCCATGCCGCGGCGGCAGGCGTAGCAGAGTCCGCAGTAAACGTGGGTCTCGCCCGTGACGCGGTCGCCCGGCTTCACCAGGGTCACGTCGGAGCCGACCGACTCGACGACGCCGGTGAACTCGTGCCCGAAGACGAGGGGCGGCTTGATGCGGGACGCGGCCCAGCGGTCCCACTCGATGATGTGAAGATCGGTCCCACAGATCGCGAAGGCGGTCACGCGAATGCGGACCTCTTTGCGACCGACGCTGGGCACCGGGACGGTGACCATCTTGATCCCGGGGGCGGCGGAGGGCTTCTGGATGCCCCACATCGTATCGTGACTCACGGTTGGCTCCGGAGTGGTCTGAAGCGGCACGTTCGGTCTCCTCGATGAGGCCCAGGGGGTAACGGTAGCGACGGACTCTCGGGGCGAGTATGCCGTCCAACCGCGCCGAATCAAGGGGTTTCCAGGGATCCGGAAGGAGGTCCGCGGCGGGACCGGCGGGGTCCCGCGGTCGCCGCGGTCAGTAGCCGCGAAGTCTCTCCACCACGTATCGGAGCGGCTTCCCTTCCCTCCAGCGCCGCCAATTCTCCCCGAAGGCACGTCCCTCCGACTCCTCGGTGCCGAGTCCCGCCACGTGGGGCGTGATCCAGACATTCGAATTCTTCCAGAAGGGGTGATCCGGCGGGAGTGGCTCGCGGCTGAAGACGTCGAGGATCGCGGACGCGGGCCTTCCCTGGTCGAGCGCCGCGAGGAGCGTGGCGTCGTCCACGCAGCGGCCCCGCGAGGCATTCACGAAGATGACGCCCGGGGGGAGGAGCGCGAACCGATCGGCCGTCCAGAACGATTCGGTCTCCGGGGTGAGGGGAAGGAGATTCACGACGACGTCGGCACGGGGGAGGAGTCGCGGCAGCGCCTCGACGCTCTCGATGCCCGCCGCGATCTCCCTCTCGGAGACCGGGCCGCGCCGCACGCCGAGCACCGCGAGCCCCAGCGAGCGCGCGACCGCGGCGACCTGTGTTCCGATCGCCCCGTACCCGACGATCAGCATGGTCTTCCCTTGAAGCGTGCCGGGGAGCCACCGCGCCCACGCCCCTTCCGCCTGCTGCCGACGCGCGCGCGGCACGTCCAGGACCGTGGCGAGCAGGTAGCCGAGGACGTACTCGGCCATCCGTTCCGGAAAGTTGGCGACCGTGCGCGTCAGGATGACGCCCTCGCGCCATTCCGGACGGGCGATCCAGCGATCCACGCCGGCCCACGCCGAGTGGATCCAGCGAAGCGACGGGAGATCGAGCGGCGTCGCGGGGGGCGCGCTGCTCGCGAACCAGACGGTCGCCGAGGCCGCGCGCGCGTCGTCGGGCACCACCCAGGGAATCGTCTCGCCGCACGCCTGCTCCGCGGCGTGCGCGAGCGCGGCGGGATCTCGGCCGGTGAGGAGGATCAGGTCTTCCATGCGCGCGACTCCTCCGAATCGCGGGCTGCCGGCCGCGCGGGGCCGAGGAGCGGCCGGAGCCTCTCGAGGACGAGCGACGGCTCGAGCCGCTCCATGCAGGCGTGGTGGCGGAGGGGGCAGCGGTCCTTGCCGTGCACGTCGCAGGGACGGCAGGAGAGGGGCACCTCCGCGACCGCGTCGCGCGGCTCGCCCGACGCGAAGCCGAACCCGGGAGTCGTGCTTCCGAAGAGCCCTACCGCGGGAACCCCCAGCGCGGGGCCGAAATGAAGGAGCGCGGAATCGGCCGCTACGATGGCGCGCGCGCGTGCCGCGACCGCCGCGGCCTCGCGGAGGGCGATCGCCAGGATCGGGTCCGCTCCTCCCACCGGAACGAGCGCGCGGAGTTCTCGCGCCAGTTCCTCTTCCCCGGGACCGACGGCGTAGAGCACGGCGAGCCCGGTCTCGCGAGTCACGAGCGACGCGAGCGCGGCGGCGTGGCGCGCCGGCCAGCGCTTCGTCGCCCAGCGCGCCCCCGGAGCGACCAGGATGAAACCTCGCTCCGCGAGCACGCCGAGTCGCTCGGAGGCGCGCGACCTCTCCTCCGCCGTGAGCGCGTCGCGGAGCCAGGGGCGAAGCGGCGCGGTCTCCGGAAGCCCCGCCAGCACCCGATAGCGGCGAAGGAGGGGCGCCAGGGGCGAGGGCCGGAGCCAGCGCGCGTGGACCAGGAGACGTCGCCGGACGCCATGCTTCTCGAGGGGAACTCGCCTCGCGTTCTCGATCGATCCGGCCGCCCTGAAGGAACGAAGATTCTGCTGCAGATCGAAGATCTCCTCGATTCCCTCGCGGCGGAGCGGGAGCCGAAGATCCCCCGCGCTTCCCTTCACGCCGAGCGGGCCGGGCGCCGCGGGGTCGCTCGAACCGTCCTCGAGGACGTAGAATCGGTCGACGTCGGGATGCCCCCGGAGGACGTTGGCGAAGCGCTCCTTCGTCAGGAAGAGGACGCGCCGACCGGGCGAGGCCACGCGGAGTAGCGACGGAAGATGGGCGGCGAGGAGGACGTCACCCAGCGAGGAGAGGCGGACGACCAGCGCCGGACCGGTGGCCATCGAATCAGCCGGCGCTGTCGCGGGAGGAGCCGTCCGAGTCCGCCAGGCGGAACTGGAGCCGGTGGAGTTTCTGATAGAGACCCGGCGCGGCCACCAGCTCCGCGTGCGTCCCCGTCTGGACGATGCGCCCCTGGTCGAGGACGACGATCCGATCGGCTCGCTGAATCGTGGAGAGTCGGTGGGCGATCACGAAGACCGTGCGCCCCTGGAAGAGCGCCTCCAGCGCCTTCTGCACTAGGAGTTCCGATTCGGAATCGAGGCTCGACGTCGCCTCGTCGAGGAGGAGGACCGGCGGGTTCTTGAAGATCGCGCGCGCGATCGCCAATCGCTGGCGCTCTCCGCCCGACAGCCGCACGCCGCGGTCGCCGATCCGGGTCTGGTACCCCTCGGGCATGTCGCGGATGAAGCGCTCGGCGTTCGCAGCGCGCGCGGCGAGGTGAACCGATTCTTCCGCGGCCCCGTCCACGCCGTAGGCGATGTTGCTCCAGACGGTGTCGTTGAAGAGGATCGGCTCCTGCGTCACGACGCCGAGCACCCGCCGCCAGGAGCCGAGATCGAGGTCGCGCAGATCGTGGCCGTCCACGCGGATCGCGCCGGCTGTCGGGTCGTAGAAACGAGCCACGAGATCGACGAGGGTCGACTTTCCCGCGCCGCTCGGTCCGACCAGCGCCACCATGGAGCCCGACGGGACCTCGAACGAAATGTCGCGCAGGACGTCGTCGCCCTGGCCGTACCGGAACGAGACGTTGTCGAATTCGATGGCGCGCGTCACGGCGCCGGCCGGTCGGGCGCCGGGCTTGCTGGTCACGGTCGGCGGCGTATCGAGGATGCGGAAGATCCGCTCCGCCGACGCCAGTCCCTCCTGGAGCGTCGCGTTGATGTTGCTGAGCGCCTTCAGGGGGCTCATCAGCTGCAGCATGGCGAAGAGGAAGATGAAGAACTGCTGCGGCTCGATGGCTCGCCGCAGGAGGATCTCGTTTCCTCCGTACCAGAGAACCGCCACCGTCGCGACCACCCCGAGGTACTCCGAGAGCGGCCCCGCCATGGCGCCGAGGCGGCGCTGGCGGACGAACGCGCGGAAGTAGTTCTGAGCGGCCCGGCCGAACTTCCGCTGCTCGAAGCTCTCCATGGAGAACGCCTTCACGACGCGGATTCCCGAGAGCGTCTCCTGGAGGATCGCGTTCAGGTCGGCCATCCGCTCCTGCGTGATCGTGCTGCGGCGGCGAAGTTTCTTTCCGAGCCAGACGATGAGGAGGAGCGAGGGAGGGAGCACGAGGAACGAGAGAAGCGCGAGCTTCCACGAGGTCCAGAAGATCCAGAAGAGACAGACGGCGAGAAGGAGGATGCTCTTCACCAGATTGCTGAAGCCGGCGGCGAGCGCGCCGCGGACGAGCGCGATGTCGTTCGTCAGCCGCGAGGTCAGCGCCCCCGACCTTCGCGAGTGAAACCAGGAGAGCGAGAGCTGATGAAGGTGGCCGTAGACCTCGTTCCGGAGATCCCGGACCACCGCCTGCTCGATCCAGACGGTCTGCACGCTCTGGAGGTAGTCGAAGAGATTCTTGAGGAGGAAGACCGCGAGGAGTGCGAGGCAGATCCTCGTGAGCGACCGCACGGGGTCGCCCGTCAGGAAGAAGTGCTCGAACCAGGTCCGGATATCCTCCTTCCACGCGCTCACGCGGGCGACGAACCCGCCCGCCGGCGCGACGCTCTCCCCCGCCGGCGACGCGGGGACCACCATCTCCGTCACGCCCGGGGGCATCCCCGGAATCGCGGGCACGTCCGACGCGGCGGGCGCCTCCGAGGACGCCGGGGCGCCCAGCGCCGCACGCTCCTGGACCGTGGCCTGGCGCGGGGTGAAGAGAACCTTCATGAAGGGCGAGATCAGCCCGATGGAGGCGCCGCTCAGGAGCGCGAAGCCGAAGATCAGGAGCGCCGTGATCCAGAGCCGGAACCGATAGGGTCGCAGGTAGCCCAGGAGGCGGAAGAGTGGGCTCGGCGGCGCCGGGACGCGAGCAAGTTGCGGGGCGGACATCGGCGGCCTAGGAGGTGCCGTCCGGGGGCGCGGCGAATCCGTCGAGCCAGTCGTACTCGCGAACGAACGCCTGCTCGAAATCGAAACCACGCGCGAAGTCGCTCAACTGGTCCTCCTCGGTCTTCCCGAGAATGCCAGCCTCGACCAGCTGGAAGACGATCTCCCCGAAGTCTTCCGTCCGGCCGACGCCCCACTGCTCGAAGACGGTCTTCGCCATCGGGCCGAAGCGGGCTCGGGCGAGCGCTCGAATGCCCTCGAGCACTTCGCCTCCCGACACGTGGCGCGGACCGCCTCCGCCCTGGCGCGCCCGGTCCACCGTGACGTGGACGGCCTGCAGCGTGAAGTGATACGCCGCCGGGCGGTAGCGCCCGTGCTTCTCGGCGAGGTCGAGGATGGCGGTTTCGAGGTCCATGGAGGCGTCAATGCGCGCGGCCGCGGCGCTCCACGGTGTCGCTTCGGAAGCGCCGGTCGTCAAGCCGCGGATGGTCCACGTTGTAGTGAAGTCCGCGGCTCTCGGCGCGGCGGCGGGCGCACGCGACCATGAGCTCGGCGACCAGGGTGATGTTACGCAGTTCGACGAGATCGGCGTCGAGCCGGTAGTGCCAGTAATCGCGCTCCGTCTGCTCCTTGAAGACCGCGACCATCTCGGCGGCGCGCTCCAGACGTTCGTCGCTGCGGACGATGCCCATATAGTCCCACATGAGCTTTCGGACGGCATCCCAATTGTGGTCGAAGATCACCTGCTCCTTGGGCTTCACGGCCCCGTTGAAGTGCCAACGCGGGAGGCGCGGCACGCGCCGCGGCGGCTCGGCCGCCAGACGATGCAGGATGCTCAGGCTGGCGCGGCGCGCGAACACGAGCGCCTCCAGGAGCGAATTCGACGCCAGGCGGTTCGCACCGTGCACGCCGGTGCAGGCGACTTCCCCGCACGCCCAGAGTCCGGGCAGGTCGGTGCGCGCGTCGAGATCGGTCGCCACGCCGCCGCAGAGATAGTGCGCGGCCGGGACCACGGGAATCGGATCGTGGAAGATGTCGTATCCCAGCTCGAGCACGCGGCGGGTGATCGTCGGGAAGCGTTGCTTCAGATTGCGGCGTCCGAGGCGCGCCATGTCGAGGAGCACGTACTTGTCGCCGCGCCGCTTCATCTCGTAGTCGATGGCGCGCGCCACCACGTCGCGAGGCGCCAGGTCTCCAAGCCGGTGGTGGCGTTTCATGAACGGCTTTCCGTCGGTCGTCAGGAGCCGCGCTCCCTCCCCGCGCGCCGCCTCCGTGATGAGGAAGGACTTTGCTTCGGGATGAAAGAGGCAGGTCGGATGGAACTGCATGAACTCGAGATTGGCGACCGACGCGCCGGCCCGGTAGGCGGCGGCGAGTCCGTCGCCGGTCGCGATGTCGGGATTGCTCGTGTAGAGATAGACCTTGCCCGCCCCGCCGGTGGCGAGGACGGTCGCCTTCGCGGCGGCCACGCGGATCTCGCCCGTACGCCGGTCGAGCACGTAGGCGCCCCAGACGCGATCGCGCGACGGAGCGCGGCGGCGACCCTCGAGGTGCTTCGATTCGAGGATCAGGTCGACCGCGATATGGTTCTCGAGAAGGGTGATCTTCGGATGGGCGCGCGCGAGGTCGAGGAGGGTGCGCTCGACGGCGTGCCCGGTCCGGTCCTTGGCGTGGACGATCCGCCGTCGCGAGTGGCCCCCCTCCCGCCCGAGCGCGAGCCGCCCCCGGTGCTCCGGGTCGCGCGAGAAGCGAACCCCGAGCGAGAGGAGGCGAAGCACTTCCCCCGGCCCCTCCTCCACGAGCACGCGCACGGCCTCGGGATCGCAGAGGCCCACGCCGCAGACGAGCGTGTCGCGCTCGTGGAGGGAGACCTTGTCGTCGTCGCCCAGAACCGCGGCGATGCCGCCCTGGGCGTAGTTCGTGTTCGACTCCTCGGCGTCCACCTTGGTGACGACGAGGACTCGAACCGTTTCGGCGAGGTGGAGCGCCACCGAGAGGCCACCGATGCCGCTTCCGATGACCAGGACGTCGGCCTCGAACTCGTTCCGGCCTGAGGACCTGGGACTGTTCGTTCGTGCCATGACCGATCAGCCTAGCCGATTGGGGGCCGCGCCGCCACGGCCGTACCGCTGGCGCGGTTTCGGAGCCCCGCGAGGAGCGGCGAGACATCGTCGAGCGGCGCGAGCCCAGTCCGGACGACCCAGACCTCGAGCCCCACGGCCGGCAGGAGCGCGGCCCTCCCCGCGTCCTTGTCGGTCACCACCAGGACGGGCGGCAGGCCCGTCTTCGCCGCGAGCGCGGCCGCGCGCCTGGCCACGAGCAAGTGGTCCCACGCGGCGTGATCGGGAAACGCGACGTGATCATCGTGCGCCGCCCCGGCTCCGGTGAGGAAGCGCTCCAAGCGTTCCGGAGAACCGACCGAGGAAATCAGGAGGCGCGGGCCGACCGGGGGCGTTGGCGCGCCCACGGCGTCCCCGCTTCCGCCGCTCCGGCTCCAGCCCTCCACGCGGCGCGAGAAGCGGACTCGCGGCAGCGCGCGCGAGGCCACCTCCAGGAGCATGTTCGCGCCGGCCGATTCTTCACCTTTCGCTTCAGCGATCTCAACGATCACAGTGGCCTGCCTAAGGTTGCCCGGGGGCCTGCGAAGCGGTCCAGCCGGCAGAAGCCTCCCGTTGCCGAAAGGCCGAAGCGGATCGATGACGACCCAGAGAAAATCCCACGCCAGCGTTTCCTGCTCCCAGCCGTCGTCGAGTATGGCCAGATCGGCGCCCGATTCCAGGGCCAGACGAGCCGCCTTCCGGCGGTCCTTCCCCGTCACGACCAAGACCGATGCCGGGAGCGCAGCGCGGTGCGCCAGGGTTTCGTCCCCGTAGCGGCGCGCGGCGCCGGGATTCGACGGAGCGTCGATCGGGACGACTTGGGGCGCTCGTCCGGCGGCCGCTGAGCCGTGGCCGCGAAGGAGAATGGCCGGCCTCCGGCCCGCGTCGAGCGCGGCGCGCGCCGCCCAGCGGGCCAGCGTCGTCTTCCCCGCGCCGCCGACCGTGAGTCCCCCGATCGCGATCACCGTCATTCCCGGCATCGGCCGCCGAGCGCGCGCCGCGCGGAAGCGAGAGAGCGCGGAGCCGACCCGGTAGACCGCGGCCAATGGACCGAGCAGAAGCGCCGCCAGGACCCCCGCGTCCCCGCGCCACGCCCGCTCCACCCACGGTCGCAGCGGAAACGCCTCACGTCGTCCGCTCACGGCACCAGTCCCCAGGAGGTCAGGGCCTCGAGTCCCCGCCGCGCGGCGCCCTCCGCCGCGCGCGCCGCTTCGAGTGCGGCCGCGGCGCGAGGAGAAGCCGGTTCGTCGAGCCATCGGGAGAGGATCTCGGCCGCCGCCGTCCCATCGGCCGCGATGGCACCCGCCCCGCGCGACAGCAGAAGCGCAAGGCCCGCCTCGACCTCCTCGTGATGGGGGCCGACGATGACCGGGCAGCGTCGTGCGGCGGGCTCCAGCACGTTGTGCCCGCCCCACGGCGCGAACGTCCCCCCGACCAGCGCCGCGCGCGCGTGCGGGAAGAGGTCGCTCAATTCCCCCCGGGTCGCCAGCACGCCGACGGAAGGCGCGTCTCCCGCGGGGGCGATGCTCGTCGCCCAGTCGAGAATGGATGCCGCGCCGCGCGTCGACTCCTCGCGAAACTCGAGCGCGATTCCCGCCCGGCCGAACGCGCGCCGCACAGGCGGCAGGCCCCGGTCGTGCCGGGGGGCCACGACGAATCGCCACGCTCCCGCGTCGGGCCGCGCCGCCACCATGC
>JBBTHR010000036.1:0-13816 GCA_038060295.1 Candidatus Eiseniibacteriota bacterium
GGCCGCGTCGAACGCCGTCGTCATCGGCTTCCACGTGAAGGCCGATCCGAAGGCGGCCGAGCTGGCGTCGAAGGAGAAGGTCGACGTCCGGATCTACGACATCATCTACCAGGCGGTGGAGAACGTGAAGGACGCCATGGCCGGGCTGCTGGCTCCGGAGATCCGCGAGTCGGTCGTGGGCCAGGCCGAGGTGCGGAAGATCTTCCGCCCGTCGAAGTCGGGCGTCGTCGCCGGCTGCATGGTTCTCTCGGGCAGCATGCAGCGCAATTCCCGCGCGCGCCTCTTGCGCGGCGGCGCGGCGGTCTGGGAAGGGAAGATCGAATCGCTCAAGCGCTTCAAGGACGACGTGCGCGAGGTGGCGAGCGGCTTCGAATGCGGCATCTCTCTCGAGGGTCGCGACGACATTCAGGAGCAGGATGTGATCGAGGCCTACATCCTGGAGGAAATCGCCCGCAAGCTGGAGTGAGATGGTCATCGGCACGCTGCGCCTCGAGATTCACCTTCCCGCGGCCGACTCCCTCAAGGCCAAGCGCTCCGTGTTGAACCACGTTAAGGAACGCGTCCGCCACCGGTTCAACGCGTCGATCGCGGAAGTGGGCCACCAGGACCTCTGGCAGCGGGCCACGCTCGGCGTGGCCGTGGTCGGGGAAGCCGCGCCCGTCCTGGACCGAGCGCTCCACGAGATCCTGGCCGTGATCGAGCGCGAGGAGCGTCTCGCCGTGCTCGACTACGCCATCGAGATATCGTGAGCCGGCCGCCCGTTTTCGCGCGACCCGACAGAATCCCATGAACCGTCCGACCGAAACACCACGCACGCGACGCGTCGCCGACCGCATCGTCCAGGTGCTCGCCGAGATCTTCGAGCGGCACACGGAGGATCCGCGGCTGCGGACGATCACCGTGACCGGCGCGCGCGTCGCCCGCGACCTGGGGACGGCCCGCGTCTGGATCACGGGTGGATTCCTGCCGGCCGACGAGCCGAAGGTACTCTCGGCGCTGGCGCACGCGACGCCGCGGTTTCGCACCATGCTGGCACCGCAGCTGGGACTTCGCATCGTGCCGACGCTTCATTTCGTCATCGATCATTCGTCCGCGGCGGGCGCGCGCATCGAGGAACTCCTGCGCGACATTCGCGTCGAGCAGGCGGAGCGCGCCGGGTCCGAGGAAGCGGCGCCTCCGGATCTCGCCGAATCCGGCGACACCGAACCGAAGCCCGAAACGAACCCCGACTCCACCCCGACCAGCGAGGAATGATGCCGTTCGAGCGGTTTCGCGCGTTTTTCGACGCCCATACCGATTTCGCGATCTTCTCCCACGTCGACCCGGACGGCGACGCCATCGGCTCCTCGCTCGGTCTGGCGTGGGCGCTGCGCGAGATGGGGCGCGGCGTCGTGGTCATCAACGAGTCGCCGCTGCCGGCCAATCTCGCCTTCCTACCCGGCGCGGAGACGGTGCGCCGGCCCGACGCGTTCCGAAGTCCCTTCGACGCCGTCGTCGTGCTCGACTGCTCCTCGCTGGAGCGGATCGGTCCGAGCGCCGCGAGCCTTGTCGCCCCCGGGGCGACGATCGCGTGCGTCGACCACCACGTGGGGAACGCCTCCTTCGGCGAGCCGCGGCTGGTCGTTCCGGAAGCAAGCGCCACGGCGGAGCTGATCCACGACATCCTCGACGCCTGCCAGGTGCCGCTGACGCCCGAGACGGCGCAGTGCCTCTACACGGGGCTCGCCTCCGACACGGGAGCGTTTCGCTACCAGAACACGACGCCGAAGGCGCTTCGCCTCGCCGCGCGCCTGGTCGACCACGGGGCCAAGCCGTCGCAGGTGGCCGACTGGCTCTACTCGAAGAAGAGCGCCGGGAGCCTCCGCATCCTGGGGCTCGCGCTCGCGTCGCTCGAGTCGCGCGCGAACGGGCAGGTGAGCGCGCTCACGATCTCGCGCGGCATGTTCGATCGGGCCGAGGCCTCGAGCGAGGACGCCGACGGCATCGTGCAGTACGCGAAGTCGCTGACCGGCGCGCGCGTCGGCGTCCTCTTCCAGGAGTTCGCGCCGGGGCAGGTCCGCCTCAGCCTGCGGAGCGACGGAACGGTGGACGTGAACGAAGTTGCCGGCCGGTTCGGGGGCGGCGGTCATCGCGTGGCGGCGGGCGCGCGCCTGGAGGGGGAACTCTCGGCCGTGCGCGAAACCGTGCTCGGCGCCCTGGAGCACGCCGTGAATGGCGGATCGCCTGCATCTCGTCGATAAGCCCGAGGGGTGGACCTCCCACGACGTGGTGGCCCGCCTTCGCCACATCCTCGGCGAGCGCCGCGTGGGGCACGCCGGCACGCTCGATCCCTTCGCCACGGGGCTCCTGGTCGCCGCGGAGGGGCGCGCCACGTCGCTCCTGGGCGCGCTGGGGCTTCTGCCGAAGCGCTACCTTGCCACGCTCCGGCTGGGCGTCGCCACCGACACGCAGGATCGCACCGGCGTTCCGATCCGCACCGAGCCGGCCTCGGCGCTTCCGACCGCGGCGGCCTTCGACGCGGCGCTGGCGCGCTTTCGTGGTCGCCTGGAGCAGCAGCCGCCGCTCTACTCGGCGGTAAAGGTCGCGGGAGAGCGACTCTACAAGGCGGCGCGCCGGGGCGAAGAGGTGGAGCGGCCCGCGCGGCCGGTCCACGTCTACGCCCTCGAACGCATCGTGCCCCCGCCGGGACCCGAGCCAGGCTCCCCGCCGGGACCCGAGCCGGGCTCCACGCCGGGGGCGCCGCCGGGAGACATTCTGAGCGAGGCGACACTCGATCTCACCGTGAGCCGCGGCACCTACGTCCGCACGCTGGCGCACGACCTGGGGACCGCGCTCGGATGCGGCGCCCACCTGACGGCGCTCCGGCGCCTGAGCATCGGCCCCTTCGACGTCGCGCGGGCCGGACGCGTGGAGCGCGACGGCGGGTGGGACGCGGCGTCGTTCCGGGACCGCTCGATCCGTCCGGAGGAGGCGCTCTCCTTCCTGCCGCGCGTGCGGCTCACGGGGGAGGAGGCGTCGCGATTGCGATTCGGCGCCGCGCCGGTCGTATCGGAAGATCGCGTCGATCGCCCCGACGCGGGTTATCCGCTTCCCCCCGGCGCGACGGGGTGGCCGATCGCGCTCCTCGACCCGGCGGGCGCCCTGCTCGGGATGGCTCAGCCTTGGGAAGTGCAGATGGCGGGCGCGCCGCTTCGTCTCCAGCGCGTCCTGGCCGAGAACTAGAGCGGACGAGAACGAGGCCTGGGTCACGACATGGCGCCGACGAACCGTCCCATCGCGCTCACGATCGGTGTCTTCGACGGTCTTCACCGGGGACATCAGGCGATCGTGCGCGCCGCGGTCGAGGCCGCGCGGGCTCGCGGCGGCGCGGCGTGGGTCGCGACGTTCGACCCGCACCCCGACGCGGTGGTGCGCGGCGTGGAGGAGCGGCCATGGATCACGCCGCCCGAGGAGCGCGCCGCGCTCCTTCACGCCATGGGCGTGGACCGGGTGGAGGTGATTCGCTTCGATCGTTCGGTGAGCATGCTGCTCCCCGAGGAATTCCTCGATCGCATCCTGGGCGTGAACGCGCCGCTGGCGGCGCTGGTCGTGGGACCCGATTTCAAGATGGGGCGCGGACGGATGGGCGACCGCGCCTATCTGGATGCGCTGGGGCGGCGGCGCGGCTTCGAGACGATCGAGGTGCCGTTCCTGCCCCCCGCCGAGGTCGCGCCCGCCGCGGGGACGTCCGCCGAGAAGCTCTCCAGCACCTCGCTCCGCCGCGCGATCGAGTCGGGGAGGATGGAGGAGGCGGAGGCGATGATGGGGCGGCCCTACGCGCTGGAGGGGACCGTCGGCTCGGGAGCGGGGAGGGGGACCGAACTCGGCTTCCCGACCGCGAATCTCGAGATCCATCCCAAAAAGCTCTTGCCTCCAGCCGGTATCTATTTGTCGGATAACGAGATGGATGGCGGTTCGGCCCGCGGGTTGACGTACGTGGGAAGCGCCCCGACCTTCGGCCTCGGGCCGACCCGCGCCGAGGTCTTCCTGGTCGACTTCCAGGGGAACCTCCGGGGGCGGACGCTGAAAACGCTGCTCCGGTCGAAGCTGCGTGCCGATAAAGTCTTCGGGTCGCCGCTGGAACTCGTTGAGGCGATGAACGAAGACGTCGCGAGGGCCCGCGAGATTTGGGCCCGCCAGGATGCCGGGAAGTGAAGGCGCGAAGGACCGCTCCTTCACCCCGCCGTGAAGAAACGCTTGCAACCCTCATTCCATTTGCTACATTCCCTGCTCTAGAAATGAAAGAGGGAATGTCAAGGAGGTGGCACCGGTGCCGTTGACCCCAGATCAGAAGCGCGTCGTGATCCAGCAGTTCCGAGTCCATGAAGGCGATTCGGGCTCGGCCGAAGTACAAATCGCGCTTCTCACCGAACGCATCAAGTACCTGACGGAGCATTTCAAGGTCCACAAGCGCGACCATCACAGTCGCCGGGGCCTGCTCCGAATGGTGGGTCAACGCCGTAGACTGCTCGACTACTTGAAGGCCACGAAAGTCGAGCGGTACCGGTCCGTGGTCAAAGATCTCGGCCTCCGCAAGTAGGCCGTCACCCGCCGTCGCGGTGACCTCAGCAGTACCCTCCCCTCGACCTTCCATCGGATTCCCCTGGCGCCAATCGAGCGCCAGGGGAAGACCGTCCGCTGTCCCGCAACACATCGTGGCGTGAAAAGGAGAAACGAATGCCCGAATCAGTAAGCCTCGAGCTAGGCGGACGCCGCCTCACCATGGAGGTCGGCAAGGTCGCCAAGCAGGCGAGTGGCGCGACGTGGATCCAGTACGGCGAGACCGTCGTCCTGACGGCGATGGTCGCCAGTAAGGATCCCATCGAGAAGGATTTCTTCCCCCTCCAGGTCGAGTATCGCGAGAAGACCTACGCCGCCGGCAAGATCCCAGGCGGCTTCTTCAAGCGCGAGGGTCGTCCGACGGAGAAGGAGATCCTTTCGAGCCGGCTCATCGACCGGCCGCTGCGTCCGATGTTCCCGGACGGCTATCGGCACGAGATCCAGATCATGTCGACCGTCCTCTCGTCGGACAAGACGAACGACGCCGATATCCTCGGCATCACCGGCGCGTCGGCCGCCCTCATGGTCTCCGACGTGGCGTTCCCCGAGCCGGTCTCGGCGGTCCGCGTCGGCTGCCTCGAGGGAAACCTCATTCTGAACCCGACCATCCAGGAACTCGACGACTCGGACCTCGACCTCGTCGTCGCGGGCACCGACTCGAGCATCGTGATGGTCGAGGCGGGCGCGCGTGAAGTCACCGAGGAGCTGATCGTCAAGGCCCTCGAGTTCGCGCACACGGGAATCCGCCAGCTGAACGAGATGCAGCGCGAGCTGGTCCGCCTCGTCGGCAAGCCGAAGAAGTCGTGGGACGTCAAGGCCCGCGACGAGTCGCTGGTGAAGGACATCGCCGGCGCCTACGGCGAGCGGATCCACAAGGCGAACTGGGTGGCCGAGAAGCACGAGCGCCAGACGGCGCTGGACGCCATCGCCGCGGAAGCGGCGGAGCGCTTCGCCGCGAGCCACCCCGGCACCGAGAAGTTCGTCAAGTCGGTGCTGAACGAACTGGAGGAGAAGGACGTCCGCCGGATGATCGTGAAGGAGCACCGCCGTCCCGACGGCCGCGGCTTCGACGACATCCGTCCGATCACCATCGAGGTCGGCACGCTGCCGCGCACGCACGGTTCCTCGCTCTTCACGCGCGGCCAGACGCAGGCCCTCGTCGTCGCCACGCTCGGCACGAAGGTCGACGAGCAGCGGGTCGAGGAACTCGAAGGGCAGAGCTGGAAGAGCTTCATGCTCCACTACAATTTCCCATCCTACAGTGTCGGCGAAGTGCGGCCGATGCGCGGACCGGGCCGTCGCGAGATCGGTCACGGCGCGCTGGCCGAACGCGCGCTCGAGCCGCTCATTCCGAGCGACATCGACTTCCCGTACACCGTACGCCTCGTCTCCGAAATTCTGGAGTCGAACGGTTCCTCGTCGATGGCGACGGTTTGCGGCGGTAGCCTGGCCCTCATGGACGCCGGCGTGCCGATCAAGACGCACGTCGCCGGCGTGGCGATGGGCCTCGTGCAGGAAGACGGCGACGTGGCCATCCTGACCGACATCCAGGGCGTCGAGGATCATCTCGGCGACATGGACTTCAAGGTGGCCGGCACGCGCGACGGAATCACCGCGCTGCAGATGGACATCAAGATCAAGGGCCTCTCCTCCGCGCTCATGTCGGAGGCGCTCGCCAAGGCGAAGAAGGCGCGCCTTCACCTGCTCGACAAGATGGAGTCGGCCATCCGCGAGCCGCGTCCGGAACTCTCGCCGTACGCGCCGCGCATCTACGTCATGATGATCGATCCGGACAAGATCCGGGAGGTCATCGGACCTGGCGGCAAGATGATCAAGAAGATCTGCGCCGAGACCGGCACCCAGATCGACATCGAGGACACCGGAGAAGTCCGGATCGCGGCCTTCAGCGGCGCGGACGGAGACCGGGCCCGCGACATCATCCGCTCGATCACCGAGGATCCGGAGATCGGCCGCGTCTACCAGGGAATCGTCCGCCGCGTCGTGCCGTTCGGCGCGTTCGTGGAGATCAGCCCGGGCAAGGACGGCCTGGTCCACATCTCGGAGCTGGAAATGAAGCGCGTCGAGAAGGTGGAGGACGTCATTAACGAGGGCGACACGGTCCTCGTGAAGGTCATCGCCATCGACTCGGAAGGAAAGGTCAAGCTGAGCCGCAAGCAGGCCCTGCCGGAGTACGCGGCGGCGCTCGCCGCCGGCGAAATCCAGGAATCGGCGCCGGGCGGGGACCGCGGTCCTCGTGGCGGCGGCCGTGGCGGAGACCGGGGCGGTCCTCGCGGCCGGCGGCCGGAGCCGTCTCGCCGTTGACCCAAGCCGTGACGCATCGATTCGCCGCAACGCAACGGAGGCTTCGGCCTCCGTTGTCGTTTGCCGGCCGAAGGGTCCCCGCGTGAGCCCCATGGCCGAGCCGCGCTTTCACCACCTCGTCCTTCCCTCGGGCATCACGCTCGTCGGGGAGGAGGTCGACTCCGTCCGCTCGATCGCGGTCGGCGTCTGGGTGAAGGTCGGAGCGCGCCACGAGGCAGCGGGCGAGAGCGGGCTCTCGCACTTCCTCGAGCACATGCTCTTCAAGGGGACGCGCACGCGCGACGCCTTCCAGATCGCGTGGAGCCTCGAGGCGGTTGGGGGACACCTGGACGCCTTCACGGGCCGGGAATCGACCTGCTACTACGCGCGGGCGCTGGACGAGCACCTGGACCTGGCGCTCGACGTCCTGGCCGACCTGGCGCTTCGCCCCCGCCTCGATCCATCCGACGTGGTGAAGGAGAAGCAGGTCATCCTGGAGGAGATCCACAACAGCGAGGACACGCCCGACGACCGGATCCACGATCTCTTCGCCGACGTCGTCTGGAAGGGGCACCCGCTGGGGCACCGGATTCTCGGGAGCAAGGAGTCGGTCTCCGACTTCGCCACGGAGACCGTGGCGGAGTACCATGGGCGGCACTACGTCGCGCCGAATCTCCTCCTCTCCATCGCGGGGAACTTCGACTGGGACCGCTTCGTCTCGGAGGCCACCGCGCGGTTCGGCGACGCCGCGACGGGCGTGCCGACGCCGACCCCGCCCTCCGCGTCGGGCGGGCGGGCGGTCGTCCACCACGTGGAGGAGCTGCAGCAGCAGTACCTCTGCGTCGGCGGCCCCGGCCTGCCGCACGAGCATCCCGACCGGACCACGCTCGCGCTCCTCTCCACCGTGCTCGGAGGGGGGATGTCGAGCCGCCTCTTCCAGCGCATCCGGGAGCAGGAGGGGCTCGCGTACGCGGTCTACACCTACGCCGATTCGTACGAGGACTCGGGAATCTTCTGCGCCGCGATGAACGTGCAGCCGGCGCACGGCCGGAAGGCGCTTCGCCTGACGCTGGAAGAGTTCGACCGGATCGCGCAGGATGGGCTGCCGCCCGACGAGCTGGACGCGGCCAAGGCGCAGCTGAAGGGAGGACTTCTCCTCAGCCTGGAGAGCACCTCGAGCCGCATGCACCGGGTCGCCCGCTCGCAGATGTACACCGGGCGGATCGTGCCGGTGGAGCAACTGGTCGTCGCCATCGAGCGCATCACCTCGGACGACGTGAAGCGGATGGCGGCCGCCCTGCTCGCGCGCGACCGGCTATCGATCGTGGCGCTGGGGGGGAGCGACACTCACCCCTACGGCGACGAGGACCTGGCTCCCGCGGCCGCCGCGGAAGCCTGACGGGGAGGATCGCGATGGACCAGGTCGTGTTGCGCGTGTTCATGGAACCGCACGCCGTCGAGGCGCCGGCGTATCAGACGGAGCATGCCGCGGGGATGGATCTCCACGCCGCGGTGACCGGCGACGTCGCGATCGAGCCCGGCGAGGTCGTCGCCGTGCCGACGGGCCTGCGCCTGGAAATCCCTCCCGGCTACGAAGGGCAGGTGCGCCCGCGGAGCGGTCTGGCGGCGAAGCATGCCATCGGCGTGCCGAACGCGCCCGGCACCATCGACGCCGACTACCGCGGCGAGGTGAAGGTGCTCCTCGTGAACTGGGGCCGCGCTCCCTTCGTGGTGAAGCGCGGCGAGCGGATCGCGCAGCTCGTGATCGCGCCGGTGGCGCGCGCGTCGCTGGACGTCGTGACGGAGCTCTCCGCCACCGCTCGGGGCGACGGAGGGTTCGGGCACACCGGCCGATGAGCGCCCGCGCCGCGCTTCCGCCGCTCGTGCTCGCGCTCCACCAGACGCCGCTCCGCGCGACCTGGTCGCCACTCGCCGTCGGCGCGGGGCCGCTTCGCTCGCTTCTCTCGAACCTCCTCGAGCGCGGCTACCGCTTCCTTCCGCTCGACGCGATCGGCCCCGAAGGGCCGCCCCCCGGCGCCGCCCTCCTGACCGTCGACGACGGCTATGCCTCGACGGTGGAGGTCTTAGCGCCCCTGGCGCGGGAACTGGGCATCCCCTGGTCCGTGTTCTTACTGGTAAGCGCCGTGGGTACCCGGAACGACTGGGACCTTCACGGCGTCTCGCTACCGGAGCGGCACCTCCGCGAGGAGGAGATCGTCGCGCTGGCAGGGGAGGGCGTCGGCATCGGATCGCACGGCATGAACCATCTCGACGGGACCCGCCTCGGCGACGACGCGCTGGCCGAGGAGCTGACGGCTTCGCGCGCGTGGCTGGAGCGGACCACGGGGTGCCGCGTGGATGCGTTCTCATATCCGTGGGGCCGCGTGGACGTCCGCGTGGCGAAGGCCGCGCGTGCCGCCGGTTACCGCCTCGGCTTCGCGCTTCGCGGCGGGCGGGGCGCCGAGCGGGCCGGTCGCGCCCTCCCGGGGCTCGCCATCCCTCGCCTCGCGCTCTACGCCCCCGATCAGATTCCCGGCCTCTTCGCGGCGACCGCGCTGAGCGCCCCGCGCGCCGGTCGGCTCCTGCGCGACGGCGCCGGCGCCCTCGGCGGGTGGCTCGTGGCGCGCGCGCTGTCGGTCACCGGGAGGGCGCATGCGTAGCGCCTCCGCGCCCGCGACGGTGCCCGCGCCAGCGGCCGCGACGGTGCCCGCGCCGGCACCAGCGGCAGCGATCGGGCTCCTCGCCGCCCGGCTTCTCCTGCCGCTCCTACTCCTGATGCCGCCCGCGCCGCTCGCTCCGGCGATGGCCGCGGAACCGGCCGCCGCCAGCGCGGAGGCGGACGAAGCCGACGCCGAAGCCTCCGCGGCCCCGGCCGATTCCGCCGGCGATCACTATGCCGGGAGTTATGTCGACGACGAGGAGCGGAAGCGCTTCGCCGTCGTCCCGTGGCGCATCGGGGAGTACTTCCAGTTTTCCATCGACTGGAACGGCCTGAACGGGGGAAGCTCGCTGATGCAGGTGCAGAACCTCCACACGGTGGATGGACGCCGCTGCTATCGGATCGTGACGAAGGCGGAATCGAACTCCTTCGTCTCGCGCTTCTACAAGGTGCGCGACCGTGCCGAGAGCAGCGTCGACGCCGAGTCGCTCTTCTCGCGCCGCTTCGTGAAGCGGCTGCGCGAGGGCGGGTACAAGAAGGACGTGAACGTCCGCTTCGATCAGGAGGCGCGGAAGGCGCGCTACGAGAACGGCAAGGAGATCGACGTGGCGCCCGGCGTCCACGACGTCCTCTCCGCGTTCTACTACGTTCGGACGCGGCCGTTGCCGGACGGGGCGACGCTGGCCGTTCCGACCCACGACAACGAGAAGAGCTACGAGATGGAAGTGCAGGTCCTTCGCCGGGAGTCGGTCGAGGTGCCGGCGGGGAAGTTCTCCTGCGTGGTCGTGGAGCCGAAGCTCAAGTCCGAGGGAATCTTCAAGTCGAAGGGCTCGATCCAGGTCTGGCTGACCGACGACGATCGGCGCCTTCCCATCATGGTGCGGAGCCAGGTGCCGGTCGGATCGATCTCGGTCCGTCTCACCGATTACCGCCTTGCCTTCGAGGGACGCCGATGAGCCGACACGACGAGATCGATCTCGAGTCCGTCCGCACGATCCCGGTCTCGAAGCGCCCCACCAAGGTGCGGGTGGAGCAGTTCGCGCCGGCCCCCGATCCGTCCCAGCCGATCTCGTCGCTGGACCAATTCCTCCCCGACCTCCTGGCCGGCACGCAGCTGCGCGACCTGATCCAGGCGTGGGTCATGGCCCGCACGTCGGGCAGACCGGCCGTGGCGATGCTGGGGGGGCACGTCATCAAGACCGGCGTGCAGCGTCCGCTCCTCTCGCTGATGGACGCCGGCGCCTTCAGCGCCATCGCGGTCAACGGCGCCGCCGCCATCCACGACTTCGAGATCGCCCTCTTCGGGACGACCTCCGAGCCGGTGGAGGAGACACTGGTGGGCGGGCTGTTCGGCATGGTGGAGGAGACGCCGGTTCTCATGAACCAGGCCGTCCACGACGGCGTGGCCAAGGGCCTCGGCATGGGCGAGGCGCTGGGAGAATTCCTGCTCGAGGCCGACGCGCCCTACGCGTCGCTCTCGCTCCTGGCGCAGGCGGCGGCGCGCGGCCTTCCGCTCACCGTTCACGTCGCCATCGGAACCGACACCATTCATCAGCATCCAACCTTCGACGGCGCCGCCACCGGTGCGGCGACGCATCGCGACTTCCGCATCTTCGCGGCGGCGTTGCGCGAGCTGGAGGATGGCGTGGTGCTCAATTTCGGCTCCGCGGTGATTCTCCCCGAGGTCTTCCTGAAGGCGCTCTCCACCGTCCGGAACCTGGGGCACTCGGCCGGCCGCTTCACGGCTGCCTCGTTCGACCAGATCCGCCACTACCGTCCCGAGAAGAACATCCTGGAGCGCCCGACCCGCGCGGGAGGGAAGGGGTACGCCTTCGTCGGCCCGCACGAACTCTGGATTCCGCTCCTCGCCGCGCTCTACCTCGGCCGGGCGCCGCGACTGGCCCCGTGACACGCGGGCGGCTGGCGCTCACGGCGCTCGGCATCGCGCTGAGCGCCGTGGCGGTCGTGGCGCTCCTGCGCGCGTTCCGCGCCGCCGACGTCGCCGAGCACCTTCGCGCCACGCGCCCCGAGTGGCTGGTGGCTGGCATGGCCGTGACGGCCTTCGGCTACGTGCTCCGCGCCTACCGCTGGCGGGCGCTCCTCTCCCCGCAGCGAAAACTGCCGGTGGGGCGCGTCTTCGGTCCCACCGTCATCGGATTCCTGGCGATCAATGCCCTTCCGGCCAGGCTGGGGGAGTTCGTCCGGGCGTACCTGCTGGCGCGCTTCGAGCGAATGCCGACCGCGGGGGTCCTGGGGAGTTGCGCGCTGGAGCGGGTTCTGGACCTCGGCTTCCTGGCCCTCTTCTGGGCGCTCTCGCTGCTCTTCGCCCCCTATCCCGAGTGGTTCCGGCTGAGCGGCTACCTCACGTTCGGGCTAGGGGGACTGGCGGCCGCGGGGCTCTGGCTCTTCCAGGCGCGCCGGGCGCACGCGGAGCGCTTCCTCGACCATGGATTGCTCTCGTGGCTCCCCACACGCCTGAAGGAGGGAATCAAGGGCGCCATCCCGGCCTTCGGGGATGGGCTCACGGCGCTCGGCGCTCCCGGCGTCCTTCCGCGGGCGGTCGCGTGGTCGGCAGCCATGTGGCTGGTGAACGCGAGCGTCTTCCTACTTATAGGGTACGCGGCCGGCCTGGATCTCCCCTTGTGGTCCCCCTTCCTCCTCGCCTTCGTGGTCTGCGTGGCCATCCTTCTCCCCTCCTCGCCAGGCTTCGTGGGGGTCATGGAAGCGGCCTGCGTCGTCGGCCTCTCGCTCCTGGGGGTCGACGGGGCGCACGCCCTAGCGTTCGGCATTCTCTACCATCTCTGCCAAATCCTCCCGCTGGTCCTCCTCGGATCGGTCGTCGCCCTCCGAGCCCACCTCCGGCCCGCCGACCTGGCGCCCGAAAATCGCTAGATAGGCAACATCCGGCGACACCGTCGGCCCAAACCCGGCCAATTCGTTGACTGTAAAGCTTTTTTAGTTGACGAAGGGGGGGGGCATTGATATACTAGCTCGTGCAATAAATCCGCGCTCAGAGGGCACTTAGCGCAGGACGACCGGAACGGAGGGTGGATGGCGTCTTCCCAGAGGGAGACACATTCTGTTGTCGGCGTTGACGCTACTAGTCGTCTTGTCCTTTTTACCCTGATCGCGGTCATTTGTTTCACCGCCTGGTTCTGGAACACCGGAAGGCCATGGGGTGTCTTCGCGTTCCGGTTCGCCGGGCTCGCGGCCCTGGCGGCGGTTTCCATGGCGCTGGCGAGAGGCCGTCTCGACGGAAGCGCTTGGAGCGTTCGCGCGGCGCTCCTTGCGATAGGAGTCGCGGTCGTGGCCGCCTGTAGCGCGGCCGGTTCGGTTCACCAGGGCAAGAGTCTCGAGGCCATGCTCAACTTACTCGCCATCCTAGGGCTCTTCCTCGCGACGATCTTCTTCGTGCGCGGCACGCGCCACGCGCGGTGGCTCGTCTCCGCCCAGGTCCTCTGCGCCATTCCCGTCGCCATCATCGGCCTCCTCCAGCACTTCCGCCCCGAACTCCTTCCCGCCGGCTCTTCCTACCCGGGCCGCGCCCTCGGCCCCCTGGGACCTTTCGGACAACCGAATCGTCTCGGCGGCTACCTCATCGCCGCGCTCCCACTCGCGTTCACGCTCGCGTTCCTCGTTCAGGACCGGATGATCCGCGGCGCCCTCCTCGGCTCCGCCCTCCTCCTTGCCCTCTGCCTGGTCCTGACCTATTCGCGCGGCGCGTGGATCTCCTTCGCGGTCGCGGCTCTTCTCTTCGCGCTCCTTCTCGCGCGATGGCCGGAACTCTCGCCCAGGCCGTTGGTCCTCGGGGCGGCGCTCGCGATGACGATCCTCCCGGCGCTCCTCCTTCTGCCGTCCGTGCTTTCTCGTGTCGCTCCCCGGCCGGAGACCGGCCAGGCGTGGAATCTCCCGTTCGATCCGGAGCGGGAGGGAAGCGCCGCCATGCGCGGGTCGGTCTGGCAAGGCTCGATCGCGGCCGCGGTGGAGCGCCCCGTCCTCGGATGGGGCGTCGGCGCGTTCCGCGAGGCGTTCGACCGCTCCAAGAGCGACACGATGAAGCGGCTGGAAGCGGAAGGCGGACGGACCGCCGATCAGGCTCACAGCTACTACCTGGCGACGCTGGTGGAACGCGGCGCGCCGGGGCTGGCATTCGTCGCCCTTCTCGCCCTGGCGGCTCTGGCCGCCGGCATGGCGACGATCGGTTCGGGAGCGCCGGCCGAGGCGCGGCTACTCGCCGCCGGTCTCGTGGCCTCGGTC
>JBBTHR010000037.1:0-4468 GCA_038060295.1 Candidatus Eiseniibacteriota bacterium
CGCTGCGCCTGGAAGTAGAGATCGCCCACGCGGGCCCGCGCGCTGGCGGCCACCGTGGCGAGCGAGCGCGGCGAGCAACTCTTCGCGTCGGAAGAATACCGCCGCGCCACGGACGGCTTCGGCAAGGGGATCTTCGCCGACGACGCCTCGTTCGCGTCGATCCAGGCGCTCGAAGCATCGGGCGACGACGCCCGCGCGGCCGGGGAGTGGGTCGAATGGATGGGCCGCTTCTCGCAGAGTCCGCTGAAGGGCGAGGCGCTCCTCGCCCAGACGTGGAACGCGCTCCGGCGCGGCGATCCCACCGTGGCGCGAAAGCACCTGGCGGTGTTGACGGCGGCGCAGCCGTGGGCGGCCGGAGACCGCCGTGTCGCGCTGGCGCTGGCGACGGCGCTCTACGCGCAGGGGAAACACGCCGAGGCATCTTCCGCGCTGACCAAGGATGTCACTGGACCGGGCGCGACGTACCTTCGCGGGCTTCTCTTTCGGGCGCAGGGTAACGTGCTCCGCTCGGCGGCCGCGTTCCAGGAGGTGGCCGACCGCTATCCCGACTCCCCGCTTCGCGACGCAGCGCTGCTCGGGAAGGCCGACGCCTTCCTGATGGCGCGCGATTACCGGAGCGCGGCGGAGGAGTTCAACCGCGCCGCGACCCGCGCCAGCGATCCGCGCGTGGTGGCCGAGGCGGAGCTTCGCGCGGCGGGAGCGACGTCGCTCCTGGGCGCGTCCGACTCCGCGCTGACGCTCCTTCGCGGTGTGGCCGAACGGCACGCCGGCACAAGCATCGGCGCCCGCGCCCAGTTCCTCATCGGCGATCTCCTCGCCACGCGCGGCCAGAACGCCGAGGCGATCGTGGAGCTGACCAAGGTGCTGACGATCTACTTCCAGCAGTCGGTGGCCGCCAGCGCGCAGTACCGCGTGGCGCGCTGTCTCGACGCCATGGGCCGCCCCAACGACGCCACCGGCTCCTATCAGGCCGTCGTCTCGGGCTACCCGCTCGAGCCGGAAGCCCCGGCCGCCGCCTACCTGGCCGGCGTCGGGCTCCTGGGACAGAACCGCCCGCGTTCGGCGGCACCCTATTTCCAGATCGTGCTCGACCGCTACGTGCCGCCGGCCGACTCGGCCGGTAAGCCCGTCGTGCCCGCCGCCGACAAGCGGGACGTCGTCGACGCGTCGCTCTGCCTCCTGCTCGAGTCGTACCGTCGCGCGGGCGACCTGGGCCAGCTGGCCGGCGCGCCGCATCTTCTCCTCCAGCGGATGCCGCCCAGCCGTTCGCCGTGGCGCGCTTACGCCATGCTCATCGACGCCGACGCCATGGCCGCCATGTCGCGGCACGCGGAGGCGCAGACGACGCTGGAACGCCTCATGTCCGACTTCCCCGATCATCCGGTCAGCGCCTCGGCGACGAAGCTTTTGGCCTGGACCTACGCGCAGCAGGGCCGCGACAGCCTGGCCGTCGCCACCGAGGAGCGTTTGGTCGCCCGCTGGGGCGGCGCCTCCGATCCTACCGTTGTGAGCGGCGCGCTCCTGGACATCGCGCACGTCCGCTTCAATCAGAAGCGCTATCGCGACGCCGCGGCGGGCTACGACGACTTCCTCCGCCGCTTCCCCCAGAGCCCGCGCCGCAATCAGGCGCGCTACCAGGCCGGCCTCGCCTATCTCCGCGTGAATCGCGCGGGTGACGCGCTCGACCGCTGGGAGTCGATCGTGCGCGACAGCGCCTCCGCCCCCATCGCCGAGAAGGCGTGGGCCCGCGTGGGCGATCTCTACTTCCAGGCGCAGCGCTATCAGGACGCGAAGCGCAGCTACCGCGGCCTTCTCGAACATTTCGCGGCCACGGACGCGGCCGCGCTGGCGACGCTCCGGCTGGGGCAGTGCGACTACAACGCCGGCCGCGACGCCGACGCTCTTGTGTCGTACTCGCAGGTGGTCGAGAACTATCCCGACAGTCCGTTCGCCAAGGAGGCGCGCCGCGGAACCGAGCTTTCGCTCTATCGCCTCGGGCAGTCGCCGAAGGGAGCCGCCACGCTGGCCGCGCTGGTCGAGCAGTACCCGACGAGTGCCTACGCCGCCGACGCGCTCTTCCAGATCGGCAAGACGCGCTACCAGGCGAAGGAGTGGCCCGAGGCGGCCGAGTCGTTCCGCCGCGTCGTGAGCCAGTTCCCCGGCTCGCAGTCGGCCGACCAGGCGCAGTTCCTCCTGGCCGACGCGCTCACGCGGGCCGGCTCGCGCGACGAAGCCGTGAACGCCTACGACCAGTTCCTCGCCTTCTTCCCGGAGAGCGAGCTGAGGTCGTCGGCCATCTTCCAGCTGGGACTTCTCCGCTTCGAGTCGAAGGACTTCGGGCGGGCCGCGGTCGCCTTCACGCAGGCCCTGGAGGAGAGCGCGTCGACCGAGGTCCGGTCGGCGTCGCGCTTCAACCTGGCGCTCTGCCAGCGGCAGATGGGCCAGGCCGAGGAGGCGCGCGGGGCCCTGCTCCGTCATCGCGAGGAGTTCCCGTCCGATTCACGCGCGGTGGAGGTCGCCTATCAGATGGCCGACCTCGACGAGGCCGCCGGCCGTCCGGCGGAAGCCGAGGCGGAGTTGAATCGCGCGCTCGACGCCGGGCCGAAAGGTCCGCTCTCGATCGAACTCCTCTTCCGACTCGGACGTGTCCTCGAGGCGCAGAGCCGCGAGAAAGAGGCGCTGAAGGCCTACGAACGCGCCGCGGCGGCGCCGGACCGGAAAAACGCTTACCGGCTCTCGGCGGTCGCACGCTGCGCCTTCCTGTACGAGAAGACGAAGCAGGTCGTCCGGGCGCTCGACGCCTACCGTGACATCTCCGTCAATTCCAAGGACCGCGAACTGGCCGCCGCCGCGGCGGGTCGCGCGTCTCAGCTCGAAGCGGGCCGCAAGCGCCGCTAGCCCCCCGGGACCCAGGAAAGGAGCCCCGAGATGTTCGAGAATTTCGATTGGATCGGCGCCATGCGGCAGAGCCCCGTGATGGTGATCATCCTCATCTGCAGCGTTCTCACCTTCGGCTTCGCGCTGGAGCGCGCGGTCTACTACTGGAAGCGCCGCGGCAACGCGGACGGCGTGCTCGCCTCCGCGATGGTGGCGATGCGCTCCGGAAACCGCGAGGAGGCCATTCGCGCCTGCGCCGCCTCCCCGCACCCGGTCGGCCCCGTGGCCGCCGAGACGATCCGGAGCCTCGACATGCCGGCCGACGCGGCGGAGGAGAAGCTCCACATCTCGCTGAGCGAGCAGAAGCTCCAGCTGGAGCGGAACCTCGGATTCATCGGAACCATGGGCAACACCGCGCCGCTCATCGGCCTTCTCGGCACGGTCTGGGGCATCATGCGCGCCTTCCATGACATGGCGAGCACCGGCTCGGCCGGCCCGTCGGTCGTCGCGGCGGGCATCGCGGAAGCGCTCTTCACGACGGCGGCCGGCCTTGTGGTGGCGGTCCCCGCGGTGCTGGTCTACAACCACTTCGTCCGCCGCATGAGCGTCATGCTCACGGTGGCCGAGAACCACGCGCGCACGATCCGTCTCAGCGGCACGTGCGCCGCCTCCGGCAACCAGAACGTCACGGCGCGGGCCGCCTAGCCGCGCCCCGGCGACATCTCGAAAGGAGACGACGCGTGCGACGACGCAAGCGAGGGCTCCAGGCCCCCGACGGGATTCACGACGTCAACATGACGCCGCTGATCGACGTCTCCCTGGTGCTGGTCGTGATCCTCATGGTGGCCACGCCGATGGCCTTCCAGTCGAGCATCGCAGTCCAGCGGGCGGCGAAGAGCGGTCAGAAGGCCGATTGGGTGGCCCATGCCGAGCGGATCGAGATCCTGATCGTGTCGGCCGACAGCGTGACGGTGAACCGCGCCCCGGTGCCTCGCGACAAGATCGAGGGAACGCTTCGCCCGCTGCTGGCGCGCAGCGCCACGCGGACGGTGGTCGTCCGCTGCGCGGATGGCGTGCCTCACGGCGCGTTCGTCGGCATCCTGGACGAGGCGAAGCGCTGCGGCGCCGCGGACATCGCGGTGGTGGGAGGCTGAGATGCGACGACGCTTCGACGCAAGCATGAGCGGTGACGGCATCATCACCAAGGTGAACGTGACGCCGATCATCGACGTCGCGCTGGTGCTGGTCATCATTCTCCTGGTCACCGCGCCCCTTCTCTCGGTGGCCGACCTTCCGGTCAACCTGCCGCAGGCGAGGACGCGCGAGGCTGAGGACGAGCGGAACATCAGCGTTACGCTCGGTTCCGACGGTTCGCTGGCGGTGGACGAGGAGCGCGTGGCGCCCGGATCGCTGACCGGCGTTCTCCAGTCCCACCTGGCCGAGCCAGGCAATTCCGACGTGCTGGTCGTCGTGCGCGCCGATTCGGGCGCGCCCTATTCCGACATCCGCGGACTCTTGGAGCAGACGCGCGCGGCGGGAGCGAAGCGAATCGCGATCGCCACGCGCCAGAAGACGGAGGTTCGCCGGTGAC
>JBBTHR010000038.1:0-2019 GCA_038060295.1 Candidatus Eiseniibacteriota bacterium
CGCCGAGGGCGCCGCCGGGGCGGCCGCCTGGGCGTAGACTGCGTCGATCATTCGGGGTCTCCTGAGGGTTCTCGCGCGGAGCGTGCCTTGTCATCGGCGGCATCGGCGCCGGCGCGGTCGCGGTAGCGTTCGGTCACCGCGCGGTGGAATTCGTCGAAAGCGCCGCGCTCGATCGCCGCGCGCGCGCCCGCCATGAGTGTCTGGTAAAACGTGACGTTGTGCAAGGTGAGCATACGGTGCGCCAGGATCTCGCCCGCCACGTGCAGATGGCGCAGGTAGGCGCGCGAGAACTCCGTGCACGCCTCGCAGCCGCACTCGGTGTCGAGCGGCCGCGGATCGCGCGCGTGGACGGCGTTCCGGATGTTGATCGGGCCCTCGTGCGTGAAGGCCATCCCGTTTCGCGCGTTCCGGGTCGGCAGGACGCAGTCGAAGAGATCGACGCCGCAGGCGATGCCGTCCAGGAGGTCGAGCGGCGTTCCCATTCCCATGAGGTAGCGCGGCTGTCCCGCCGGGAGGGTACCGGTGGCCGCTCGCGCCAGGGCCCAGGTCTCCTCCTTCGTCTCCCCCACCGAGAGTCCCCCGAGGCAGTAGCCGTCGCACGGCATCCGCGCCGACCGCTGCGCCATCTCGGCGCGGAGCGCGGGGTCGCCGCCTCCCTGCACGATCGCGAAACGGAGCTGCGGCAAGCCGGTCGGCGTGTCGAGCGTGGCCGCGTGCGCGAGCGAGCGCTCGGTCCAGCGGATCGTCCGCTCCCCCGCGTCCCGGACCGCCTCGGGCGTCGCGGGAAGGAGAATGGCGTGATCGAGCGTCACGGCGATGTCGACGCCGAGGTCGGCCTGCACCTCCATGGCACGCTCCGGCGTGAGCAACTCGGGGCGCCCGTCCAGATGGGAGCGAAACGCGACCCCCTCCTCCGTGATCTTCACACGCTCTTTGAGACTCAGGATCTGGTAGCCGCCGCTGTCGGTGAGGATCGGCGCGTCCCATCCCATGAACCGGTGCAAACCGCCCAGCGAGCGGATCAGTTCCGCCCCGGGCCGGAGCATCAGATGGTAGGTGTTGGAGAGGAGGATCTGCGTCCCCGAGACGCGGAGGTCGGCTGGCGATAGCCCCTTTACCGTTCCCTGCGTGCCGACCGGCATGAAGGCCGGCGTGCGGACGACGCCGTGCCCGGTGACGAGAAGCCCCGCGCGCGGCGAAACCGCGGCACCCAGCTCCAGGGTGAATACTACCGGCGCCGCCGAGGGCGCCGGCTCAGCCGCCATGGCCGGCGGTACTCTCGATCCGGTACTCCTTGAGCTTCGTCCGGAGCGTCTGGCGCGAGATGCCGAGCGCCTCGGCCGCGCGCGTCTTGTTGCCCCCGGCGTGCGACAGCGCCATCTCGATCGCCACGCGTTCCGCCTGCGCCAGGGTCGTCACGCCACCCTCGCTGTGGAGGCGCGCTTCGAGCACCTGCGTCCCCGTTCCGGTCACGCCGACGATCTCGGAGGGAAGATGCTCGGGGAGGATCCACTCCTCCGATTCCAGGAGAATCGTCCGCTCGATCACGTTCCGCAGCTCGCGCACGTTCCCGGGCCAGCGGTAGGCCATCAGGAGCCCCATCGCCTCGTCCGTGGCCCCCTTCACCGCCTTCCGCAGCTCGCGGTTGTAGGTCGCGACGAAATGGTCCACCAACGCGGGGACGTCTTCGGGGCGCTCGCGAAGGGGCGGCACCACGATGCGAATGACGTCGAGGCGGTAGAAGAGATCCTCACGAAACTTCTGCTGCTCGACCAGCGACTTGAGATCCTTGTTCGTCGCGGCCACGATGCGCGTGTCGACGTGGACGTCGGTCGTGCCGCCGAGGCGGCGGAAGCGCTTCGCCTCCAGCGCGCGGAGCAGCTTCGCCTGGAGCGCCAGTGACATCTCGCCGATCTCGTCCAGGAAGAGCGTGCCGGCGTTCGCCATCTCCATGAGACCCTTCTTCGTCCGCTTGGCGTCGGTGAAGGCGCCCTTCTCGTAGCCGAAGAGTTCGCTCTC
>JBBTHR010000039.1:0-7100 GCA_038060295.1 Candidatus Eiseniibacteriota bacterium
CCTACACGCACTCCTTCTTCACCGACCTCTGCCGCGGCCCGCACGTGCCGAAGACCAAGATGCTCCGGCACTTCAAGCTGACCTCCGTGGCGGGGGCGTACTGGCGCGGCGATTCGAACCGGCCGATGCTCCAGCGTATCTACGGAACCGCGTTCCCGACCCAGGAAGCGCTGGAGCGTTATCTGGTGAGGATCGAGGAGGCGAAGCTACGCGATCATCGCCGCCTCGGCGCCGCGCTCGATCTCTACAGTGTCCATGAGGAAGCGGGCGGCGGGCTCATCTTCTGGCATCCCCACGGCGCGGCGATCCGCCGGACGGTGGAGGATTTCTGGAAGGCGGAGCACTTGCGCCGCGGCTACACCATGGTCTACACGCCGCACATCGCACACGTCGATCTCTGGAAGCAGTCCGGGCACACGGAGCACTACGCGCAGAACATGTACTTCCTGAAGGTGGACGAGAAGGACTACGTCCTGAAGCCGATGAACTGCCCGTTCCACGTCCTCATCTACAAGCGCCGGAAGCAGTCGTATCGTGACCTGCCGGTGCGGATGGGGGAACTCGGGACCGTCTATCGCTACGAGCGCTCGGGCGTGCTCCACGGGCTGGCGCGCGTTCGCGGCTTCACTCAGGACGACGCCCACATCTTCTGCACCGCCGAGCAGGTCGAGGGGGAACTCCGCGACGTGCTGGCCTTCGCACGCTTCATGCTCGACACGTTCGGCTTCAAGGAGTTCAAGGTGGAGCTCTCCGTTCGCGATCCCAATCGCAAGGGGGACTACCTCGGCTCCGACGCGGAGTGGGAGTTGGCGGAGGGGGCGCTGGAACGCGTGGTGAAGGAGTCGGGGCTGGCCTACAAGCGCTCGGAAGGGGAGGCCGTCTTCTACGGTCCCAAGATCGACATCAAGATCGCCGACGCGCTCGGCCGCGAGTGGCAGTGTTCGACCATCCAGTTCGACTTCAACCTCCCGCGCCGGTTCGACGTCAACTACGTCGGGTCGGACGGGCAGGATCACCCTGTCTACATGGTCCACCGGGCCCTTCTCGGCTCGCTGGAGCGCTTCTTCGCGACCCTGATCGAGCATTACGGCGGTGATTTTCCCGTCTGGCTGGCGCCCGTTCAGGTGCAGCTGATCACCATCGCCGACGCCCAGATTCCGTACGCCCAGGAACTCAAGACGCTCCTGCTGGAGAAGGGGGTGCGGGTCGAGGCCGATCTTCGCGAGGAGAAGATGGGGGCCAAGATCCGCGACGCCGAGATGCTCAAGATTCCCTACATGCTGGTCCTGGGCCGCAAGGAACTGGAGGAGCGCGCCGTCTCCGTCCGGAGCCGGAAGAAGGGGAACGAGGGGGCCATCCCGCTGGATGCGTTCGTGGAAAAAATAGTTGCGGAAATCGCGGCGCGACAGTAAGATCCGCCCCGTCTAGATCCAAGCAGGAGCCGTAGGCTTCTCACCCCGAGACGCAACGTTACCGGGGTTACAAAACGGAGGCCGCCGTCCTTGGACGGCTGGCCGCGGTCCGACCAGACGCCAGCGCGTCCTGGAATGCGGGTCCGCACCTTCCGGAAGCCGAATCCTCCTGCCTCGATCATCGTCCCCGTCTCAAAGAGGAGGGTTTTCCTATCGCCTCAAAGCAGCAGGAAACTCGCGTCAACGACCGTATCCGCATTCCGACCGTGCGTGTCATCGGACCCGACGGGGAGCAGGTGGGGATTCTCGGAATCCGGGAAGCTCTGGCCTACGCTCAGGAACGCAGTCTCGATCTGGTCGAGGTATCGCCCACGGCGAAGCCGCCGGTCTGCCGGGTGATGGACTACGGGAAGTTCAAGTACGAGACGAACAAGAAGCAGCAGAAGGCCAAGAAGAAGCAGCACGCGAGCCAGCTGAAAGAAGTGAAGCTGCGCCCGAAGATCGAAGAGCACGACTATAAATTCAAGGTCAACCACGCCCGGGAGTTTCTGGGCCATCACGATAAGGTCAAGTTCACCGTCACCTTCCGAGGCCGTGAGATGGCGCACACGGACGCGGGAAGGCGGCTCCTCGCCAAGGCCATCAAGGACCTCGAGGACATTGGACAGGTGGAAATTCCGGCCCGCATGGAAGGGCGCAACATGGTCCTCCTGATGGTGCCGCGCGCCACTCCCGTGAAACCCAAAACGGCGGCGCCGGTCGCGCCCGCTCCCACCAGGGAGTCGGGTAGCAAACCGAAATCGCCCGCACAATAGGAGTCGCGATGCCGAAGATGAAAACCAGCCGGGCGACCGCGAAGCGCCTCAAGCGCACCGGGACCGGCAAGCTCAAGCGCGGTCGCTCGGGTGCTCGTCACCACCTGGGATTGCAGGGTGGAAAGAGCCGCAAGCGCAAGCGCCGGCTGAAGAGCTCGACGCTGGTGAAGCACACCGAGCGCTATCACATGCAAAAACTCTTGCCGTACGGCGGGTGATCCGTCCCGGATCGCCCCGACATTGAGGAACTAGACCATGCCACGTACAAAAACCGTCGTTCCGGGACGCAAGCGCCGCCGGAAGGTCATGATCGCGGTGAAGGGAAACCGCGGCGGCCGGCGCAAGCTCTACCAGACCGCCAAAGAGACCCTGATGCGCGCGATGCAGTTCGCCTACGCGGACCGTCGCAAGAAGAAGCGCGATTTCCGGAGTCTCTGGATCGTCCGCATCAACGCGGCCGCCCGCCTGAATGGACTTTCGTACAACAAGTTCATCCAGGGCCTGAAGGCCGCCAACGTCGAGATCGATCGCAAGATCCTCGCTGACCTCGCCATCCGGGACGCCGCGGCGTTCACGCGACTGGCCGAAGTCGCCAAGCAGACGCACGCCGCGTAAGCGCGCCACGGCCCCGTGATCGAGCGAATCGACGCGCTCCGAGCCGAGGGGGAACGGGCCTTTGCTTCAGCCGGGAACGCCGCGGATCTGGAAACGGTCCGCGTGCGCTTCTTGGGTCGTAAGAGCGACCTCACCGCCCTCCTCCGCGGTCTGAAAGATCTGCCGCCCGCCGAGCGCTCCGCCGTCGGCGCGCGCGCCAACGAGGCGCGTCTGGCGTTGGAGGCGGCGCTCGCCGAGGCGGAGACGCGCCTGGTTGGTGCGGCCGCGCCGGGCCCGCGCCGCGACGTCACGCTCCCTGGCCGCCGGCCCCGCGTGGGGCACCGGCACCTGATCTCCTCGGTGCTGGAGGAGATCGAGACGATCTTCCACGGCCTCGGCTTCTCCATCGCCGAAGGGCCCGACGTCGAGAGCGACTGGCACGCCTTCACCGCGCTCAACATGCCGCCCGGACATGCGGCGCGGGCGACGACCGACACCTTCTACGTCGCGCCCGACGTCTGCATGCGTCCCCAGACCTCCTCGGTACAGATCCGCGTCATGGGAGCGCAGAAGCCGCCCGTGAGGATCATCTGTCCCGGCCGCGTCTACCGGAACGAAGCGGTCGACGCCACGCACCATTTCGAATTCCACCAGGTCGAAGGGCTCTACGTGGACGAAGACGTCAGCCTGGCCGACCTGAAGGGCATTCTCGATCGGTTCCTGAAGGAGTTCTTCGGCCCCGACACGGTGATCCGCTTCGCGCCGTCGTACTACCCGTTCGTGGAGCCCGGCGCCTCGGTCGACATCCGCTGCTTCTTCTGCGGAGGGAAGGGGTGCGCCGTCTGCGGGCCGCTTTCGGGCGGCTGGCTGGAAGTGCTCGGCGCCGGGATGGTCCACCCCAACGTTTTCAAGGCGGTCGGCTACGATCCGGAGCGCTGGATGGGCTACGCGTTCGGCGTCGGCGTGGAGCGGCTCATCATGCTCCGCCACGGCGTGCCCGACATCCGGATGCTCTTCCAGAACGACAGCCGTCTGCTGCGGCAGTTCTAGCCGCGGCGTGAACGCCATCACGGAGACCCTCGCGTGAAAGTGACCTGGAGCTGGCTCGGCGATTGGACGTCGCTTCCGGAATCTCCGGAGACGCTCGCCCACAAACTCGCCATGCTCGGATTTCCCGTGCAGTCGCTGGTGCGCGGCGTCACGTTCGATCCGGGCATCGTGGTCGGGGAAATTCTGGAATCGAATCAGCACCCGAACGCCGACCGGCTTCGCCTCTGCCGCGTGAACGTCGGCGCGGGGGAGCCACTCCAGATCGTCTGCGGGGCGTCCAACGTCGCGGCGGGGCAGCGCGTCGCCGTGGCGCAGGTCGGCGCCTCGCTTCCCGACGGAATGAAGCTCCGCCGCGCGAAGATCCGCGGCGTCGAATCGATGGGGATGATCTGCTCGCAGCGGGAGCTCGGGCTGAGCGACGAGGCGGAGGGAATCTGGGTCCTTCCGGGCGCGCCCGCCATCGGCACGCCGCTCGCGGCGATCGCGGGAGGGGGCGAGACGGTTCTCGACGTCGAGATCACCTCGAACCGAACCGACTGCCTCTCGGTGCGCGGAGTCGCTCGCGAGATCGCGGCGGCCGGCGGCGGTTCGCTCGCCGCGCCGAAGCCTCTGGCCGCGGCCGGCTCGGGTCCGCTTCCCGACGTGACGATCGAGAATCCCGCCGACTGCCCGCGCTATATGGCGCGCGCCGTCCGCGGCGTCACGATCGGCCCCTCGCCCGAGTGGCTTCGCCGCCGCCTGGAGGCGACCGGCGTTCGCACCATCAACAACGTGGTCGATGCCACGAACTACGTGCTGCGAGAATACGGACAGCCGATTCACGCCTTCGACGCGGCCAGGGTCGGCGGGAACGCCATCCGCGTTCGCCGCGCGCGTGACGGAGAGCGGCTGGTGCTCCTCGATGGAAAGGACCTCGCCCTCGATCCGCGCATTCTGGTCATCGCGGACGCGAATCGGGCGATGGCGCTCGCGGGCGTGATGGGCGGTATCGAGAGCGGCGTCACCGCCGCCACGCGCGACGTGATCCTCGAGAGCGCCCACTTCGACGCCGCGCTCACCAAGGCGTCGGCGCGGGCGCTGGGCGTCGACACCGACGCCGCCGACCGTTTCGCGCAGGGGATCGATCCCGTCGCGGTCGCCCTGGCGCTCGACGCGACCGCGCGGCTTCTCGCCGAGATCGCGGGAGGCGAGGTGACGCGAGGCTTCGTGGACCTCTGGCCGGGACAACGGGAGCCGGCGACGATTCGGCTCCGGCTCCGCAGAGCCGAGCGGCTCCTCGGCATGCCGGTCACAGAGGATCAGGCGACGCAGGCCCTCGCGGCGCTGGAGATCACGGCCACGGCGCCCTGGGCGCGCGAGGGCGACGACCACGTCGCACCCTTCCGGGTTCCGCCCCATCGCTTCGATCTCGCCATCGAGGAGGACCTGGTCGAGGAGGTCGCGCGGATCCTCTCCTACGACGCCATTCCGCTCTCGGTCCGTTCCGGTCCTCTCCCGACCCTCTCGATAAAACCTGAGGAAATCGCCGCAAGACGCATTCGTGACGTCGCTTGCGGACTTGGGTTCGAGGAGGCTGTTTCGACCGTGCTCGTCGGAGCGATCCCCGTGGAGGTGCTCGAGGGGGTGGCGGACGAGGATATCTGGGAGTTGCAGAACCCGATCAGCCGCGAGTTGAAGCACCTTCGCCCCTCGCTTCTCCCCGCGCTCGTGCGAGCGGCGGGGGAGAATCTGCGCCAGGGGGTGGGGGATCTTCGGTTGATCGAGGTGGGGAAGGTCTTTCGGGCCACGCCCGCGCCGCTCGGGCGGGAGTGGCTCGAGGCGACGTTCGTGCTCGCGGGGCATCCGCTACCGTGGGACGCGCCCGGCGCCGATCCCGATCGCTTCCTGGAATCGAAGGGCGCGCTGGAAGCGATACTCCAGTCATTCGGAATTGACTCGTGGGAGACCCGCTCCTACCATGACTCTCGTTGGGCCGCCGGAACCGCCGCAGAATTCGTGGGTTCGGACGGCTCGCTTGGCATCGTAGGTGAAGTGGCGCCGAAGCTGGCGCAGCTCATGGGGGTCGACCGCCCCGTCTGGGCGGCGACCATTTCCGTATCCGCGCTGGCCAGGGCGGCCGCGGCGCCCAGGCGCTTCCGGGAGGTCCCCCGGTTCCCGGCTTCCAAGCGGGACCTGGCGGTGGTTCTCTCCCGGCACGATGTGACACAGGAAGACCTTCTCCGGTCGATCCGGGAATCGGGCGGTCCGCTCCTCGCGCAGGCGCGGCTTTTCGACCTCTTCCGGATGGGCAAGGAGGAGGGTGCTCCGCGCAGCCTTGCGTTCGCGCTCGAGTTCCGGGCCCCGGATCGGACCCTGACCGACGCGGAAGTGGATGGGGCGGTCGCGACGATCGTGAAGACGCTGGATCAGCGCTTCGGGGCGACGCTCCGTGGCGGGGGACCGGCGAGAGCGGGCACGACGACATGATGGAAGAACTGAACCGGCTCGACGAGCGCGTGCGCGCCGTCGCCGAGTTGCTCCGAAATCTCCGCGAGGAGAGGAAGCGGCTCGAGTCGGAAAAGGAAGCCCTCCAGCTCCGCGTTCGGAAACTGGAGGAGGCCGCCGCGAAGGCGTCGGCCGACGATTCGAAACCCCGCCTGCAGGCGTTAGAGGCGGAGCGGGCGACCCTGCTCGACGAGCGCCGCGTCATGGTGCGCCGTGTGGAGGAGATGCTCGCGAAACTGGACGTGCTGGAAAAGGCCGTCCAGGTCTAACGCCGCGCGGACCCGACCGGATGAACCGATCGTGGGCCGCCGCCGGACGAACGAAACGAGGATCGCGATGAGCTCGGAACCGAAGACGCTCAGCGTCATGATTTTCGGAAGCGAGTACAAGATCAAGGGCGCCGACCCTGCCTACATCCAGGAGGTCGCCGCCTACGTGGACGCCAAGATGCGGGAGCTGGAGAGCCGGCTCGCCAACGGAACGCCCACGAAGATCGCGATCCTCACGTCGATGAACGTAGCCGACGAGCTGTTCCGCCAGCGTGAAGAGCTGGGGCGGCTCGAAGCGGAGCTCCGCGAGCGCGCCCAGCGCTTGGAGCGCGCGCTCGGCGATTGTCTCGGCGAAGCCTGACCCGCCCGGCGGCGCTCCCTCGCGATCGGAGACCTGTCGAAGCCGCGCCGTAGCACATCATTCACGATGGCAACCCTGCCATGCTCGTGCGGTACCAGGCAATTTTGAGCCACAA
>JBBTHR010000040.1:0-23489 GCA_038060295.1 Candidatus Eiseniibacteriota bacterium
TCGGAGAGTCCGCTCGACGCCTCGATGCGGATCTTCTGCTCCTTGCCGGTCGCCTTGTCGCGGGCCGAGACGTGGAGGATGCCGTTCGCGTCGATGTCGAACGCCACCTCGATCTGCGGAACTCCACGGGGCGCCGGCGGAATGCCGTCGAGGTGGAACCGGCCGATCGTCTTGTTGTCGATCGCCATCGGACGCTCGCCCTGCAGCACGTGGATATCCACCTGCGACTGGCTGTCCGACGCGGTCGAGAAGGTCTCGCTCTTCTTGGTCGGGATCGTGGTGTTCCGCTCGATCAGTTTGGTCGCCACGCCGCCCAGCGTCTCGATGCCGAGCGAGAGCGGGGTCACGTCGAGGAGCAGCACGTCCTTCACGCTGCCGCCCAGGACGCCGCCCTGGATCGCCGCGCCGATGGCGACCACCTCGTCGGGATTCACGCCGCGGTGCGGCTCCTTCCCGCCGAAGAACTTCTTCACGATCTCCTGCACCTTCGGCGTGCGCGTGGCGCCTCCGACCAGGATCACCTCGTCGACTTCGGAGGCCTTGATCCCGGCGTCGGCCAGCGCCCGCTCCATCGGGCCGATCGTCCGCTGGAAGAGTTCATCCACGAGCGCTTCGTACTTGGCCCGCGAGAGAGCGACGTTCAGGTGCTTCGGCCCGGTCGCGTCGGCCGTGATGAACGGGAGGTTCACGTCGGTCTGCATCACGGTCGAGAGCTCGATCTTCGCCTTCTCCGCGGCTTCCTTGAGCCGCTGGAGCGCCATCGGGTCCTTCCGGAGGTCGATCCCCTCCGCCTTCTGGAACTCCTCCGCCAGCCAGTCGATGATCCGCTTGTCGAAATCGTCGCCGCCAAGGTGCGTGTCGCCGTTGGTCGATTTCACCTCGAAGACGCCGTCGCCCAGTTCCAGAATCGAGATGTCATAGGTGCCGCCGCCCAGGTCGTAGACGGCGATCTTCTCGTCCTTCTTCTTGTCGAGACCGTAGGCCAGCGCGGCCGCCGTCGGCTCGTTGATGATCCGCTTCACCTCCAGGCCCGCGATGCGGCCGGCATCCTTCGTCGCCTGCCGCTGCGCGTCGTTGAAGTAGGCCGGGACGGTGATGACCGCCTCGGTCACCTTCTCGCCGAGATAGTCCTCCGCCGTCTGCTTCATCTTTTGGAGGATCATCGCGGAGATCTCGGGCGGGCTGTACGACTTGTCGCCCAGCGGGATCTCCACGCCGCCGCCCTTCGCCTCCTTGACCGCGTAGGGGACGTTCTTCGCCTCGGTCGAGATCTCCGAGAACTTCCGCCCCATGAACCGCTTCGCCGAATAGACCGTGTTCTGAGGATTGGTGACGGCCTGGCGCTTCGCGACCTGGCCCACCAGCCGCTCGCCGCTCTTCGTGAACGCCACGATGGAGGGAGTCGTGCGATTTCCCTCGGCGTTCGCGATCACGACCGGCTCGCCGCCTTCCATCACGGCGACGCACGAGTTCGTGGTGCCAAGGTCAATGCCGATGATCTTTCCCATTGCTCCCTCCGTTGCACGCGGAGGGGCCGCTGGCCCCTCCGCGCGTTCGACTGTCGTCGCGGCCGGCGCCATGCCGTGCCGCGTTCACTTCCGTGGGACTACTTCTCGATCTTGATCTCGATCTCGCGGGCCTTGGCCTCCTCGGCCTTCGGGACCCGGACCTCCAGCACGCCGTCGCGGTAGATCGCCTCGATCTTGTCGGCGGCCACCGCCCTGGTGAGCGTGAACGCTCGCTCGAACGCGCCGTAGACCCGCTCCACGCGGTGGTAGGCGGTATCGCTCTTCTCGACCTCGCGCCGCTTCTCGCCGCGGATGACCAGTTGATTATCGGAGATCGTGATCTTGATGTCCTCGAGCTTGATCCCCGGGAGCTCGGCCTTCACGACGTAGCTCTCCCGGCTCTCCTCGATGTCGACCCGCGGCGACCAGATCGCCGGGGTCTCGCCTTCCGGCGCGCGGCTGGCGAGGTCCTGAAAGAGACGCCCCATCTCGTTTTCGAGGGATAGCATCTCGCGCATAGGGTTCCAGCGTACGAGCGTCATGGTGGTTCCTCCTGCCCATTGGCGACCACGGCGCGGCCACCCTGGCCACGCCAGAAACTCGGAGAAGGGGTATTGCAGACGCTGTGCCAGGGCGATGCCTGCGTGTTAATAATTGTATTCACAATGACTTGTCAGCTTAATGCCACTCCACGCCCGCGTTCCGTATCGTAGCAACTGTTCCATATCGAATCGCCAAATGGTTCCAATATGAAACATCTACAGTCGATATTCTCTCATTTTCCGCCAGAGAGTGGAACGGGAAATTCCAAGGCCCCTGGCCGCCCGGGTCGTGTTGCCGGCGTGGTGGATGAGCACGCGGGCGATGTGCTCCTTCTCCAACTGAGAGAGCGTCATCCCCTCGGAGTAGGGGAAGGCGGCCCCCTCGTGGAGGAGTTGGATCGGCGCCTCGCGGAAGGAAGGAGGGAGGTCGAGGTGGCTGATCTCTGGGCCCTCGGCAAGCACCGTGGCCCGCTCGACGGCGTTCAGGAGCTCCCGGACGTTGCCGGGATAGTCGTAGTGCATGAGGTAGTACTGGGCGCGATCGCTGAAGCGCTCGACCCGCTTTCCCAGGTTCGCCGCGGACCGCACGCGGAAAAAATTCGCCAGGATCGGAATGTCCTCCCGCCGTTCCCGAAGGGGCGGCAGCTCGATGTGGAAGACGCTGAGCCGGTAGTAGAGATCCTCCCGCAGTTTCCCCTCGGCCAGCGCCTTCCGGACGTCGATGTTCGTCGCCGCCACGATCCGGACATCGACCCGATAGCAGTCGGCGCCCCCCACACGGCGCACTTCGCCGTTCTGCAGCGCGCGGAGGAGCTTCACCTGGACGCCCGGAACCATCTCCGCCACTTCGTCGAGGAAGAGGGTCCCTCCATCCGCCTGCTGCATGAGCCCCCGGCGGTCGGCGACGGCGCCGGTGAAGGCGCCGCGCACGTGCCCGAAGAGTTCGCTCTCGAAGAGCGTCTCGGTGATGGCGGCGCAGTTCACGGTCACGAAGGGTCGGTGCGCGCGGCGGCTGGAGAGATGGATGGCCGCCGCGGCCATCTCCTTCCCCGTCCCGCTCTCCCCGGTGAGGAGCACCGCGCTGTCGGTGGGAGCGACCTTCTCGATCAGGTGAAAAACGCGCTGCATCCGCGCGCTGACGCCGATGAGGTTCTGGACGACCGCGCGCCGCTCCCGCTCGACCTCGCGCTTCCGGGCGCGCGCCTCGGCCGGCGAGGCCGCTCCCGCGTCGCCGACCTCCCAGAGGCCGCGGGCCGCCGGATCGGTCGAGGCGAGCTCCGCCGGCGCGCGTTGACCCGCGGGCGGGCGCTTCCTAGAATCGCGGCCTGATTGAGTCATCTCGAACGGACGCTCCTCTTCGTCGGCGTGGCGGCGGCGGGCCTGACGGCCGCCACCGGATTCGCGGACGGTTCCCACGCGGGCCGGCTTCTCGGTCCGTGGCTGTCGGCGCACGCCTTCTATCTTTTCGCCGTCTGGCTCGTCTTGCGGCGCGGCGCCCGCCTCCGGACGTGGCTCCTGATCGCGATCGGGCTCCTGCCGCGGCTCCTGCTCCTGCCGTCGGAACCCCGCCTCTCGGGCGATCTCTACCGCTACCTCTGGGACGGACGCCTCGTCGCGGAGGGGGTGAATCCCTTCCCCCACGCGCCCGCCGACTCCGCCCTGGCACGCTACCACGACGCGCTCCTGGGAAGCCTCAATCACGCGGACGTGCCGACCATCTACCCGCCCATGGCGCAATTCCTCTTCGGCGCCGCGTCCCGCCTGGCGACCGAGCCGTGGGCCTGGAAGGCGACGCTCCTGGGGCTCGAGGCGCTCCTTCTCGCAGCCCTCCTGTCACTCCTCCGCGCGCGGGGACAGCCGCGCGAGCGGCTCCTTCTCTACTTCTGGAATCCGCTCGTGGTCGTCGAAAGTTTCGGGAGCGGCCACGTCGACCTGGCGGCCGCGTCCTTTCTTCTCTTCGCGCTCGCGCTTCACGAACGGGAGCGCCCCCGGCTCTCGGGCCTGGCGCTCGCTGCCGCCGCTCTCGTGAAGTATATGCCCCTTCTCCTCGTGCCGGCGCTACTCCGCCGCCGCGCCTTCGGAACGCTGGCGGCCGCGACGCTCACGGCGGCCGCGCTCTTCGTTCCGTTCCTGGCCGCCGGCCCCGCGCTCTGGACCGGCCTCGCGACCTACCTCCGCCACTGGGAGTTCAACGGTTCGCTCTACGCGCTCGCCAGGCCGCTCTTCGACACCGGGGAGCCGCCGCGCCTCTTGCTTGCCGCGCTCGTGGCGGCAGCGACGCTGGTGGTGTCCCGGCGGGCGCGGACCCTCTCGGGCGCGGCGCTCTGCCTCCTCGCCGTCTGGATTCTCGCGAGCCCCACCGTCTATCCCTGGTATCTCGTCATGCTGGTCGCGCTCCTGCCGCTCCATGCCGACGCGGGGCTTCTCCTCTTCAGTGGATCGGTCGCGCTTTCGTACGTGGCGCTCGGGGCCGCGCGCGCCACAGGAGTCTGGGAACTGCCGGGCTGGATTCCGTGGGTCGAGTACCTGGGCTGGGCGACCGCGGCGGCGCTGGCGTTCCGCGCGCGCGGCTACCGGCGCGTGGAGGCGTGCGCCACGGAGAGCACGCCGACGTAGAGAAATCCGAAGAGGTAGAGCAGGAAGAACGGGATGGAGGCGAAGCGGGCGGTGTGGAAGAGCGAGACCATGGCCCACGCGAAATAGCCGCCGAGGGCGAGTTCGAGGAGGGCCCAGCCGCCGACCGGCGCCCGATACCCCTTTCGCCGCCACGAGTCGCCGCGCCCCGCGATCCGAAACTTGGGCGTGCGGATGAACGCGCCCCGCGTCCCGAAGAGCGCCCCCAGCACCGCCCGCGTGTTGTTCACCGCGAGGCCGATTCCGAGCGCCATCACGAACGGAAGATACTGGATCCGCTTTCTCCACCCGCCGCGCAGGTCGTTCTGCGCGACGCCGAAGTAGACGAGCGTGGAGGCGGTCGCCGTCAGGAAGAGGAGTGCGTCGGCGACGGTGAAGAGAAGGCTCCGGCTCTCGTAGCGCTCCAGCACGACGGGATAGACGATCAGGGAGAGAAGGAGGAGCGCCACGTAGGCGACGTTGTACGTGAGGTGAAAGGTCGCCTCGATCTTCACGGCGAGCGGCGCCGGCGATCGCCAGATCGCCGGGAGGAGCTTCCGCGCCACCTGGATGGAGCCCTTCACCCAGCGGTGCTGCTGGGCCTTGAAGGCGTTCATCTCCACCGGTAGCTCCGCCGGACAGGAGACGTGGGGCGCGAAGACGAAGCGCCATCCCTTCATCTGCGCGCGGTAGGAGAGGTCGAGATCCTCCGTCAGCGTGTCCGACTGCCAGCCCCCCGCGTCACGGATGCAGGCCTTGCGCAGAATTCCGGCCGTGCCGTTGAAATTGAAGTACGACCCTCCCACCATGCGCGCCGTGTGCTCCACGACGAAGTGCCCGTCGAGGGAGATCGCCTGCGCCCGGGAGAGAAGCGAGTAGGTCTCGTTCAGGTGCTCCCATCGCGATTGCACCATGCCGACCGTCTCGTCCTGGAAGTACGGCACGAGCGCGCGGAGGAATCCCGGCGGCGGAACGAAGTCGGCATCGAAGATGGCGAGGAGATCGCCCGACGCGCGTTCCAGGCCGTGCTGAAGCGCTCCCGCCTTGAAGCCCGAGCGATCGGCGCGGCGGACGTGCGCCACGTTCAGGCCGCGCGATCGCCACCACGCGATGCGCGCCGCCGCGATCTCGCTCGTGGCGTCGGACGAATCGTCGAGCAACTGGATCTCCAGCCGTTCGCTCGGATAGTCGAGCGAGGCCGCCGCGTCGAGGAGCCGTTCCACGACGTACTGCTCGTTGTAGACCGGAAGCTGCACCGTGACGCGCGGCCACTCGGCCGGAGGCGCGGGAGGGACGGCGGCGAGGCGATTCCGATGGCCGCGGCGATAGAGGCGAACGAGATGGAGGCGGTGGATTCCGAACGTGGCCAGCACGACCCACACGAGCAGATAAACCGCGAGGAGAAGGTCGCCGGCCAGGGGCGATCGGAGAAAGATCGGGAGCATCATCGGGGCGCCCATCCTATCGGTCCTGGCCTCCCTGTCAACGGGGCGCGGCCACCGGCGCGGCCGGGGGAATTGACCGCGGGGCCACCGCTCTGCTAACGTGCCGCCAGGCAAGGAGTTGCTGTTCACCTGGGCAAGGAGGCCGCACGTGGCGCGCGCGTTTCTCATCGGGAACGGTTCCCTGACCGCCTCGGGCGACCGAAGCGGCGCGCTCCTCGAGCTATACGTTCCCTCGCTCTCCCCCGAGACACAGATCGTCCGCCGTCCGGCCCGGCTCGGCCTCGCCGTCGACGGCATCCTCCGCTGGCTCCCAGACGACTTCGAGACGCGCGCTGGCGAACCGACCGACGCGCCGATCGCCGACCTCTCGCTCCTCTCCACCGATCCGGCTCTCGGGCTGGAACTCTGGATCGAGAGCTACGTCGACGCGCGGCTTCCCGTCCTGGTCCGCCGCGTGCAGATCGCGAATCGCGGAGACGTCCACCGGGCGCTGACGCTCTATTTCCATCACGACTTCCGCCTCGCCGCGGGGCGCCCGCACGAAAGTGCGCGACGCGACGCCGAATCGGGCGGACTTCTTCACTCGTCCGGAAGGCGCGCCGTTCTTTTTAACCTTGAGGGTCCCGAGGGGACCGGCGTGCCGCTGGCCAGGACCGCGGCCCGCGCCGCGGAGGCCTCCGCCGGCGCGGATGCCGAAGCGCTGGAAGGCCGCGCGAGGCCGCGGGCGGAGGCGGCTGGATTCGCCGATTCGGTCGGCGGCGTCGCGCTCTCGCTTCCCGCGGGCGACTCCGCGATGATCACCGCGTGGCTGGCCTGCGCGACCTCGCCCGAGGAAGCGCGCTCGCTCGACGCCGCGTTTCGGCGCGAGGGGATCGCGGCCTCCCTGACGCGCACGCGCGGCCACTGGAATCTCTGGTCGAGCGAGGGGGCGCGCGATTTCGCCGACCTCCCCGAGGCGGTCGGCGCGGTCTACGGACAGAGTCTCCTCGCGCTTCGTCTTCACCAGACTCCGGAGGGGGCGATCGTCTCGGGCGTGGAGGAGAGTTCGTCCCCCGCCGCGGGAGCCGAGGCGCGCTGGTGCTGGCTCGCGGACGCGGCGATCGCCGCCGATTCGCTCGGCCGGGCCGGCTATCTCGGCGCGGCGCGGCGCTACTTCTCCTTCGTCGCCGATGCCGCGCGTCGCGCGGGCCGGCTCACCCCCGCCTACGAATCGTCCGGAGAGGCGGTCATGGTCGCGGGCGAGCCGGAGGCATCGATCCTCGGAACCGCGCTCCACGTCTGGGCCGCCGCGCGTCATCTGGAGCGGGACCGCGACGTCGAGTTCCTGGCGCCGATGTGGGAGGCGCTCCTCGTTCCCGCGGCGGAGCGATTGGCGGGATCGATCGATTCTCGCACCGGCCTCCCCGCCTCGACCGACTGGTGGAACGAGCGCGGCGGCTTCCACGCCCCGGTATCCGGCGCGGTGCGCGGCGGGCTGCGGGGCGCCGCACGAATCGCGACCTACCTGGGCGAGGCGGGACGTGCCCGCGCCTGGTCGGCCGCGGCCGACCGGATCGCCCGCGCCCTGACCGGGACGCTGGCCTCGGGCGCCACGGGTGCGTTCCGCCGGGGCCTCGTGCAGGAAGCGGGCGTCTGGCGCGCGGACGCCACCGCCGACGCCTCGTTACTTCTTCTCGGGCTCCTGGACGATTTCGAACCGGAGGATCCCCGAATTCGCGCGACGGTGACCGACGTGAGGGAGCGGCTCTGGGTGCGGACCGGAACGGGCGGTCTGGCGCGCTACGAACGCGATCCGGTCGGCAGCGTGGGGGGCGAGGTGGCGGAGATGACCGAGGTGCCGGGGAGCCCCAACGTCGCGGCCACGCTCTGGCTGGCGCTCCACGCCATTCGCGCCTCGCGGCGGCTTCAAGACTTGGAGCCGGCGCGGACGATTCTCTTCTGGGCGGCGGCGCGCGCCGAGGGGATCGGACTTCTGCCGGAACGGCTCCATCCGTATCGGGGCAGGACCGTGGGACCGGCTCCGTCGCTCGTGGCGCACGCGTGGTTCGTGCAGGCGGCGATCGATTACAGCGAGCGGGTGAGGCTCCTCACGCGCTGCGAGCGCTGCGGCGAACCGGCGCCCGTGCGCCGCGAGCGGCGCCGGCCGTCCACGACGGCCTCACGCGCCGGATCACTTCCAGGAGTCGTCACCGACCTGTAGCGTGAACGCGGCGCGCACGAAGCGCTCGCTCACGCCCAACTCGTCGCGGTTTCCCCGCGATCCCGCCTCCAGCGAGAAGTCGATGTTCCCTCCCTTGTCCTGCGTCACGATCCCGGTTCCGAGCGAGAGCGTCCATTCCTTCACGCCCGCCGTCCCTCCCGCGATCGTCGAAGCGCCGGCCACGGGAAGCAGATCGGGCCACTGCAGAACGCTGATCCCCACCCGAATCGGCAGGCGCCCTCGCCACGACCCGGTCTCTTCCGCTTTCCGTCCGAGACGCTCGACGCCGAACGAGACGCGCTGCATCGGCCGCAGGTCGACGAGATCGCTGGCCAGGGAGGAACGGTCCCAGTTCGCGCGGCGGTACTGGGCCGCGACGCGCCAGCGGGAGAAGACGGGAGTGCTGGCGCCCACGGCATATCCGGAGGGCATGATGAGGTTGGTCCCCCCCTGCTCCACCGTGCTGCCGGCCGCCCGGCCGATCGAGGTGAGGGGGAGGCGCCGTTTCGTCTCGAGGACGCCCCCGACGGTCCACCCGCGCACGCTGCCCTGCACGCCGAGCCTCCACCGGCCCAGCCGCTCGTAGCGGCTCTCCAGCGTGTCCCGAGAGGTCGCGAGATCGGGGTCGGCGAAGTCGCGGGTCCACTCCTCGCGGTAGTAACCGGCGACGATCTCGTGATCGATACCGAAGCGAAGCGACGGCCCGAACTCGCGCGACGCGGTGATGCGGATGAACTGAATGCCGCCGGTTCCCTCGATGCGAAGGGCGGAGGCCGTTCCGGCCGTATCGGCCCGGTCGACGTGGAACTGCGCGTCGGTCCCGATCGCGTACGCCGCGCCCAGCACGAAGCGGCCCGGAAGGAGGACCACGGCGCGAAGCGAAGGCACCTCGGTCTCGCTGGCGCTCTCCGAGGAGCCGCCCGGCCCGCTCACGCGGCGATAGGCGGGGACGATCGTCCCCTGGAGGAGGAGATGCCGCACGCCCGCCGTGGAGGCCGGGTTCACCTGCGAGAAGAGGTCGACGCCGAACTCCGCGACCCCGGCGCCGCCCAGCGCGCGAATCCGGGCGCTCTCGTCCAGCTGCGGCTCACCGAGCCCGCCGACCGAGTAGACCGACGCGGCGAGCGCGGCGGACGGACCGACCGTCAGCGCGGCGAACGCGAGCGCGGCGGCGAGCGCGGCGAGCGCGGCGAGCGAGACGCGCTTCGGGCCGCGGCGGAGGAGGGCGATCGGGAGGCGCGACGTCATGCGATCAGAACCTCCCCGGAGGCGGCGTGGTGATGCTCACGCGGAGCTCGATCGGACTCGTCGATTCGCGGGAAAGAAGCAGGATCTCCGGGAGGATGTTCCCGTTCTTCAGCGTCAGCAGGAGTCCCTCGTTGATGCCGCCGGCCGCGGTCCACGCTCGGAGCAGCGACTGTGGAAGCGTCACGGTGACGACGCTGTCTGCGGGGCCCGTGATCGCCAGCTGCGTCCGCGCGACGAGGACGGTCGAGTCGGCGCCGAGCGGAGCCACGGAGCCGGCCGACTCCAGCCAGGCGTTTCGGATTCGGCGCACCTCGAGATCGACGGTGCGACTGGTCGGATAGGTCGGGCTCCCCGGCACGACGCGAAGACGAAGCGTCGCCTCGTTCACGGTGGAACCGGACGCGACCGCGGCCGCCGCGAAGTGGAGCGGAACGCTCCACTCGTAGAGACCTCCGAGGACGAGTGTCGTATCGGTTCCCGTAGGAGCGGGCGTGCCGGGCGTATGGAGCGTGAAATCGAGCGGGATGGCGGTCGAGGTCGAGTCGCTCACGGTCGCGCCCGAGACGAGATGGTCGTAGCGGATCTTCAGCACCGCCTTCCCCGCCTGCAGGCCCGTGATCCCGCTCCCGCCGGCGGCGTAGAGCACCAGTCCCGGCAGCGACGAGGGGTTTTGCGCCCAGCCCTTGATCTGCGTGAAGACGGACGTGGCGATCGGGACACGGAATGGAAGCACCACGCCCGCGTCGACGGTCCCAAGCGTCTGATCGGGCGCCGGCCCGGGAAAGGAGGCCAGCGTGTCGTACGCCGTCGCGGTCGTCGCGAGATCGACCAGGAGATTCAACGGAGTCGTGACGAACGTGTCGAATGGAACCTCGAGGAAGATCGCGGTGACGGCGAAACTGGGAAGGGTGGTGTCGGGAATCGCCCATGAGGGAACGCGGAAGAACGCGCGGGAATCGAATCCCCCCTGACTCCCGATCAGGAGCGTCGGTCCAAAATTGGCCGCCCCGGGGGAGACGTAGGTGTCGCGGTCGGGGATCAGAGATTCGCGGGTGGTCGTTCCGAGCCCGTCGGGGCCCCGGAGGAGGCGCTCGTTCCCGAGGATTCGGCTCTCCTTCGTGGAGCAGCCCCACGCCCCCAAGACCAGGAGGGCGATGAGGATCGCGTGGATCGGGCGAGCGAAACGGGCCGGACGCATGGCCGCCCATAATAAGCCGTTGTCGCTGCGTACGCTAGAGAAAGGCATTTCCACCTAAAACCGGTTCTCTTCGCTCCAGTTCCGGTTTCCCGCTGCCGATACCTTCCAACGCGTAGGAAACCGAACCAAGGGGGAGCATTGGCACGCCAACCGAAGCCGAAGAAGTCGTCCCAGGCGCCGCTGCCGTCGGCGGCGGAGAGCCGCGAACAGCTTCGCTATGCGCTGGCCCGGCGTTACGCCTTCGGGGTCGCCTTCCTCATGGCGGTGCTGGGGTACACGGCGTATCAGCTCACTCCGGGCGAGGCGCTCGGCGTTCCCGTCGAAGTCCGCCAGCACGCGGCGGCCGCATTCGGCGCCGCCATCGTGGCGGCCGCGGGGCTCTTGGGCCTCCTCGCCTTCCGGCGCCGTTTCGCAGAGATGGAGCGGATCCGGAATCTTCGCGCGCAGCTCACGATCTATCGCGTGGGCGAGACGCTGGAACGGCTCGACCGCGAGGAAGAGCTGGTCCGTTGCGCCCTCGACGTGATCGCCGAGGGAACGGGCCTCTCCTTCTGGGCGATCTACCGGCGCGACGAGAAGGACGGCGCCTTCCGCCTGACCGCCACGCGCGGGCTTCCCGACGCCGCGCGAGCCGAGCTGGCGCCCGATCCGATCGGGCCCAACGCCCATTCGCCGGCCACGCGGGCGGCCTGGCTCGTCGACACGATCGTCTCGCGCGATCCGGGCTCCTCGTCCGGCTATGCCTTCCCCGCCACCATGGAGGGACTCCGCGCCGATCCGATCGTGGTCTCGGTTCCGCTCACCGACCGCGGCGAAGCGGTGGGCGTGCTCCAGTGCTTCGTCCCGCGGCGCCGCGGCTTCGAGGGAGACCAGCTGGCCCTGGTTCGCTGGACCGCCTCGCAGCTCGCCGTCGGGCTGAAGCGGCTCAAGATGGAGCGCCGCGACCGGATGCTCGCGACCTATCTGCGCGGAAGCAGCGAAATCGTCCTCCTCCTCGACTCCGAGGGGCGCGTCGCCGACGCGAACGAAACGGCCGAGCGCGTGCTGGGTTCGGCGCCGGGCACGCTGCGGGGCCGCGGCGCCGCCGAGTTCGCGACGGAGGAGGCGTCGGGGAGGCCCTTCGGCTCGGCCAACCTCTCCCCCGACGGAAAATCGGCACAGCTCGCAATCCGGCTTCGCGCAGCCGACGGCAGGCACTTCCCCTGCGACGCGATCGTCACGGCGATCGCCCACCCCGAGACCGGGGAGAGCGCGTGCCTCGTGATCGCCCGTGACGTGAGCGAGCGGCGCGAAAGGGAGGAAGCGATTCGCGCGAACGCCGAAGCCCAGCGCCACCTGAACGATCAGCTGAGGCAGGCGAACGGACGGCTGGAAGAGGCCCGCCAGATGCAGCAGCAATTCCTAGCGAATACGTCGCACGAGCTTCGCACGCCGCTCAACAGCGTGATCGGCTTCGCGACGCTCCTGGAGCAGGGGTCGGCGGAGTCGCCCGAGGAGGTCAGCTCCTTCGCCAACTCGGTCCGGTTGAGCGCGGAGCACCTCCTCGGCCTCCTGAACGACATTCTCGATCTGGCCAAGATGGAAGTGGGACGGCTCGACCTCAGCGTCGAGCGGGGGGACGGCCGCGACGCGGTTCGGGCCGCCGTCGCCGCCGTGACATCGGAGGCAGGCGGGAAGGGGCTCGAAATGAGGTTGGAACTGCCGGAGAGCGAGCTCTCCTTCCTGCACGATGCGGCGCGGTTCCGCCAGGTCATGCTGAATCTGGTCGGCAATGCGGTGAAGTTCACCGACCGCGGGGAGGTCTCGGTGCGCGCCTGGCGGGACGACGATCGCGCCGAAGTCTGCGTCGTGGTGGCCGACACCGGCATCGGGATTCCGCTCGAACGCCAGTCTCAGCTCTTCACGAAGTACGCGTCGCGCGAGGGGTCGTACGCGCGGCGGAGGCCCGGAACCGGCCTCGGCCTCGCCATCTCGAAGGGGCTCGTGGAGCGGATGGGCGGCTCGATCGCCGTCGAAAGCGAGGGGGCGAACCGCGGGACGCGGGTCCGTCTCTCCTTCCCCGTCGAGGGCGCGCCGGCGCCTCCGCCCGCCGCCTCGGCGACGACCGGGACACAGCCGTAACCAGGGGGAAGCCATGAAACACCGCATCCTCGTCGTCGAGGACGATCCGATGAACGCGAAGCTCTTCCACCTGATCCTGGCGCGGAAGGCGGATTTCGAGGTCGTGGTGACCGAGGATCCCGCGTACGTGATCGAGGAGGCGCGCGCCGGGCGCGCCGACCTGGTCATCATGGACATCTCGCTCTCGAACAGCGCCTACCAGGGAACGCCCGTGGACGGCCTGGCCATCACGCGGATCTTGAAGCGCGACTCGCGGGCTCGCCACGTACCGGTCATTCTGGCGACGGCGCACGCCATGAAGGGATCCCGCGAGCGGTTCCTGGCCGACTCCGGGGCCGACGACTACGTCTCGAAACCGATCCTGAGCGCGGACGATCTGATCGAGCGGGTCCGCGCCCTCATCGGGAAGGGAATCCATGCCGCACCGCATCCTGCTCGTTGACGACGAGCCGCATCACCGGAAGCTCCTGCGGATGGTCCTTCGCAAGGGTGATTACGAGTTCTTCGAAGCGGACGACGGCGACGAGGCTCTGCGGCTCCTGGCCGGCGAGGCGATCGATCTCGTCCTGCTCGATCTCATGATGCCCCAGCCGAACGGGTTCGACGTCCTGACGTCCATGCGGCGAAACGACCGGCTCCGCGATCTGCCGGTGATCGTGGCGAGCGCCTCGACCTCCCCGGAGGACGTAGAGCGGAGCCTGGAGCTGGGCGCCGTGGACTACTTCATGAAGCCGCTCTCGGAATGGGACATCCGCTTCCAGTTGCCGATCAAGGTCCGGAACGCGCTCGCGCTCCATCGGGCCTCCGACGAGCAGCTCCGGACGGAACGGATGAAGGCGGTCTCGGCCATGGCCGTGGCGCTGAACCACGAGATCAACAACCCGCTCCAGGTGATCCAGGGAAACGCGCAGCTCCTGCACGTCCTGCCGAACCTGGCCCCCGAGGTGCGCGACAAGGTGCAGCGGATCCGGGCGGCCACGGAGACGATCGCGAACCTCACGCACCGCATCTCGACGCTGCGCGACGTGGTGACGACCGACTACCCCGCGGGGAACAAGATGACCGTTCCGATGGTGAATCTGAAAGCATCGTCGGATGGAGAGGGATCGGGAGCGGCGGGGGACGGCGCGAACGCCGAGGGAACGACGGGACCTACTGAAGGCCGATCGTCGGGTAGATCCAGTCCAGAATGAGGAAGTTGAGCCGCCCGATCAGGAGCGCCACGCGCCCCATGACGGTGAAGCCGAACGCGGCGCCGAAGGAGATCATGAGGAACGACGTGCCGAGCCGCGCCAGCGGCCTGGTGACGGCGTTCTGCTCCTTCGAGAAGAAGAAGTAGACGAGCACGCTGTAGACGCCGACGATGAAGATGAGCGAGACGAGCGTCGTCGCCTCGAGCGAGTTCAGCGGCCGGATGGTGCGGGCGATCTGAGGCAGAACTTCTCCGTGGATGCGCCGCGTGAAATCGACGCCGATGTAGTAGGCGACGTAGATCCCCAGCGCGTACCGCGAGATCCACCCGATGCGCGGCGCCGCCCGCATGTAGAGCATCAGCCCCAGAAGGCCCGGGACCAGAAGGTCCCAATTCGTCCCGAAATTCTGCGCCAGCGGCTCGAAGAGATTGGGGACGAGGGTCTGGTTGAGGACGTTGCCGACGTAATATCCCAGGGACACGCCCGCGAAGAGGCTTTCCGCGAAGCGGAAAAACGGATTGTCCTTGTAGAGGAAGGAAAAGGCGGCCAGCGTGAGGAAGGCGGCCAGCCAGGTCCCGAAGCCCGCGAATTCCATCGTTACGCCGCCCCCGCCTTCTTGCCCCGCGTCAGGAAGAACGCCAGGTTCCCCAGCACGATGAGCGCCAGGATGACGCCGTGGAGCACCGTCTGGCCATCCATCCCCTTCGTCGCCGTGAAGTCCTTCGTGCCTCGGTAGTACTTCCCGAGCGTCTCGTGCTTGGCGGCGAGGAGATTTTCGTACTCGGCGGCCCCCTTCATCCCGCCCAGCATCCCGACCAATTGGCCCGAATTCAGGAACGCGTAGTACTTGGGCGCGCTGACCGCCGTCGGACCGATGATCACGGGAGTCCCGAACTGGGAGTAGACCTGTGTGATCCACCATTCCCCGATGAGCCCGGTGGACGCGGTGAAGACGAGGTCGACTTGCCGGATGGTCCGCAGCCCTTGCATGATCGGGAACTCCGAGACGGGGCGTCCGTTCACGTCGGTGGGAAACGCCGACGCGATGTCCTGGCCCAACGTGCGCATCACCGCCGCCGCGCCGTCCTTGTATCCGAGATTGATGTAGTCGACGCCGTACTTCGCCTCGGGGAATTCGGCGGTCACCTTCGCCACCGATTGGTTCGCCAGCCCCAGACCGCCGAGGGGATAGAGCGCCGTGACGATGACGCGGAGTTCCTTGATGAAGCATTGGCGGAGGAACGCCTGCGCCATCGGATCGTTCTCGGGCGCCGAGGAGGGCCCGTAATCGAACGAGAGCCACACGACGTCCCCGGGCTGGAGCGCCTCGACGAAGTCGAAGGCGCTGCGCGTCGAGGAGGTCGTCGTGACGGGAAGCCCGATCGGAACGATGATCGGCGTCATCACGCTGATGAGAACGAGAAGGAAGATCCAGCGGCGGTCGAGCGCCAGGAGACGCAGAAGCAGGGCCTGCATCCTACTCACCCTTCCCCAGCCCGAGGTAGCCGCGCTCGATCCCCAGAATCACGCGGATCCCCATGGAGGCGGCCCCCAGGGCCGCGCCGATGATGATCCCCGACTGGGCCGCGCCGTTGGGCGTGTCCATGATCCACTCGGTTGCCTTCCCCATGAACTGGCTGGCGGCCGCCGCGGCCGGGTGAAGAGCCGGAAACGGAGCGGCCAGGAACTCGAGCAGCGGCACGCGCCCGGTCATCACGATGGCGCCGGCCACGAGCAGAATGGTCGCCTCGGTGTTCCGCGCCCGGAAGGCCCGGAACGCGGCGCTCGCCATGAAGAACGCCAGGAGCGCGAAGATCGTCGCTTGGAGCGGCTGAAAGACCGTGGTTTCGACCCACCGGAACGGAGTCGGCGAGCCGTTCGGGAGGAATCCCGTGCCCTGGCGGGAGATCGCGCCGTAAATGCCGAACCCTCCCATGATGAAGAGTCCGGCCAGGAGCACGATGGCGTACGGCCAGCCCTTGTCCCGCCGCGAGATTTTCCGGTAGCTGTTCGAGATCACGTTCGTGAGCCCGAGAAGGAGCGCGAAGCCGGCCACGATGATGAGCCACTGGTCGAGGCGCGGGCTCATCCCGCTATCGCCGGAGAGGAAGCGCTTCGGGATGTACATCGAGAAGATGGGGATCAGGCCGGCGAAGAAGGCTACGAGGAGCGGAATCTTGCTCCGCAACGCCGGCGCACGCATCCCCAGCGCGATCCCCACGATCGGGACGATCGCGAACAGGACGACCAGCGTGACGCGACCGAAATCGGTGTTCATTGCGTCTTCACCAGATCCATGAACCACGTGGCGCCGAGACTGACGGAGATGATGCCGATGATCCCGATCACCAGGAGCAAGCCCTTGGCGATGTCCTGCCCGCGCATGGAGCCGAGAAGCACGGGCTCGCGCGATAGATAGGCGCTGGCGGCGTAGAGCTCCTCGCCGATCAGCGTGTAGTCACAGGTGGCGACGAAGAACGGGAGCTGCGTCGGATCGGCCTGTCCGGCGATCTGGATCGCGCCGGTCGACTGCCCCGTCTCGGCAAGGATCAGCGATTCGGCGAAGAAGTAGCCGACGAGGAAGATCGCGGCGGGACGCTCGCGCGTCATCTGAGCGGAGACGGCGGCCGTGTACGCGAACTGGTCATAGGTCACGTAGTGGACCATGTCCTCACGATGAAGGTCGGGCCGCCCTTCCGCGAGGTACGCGGAATGCACGGTCTCGCGGGCGGAGACGAAGGTGAGCGGGTCCCTGTTCGGCACGTCCAGGTCGGTGCCGTAGCGGGCCGTGGCGCGCGCGACGTGCCCCAGGATCGCCATGCTCGCGATGGTCTGGATCTCGTCCATGCTCTGGATGCCGGGAACGTAGAGCACCTTCTTCCCGAGCTCGGTGGCGCGGCCGATCGCTTCATCGATGGCGTTCAAGCCCGCGATGCGGCGAATGAAGATCGGCTTCCCGGAACGCGCGGCGGCAATCGAGCTGAGGATCAAGGCGATGAAGAGGATCGAGGCGATGAGCGAGTTGGTCCGCTCGGGCCGGAACCAGTTGTCGTGAGGCGAGACCGGATCGCTCACGAGCGCCGGACCGACCGCGCCCGCGATGCCGAGCGAGTCGGGCGTCTCGGCGCCGCGCACCCGGAGTTCGTATCGGTAGGTCTTCCCATCTTCGGCCGAAGCGTCGACGTAGCGCTGCGTCCCCGGCTTGACCGTCTGGAGCGCGGCGAACTCGTCGGCGGGCGGCTCCGACCTCCTCACTTCCAGCACGGTCCCCTCGGGAAGCGGCGTGGGGTCCGTCCAGGTGAGGAGGATCGCGCTTCCGCCGTCTCCCGGCCGGTCCACGGCGACGAACGCGGTGGGCGCGGGGAGCTCGAGGGGAGGCGGGGGGGTGGTGACGGGCGCCACGGCCCCGGCAGGGACCGCGCCCAGCAGAAGCGTCAGGACGGCAAGGCTCGACGCGGTGAGTCGCACGGAAGCGGAGACTAGGCTGCCGCTATCGTGGTGTCAACGCGCTTTTCGGCCCCGAAGACGCATGATGGGCCAGAGATAGACCGACAGGACCGGCCAGCGGGAGCAGAAGAAGCGGAGGAAGTCCTTCACGACCTGCCGGGGATGGACCTCGATTCCCCGCGAGAAGAACGCCGGGAGGAGTTCCGGCTCCAACTTCGTCTCGCGAAATTTGTCCATCATCCAGAACGGATTCAATTCTCGCTCGGGGTATTGCCCGTCGCGAGGATCGCGGTACCGAAACTCGGGGACGATCGAGACGTGGCCGCTCGCCTGGAATTCCCGCACGCCCTCGGCGACCTGGGTGCCCCAGAGCCCGCGGGTCCGCCGGACCGCTTCCAGGAGCTGGGACTCGGCCAGACCGGGAACCTGTTCGGCCACCATGGCGCGGCGGGCCGCGAAATAGGGGCCGTCCGGCTCGCGCTCCATGTCGCGCCATCCCTTCCGGCGCCGCGAGCGGGCCGGGAGATAGAGTGAATTGTTCTCGTCGCTCAGGAAGAAGATCCCGCCCGGCCGGAGCAGTCGATGCGATTCGCGCAGGAATCCCTCGAGGTCGCGGACGTGGGAGATCACGCAGTTGGCCATCACGCCGTCGAAGGAGGCGCTCGGGAACTCCATGGCGATCCCGTCGCCGTAGCGCGATTCGAAGTGCTCCACCGGGGGATCGATCTTCTTCGCCAGGTAGGCGCCGACCGCCACCATGTCGTGGTCGATCTCCGTGGCGATCACCTCCCTCGCGCCGTAGATCGCCACCAGGAGCGCCTCGATGCCGAACCCGGCGCCGAGGTCGAGCACGTCCTTCCCCTCCGATTCCAAGTATTCGTACATCTCCCGGCCCTTCTGGAAGATGTGCTCGATGCGGGCGGGATTGCGAAGGATGTTCAGGTGCTTGTAGTAGGTGAGGAAATAGTCGGGGAGATGCGCGCGGAGTTCCGCGTCGCTCTGCATGAGGATGGCACGAAGCGACGCGAGGCGACGGGAGGCGAGGTCGGTCACTTCCCCCCGGACTCGTTGAGGATCCGCGAGCGCCGGATGCCGTGGAAGTTCATCCTGTTGTGGAGATGCTGGCGGCTCACACCGAGCGAGCGCGCCGCGCGCGAGACATTCGACTCGCTCTGGCGGAGCGCCTCGCGGATCGTCTCGGCCTCCACCGCCTCCATGGTCTCCCGGAGCGAGTGCTGCCCATCCCAGCGCCGCGCGACCGAAGCGCCGAGCCCGAAGAGGTGCGGCTCCAGCGCGACGCCGTCGTCCGAGAGCGCGACCGCGCGCTCCATCGCGTTCTCCAGCTCGCGGACGTTGCCGGGCCAGGGATGGCGCAGCAGGAGTTCGCGCGCCTCGGGCGTGAAGGTCTGGATCGACTTCCGCTGCCGCTTGGCCGACGCCTCGAGGAAGTGCTGCGCGAAGAGGAGGATGTCGTCCCCACGGTCGCGAAGCGGCGGGAGCGTGACCGGAACGACGTTCATCCGATAGAAGAGATCCTGGCGGAAGCGGCCGGCGTCCACCTCGGCGCGGAGATCGCGATTGGTCGCCGCGATGAGCCGGATGTCGACCTTTCGGGAGACCGTGTCTCCCACGCGCCGGATGAGGCTATCCTGTAAGACGCGCAAGAGCTTCACTTGCAGACTGGCCGGCATCTCGCCGACTTCGTCCAGGAAGAGCGTCCCCTTGTCGGCGGCTTCGAAGAGGCCGACGCGATCCTCGTTGGCGCCTGTGAAGGCGCCCTTCTTGTAGCCGAAGAGTTCGCTTTCCAGCAGCGCCTCCGGCACCGCGCCGCAGTTCACGGCGATGAAGTTCTCGTCCTTCCGCGGTCCGTTCAGATGGATGGCGCGCGCGACGACTTCCTTCCCCGTGCCGGTCTCGCCGTGGATCAGTACCGTGACCTGCGTCGGAATCACCTTCTCGATCAATTCCACGACGTGGGCCATGGCGGGACTCCGTCCGACCAGAAGACCGTAGCGGACATCTTCCTTGAGGGCGCGGCGGAGATTCAGGTTCTCGATCTCGAGACGGTTCTTCGTGTCGCGTAGCGACTCGTGCACGCGCGCGTTCTCCAGCGCGATCGCCACCTGGGCGGCGAATCCCTCGAGGAGCGCGATGTCCTCCGTCGAGAACTCGTGCGTGATGGAGTGCGAGTCGATGTAGAGCACGCCGAGCACGCGGCCCGCGTTCAGGATCGGAATGGCGACCACCGTGCGCAGGGAAAGCGCGCGGACGCTCTTGCGGTCCTGAAAGAGGGAGGAGCCGACGGCGTCCGGCACCCAGACGGTTTCGCGGCGATGCGCGGCCTCCTCGGCGATGCCGAAGGAGATCTGGAACTCGCTCGGCGGAAGGGTCGTCTCGTCCTTGCTCCGCGCGATCTCGAACTGAAGCTTCCCTTCCCCGTGCATGAGCATGAGGAATCCGCGATCGGCGCCCGCGATGCGAATCACGGCGTCCACGACGCGGAGGAGCAATTCGTTGGGATCGAGGGTGCCGGTGACCGAGCGGCTGGCGTCGAGCAGTTCCTTGTAACGCCCGAGATGGGGCGTGCGGGGTCGGGCCTGGGTCGTCGGCTCGGCGAGGAGCTCGCGCTCCCACTGGGTGAGCCCGTCGTTCAACCGGTCGAGTGGATCTTGTTCGATCCGGTTCGCCGCGGGGTCAGATTCTCTTAGGGGGTCGGGAAGTGGCGACATCGCGTCCTTGCCTCGCTCGTTCTCGCCCGGCAGATGCTGCCGTGTGCCCATTACGGAAATGTAAGATACATCTGTAAAACCAATTTGTCAAGTGTCGAACATCTAGGTGAGACGATTTCGTCCCAGCCAGGTCCCGAAAACGGCGTATCCAAGCCCAAAAATTGAGACTGCGAGGATTGCCGTGGAGTCGCTTTTCACGCCCCAGAGCCAGACGCCGAGCCCCGCGCTCAAGGCAGCGGCGGCCGCGATCACCGCCACGGTGCCCCACCGTCCACAGATTCGACCAAGTCGGTGTGTCGTGTGATCGACGCCCCCCACGTGAATGGGACGCCCCGAGGAGAGCCGGGTGACGATCACGAAAATCACGTCGAACAGGGGAAAGGCGAGGAGGACGAGGAGCGCCGCCAGATGGGGCCAGGTAAAAGAGGAATCGAGCGCCCGGAGCGCCAGGGTCGCCAGGACGAAACCCAGGAGGTGGCTCCCCGCGTCCCCCAGGAAAATGCGTGCCGGAGGAGCGTTGTAGACAAGGAACCCCGCGGCGGCGCCCACCGCGCCCCACGCGAGGGCGAGATCGACGTCGGCTCCATGAAGCAGCGCCAGCGTGACGAAGCCGAGCCCCGTCACCGGCGTCAGCGCGCTCACGATGCCGTCCATGGCGTCGAGAAAGTTGACCGCGTTCAGGAGCCCCACGACCGCGACGACGGCGGCGGCGGCGAAGAGGGGGTGGCCGGGCGCGAAGTGGGGTGCCCCGCCCCAGGCGACCAGCGAGACCGCGACGGCGATCTGGCCGATCAGTTTGCCCAGAGGGCGCATCGGGCGGCGATCGTCCACCAGCCCCAGGACGAGCGACAGCACTCCTCCCAGGAGAACGCCGGACGCGGGAAGCGCGATCGGCGTGCCCCCGATCGCCTGCGCGAGGATGGGGCCGAGCACGAGCGCCCCAAAGACCGCCACGCCCCCCAGGAGCGGTGTCGGCTCGGGGTGCGGTTTCCGCTCGTCGGGATGATCGAGATAGCCGGTTCTCCGCGCCAGCGCCCGGACGAGCGGCGTGAGAAGGAGCGCCACGCCGAAGGAGAGCGGCGCGACGAGGAGGAACGGCGGCGATCCGCTCAAACGACGGCGCCGGCGACCGCGATTCGCGCCGCCGCAGGCGTCTCCGCGCGCGCTCCCTCGTCCGCGGGAGCGGCGGCGGTCGGGCGCCCCTCGAATGCCGCGAGCGATCCGCGCCAGTTGAAGCGCGCGCAGGCCCAGACGCGGCCCCGCTCGCCCATCCGTTCCGCCTCCTGAGGATCGCGGAGGAGTACCACCACCTGGGCGGCGATCGCGGAAGCGTCTTCCCCGACGCCGAGAATGTCGTCGGGCGCGGGCGCGAGTCCCTGATGGACAACCGGCGTCGTCACGACCGGCGTGCCGGCGGAGAGCGCCTGGAGCACCTTGTTCTGCACGCCCGCGGCGAAGCGGTGCGGAGCGACGAAAAGCGAAGCGCGACGGAGTTCCCGATCGAGGTCGGGAACGAAGCCAAGCACGCGCACGCCCGGGCGGCGGACCCAGGAGCCGAGCCCCTCGGCCCCCTTCCCGGCGATGTCGAGCGTGGCTTCGGGGATCGACTTGCGGACGAGCGGCAGGATCTCGGTGACGAGGAACCGCGCCGCGTCGCGATTGTGGAGCACGTCGTGGTTCCCGAAGAAGAGCAGGGACGCCGCGCGACGCGAGGGGGCGACGATGTTTCGCTCCGGCTCGAATCCGTTCGAGACGACGAGGATCGACGCGCGGGGCGCCAAGGCGCCGAGTGCGCGCGCCTCCGCCTCGCTGATGACCCAACAGTCGTCGAAGCGGGGCGCCACCAGCGCCTCGTACCGCGCGATTCGTCTTCCCTCTTCCCGATAGAGCCATTGCTGTGGGGCGCGCCGGTAGGGGAGCGAACGCTCGATCCCGCCCGAGATCACGTCGGTGAGATCGAGGATCCAGCGCGCGTCTCGGCGCCCCTGCTCCGCCAGCGCGTAGGGCGCCATGCGGAAGAGGTGCGTGTAGACGACGTCGGGACGGTTCCGGTCGAAGGCCCGAGCCACGCGCCGGCTCATCTCCTCCGAGCGGTAATAGGCGGCCTGGAGCGGCAGCTGCGTGGGGAGAGCGCGCGCGGCGTTCCACCAGGAGACCAGCTTCGGCTGATGGACGATCTCGTAGCTCGACGTGAACCGGCGGAGCGGCTCCAACGCGGAGCGGTCGCTACGACCATCGTCGAACGTGACGAGGTCGACGCGGTGTCCCGCTTCGGCCGCCGTGCGGAGGAGATGATACACGCGGAATCGGTCGCCCCCCACGGGAGGAGACGGCATTCGGGAGGTCAGGAACAGAATGCGCATGGAGCCGAAAGTCTATCAGAAACGGAGGCCCGGCGCCCCGTTAGCCGGACGCCGACGCGAGCCGCTCGTAGACGCGCTCCACGCGCGCCGCGATCGCCGGCCACCCATAGATCTCCGCGGAGGGAAGAGACGTCGGCCGGGGAGTGTCGGCGAAGCGGCGGCTGAGCGCGGCGGCCCATGCCTCGGCGCGCCGCGGCACGAACTCCCCGTTCTCGCCGGGCCGGATCTGATCCGGCGCGGCCCCGACGGCGTGACTCAGGACGTAGAGCCCGCCCGCGAGCATGTCCGTCAACGCGAGCGCACACCCCTCGTAGTACGATGGGAAGGCTCCTAGATCGGCCGCGTGGATCCATTCGTTCACGTCGTCGGGAGAGATCGCGCCCGTGACGATCCTCGCCGTATCGCGCCGGGGACGCGCGCCTCCGGCCTGCACCCAGAGAGCGCCGGGCGGGCGGGCGCCCGGCATCCGCCAGGCGCGCTCGAAGAGGTCGAGCCCCTTCACGTAGTCCTCACGGCCGATCGTGAGCACGACGGGCGTTTCGGGTCCGATGCCGTGCCGGCGGCGCCATTCCGCGCGGCCGACGCGCGGGGCGGCAAATCGGGTGCCGTTCGGGATGACGACGAACGCGTCGCGGGCCGCCCCGTGGAATCGAACTAGCTCGTCGCGCACCCCTTTCGCGACGGCGATGTAACGGGATCCGCGCCGTAGCGAGGCCCGCTCCTCGGCCAGCGCGCGGTGGTTCCCCGGGTTCAAGAGCGTGCGAACGCGCCCCAGTCGAAGGTAGACGCTCATCTTCCCGGCGACGGAGAAATGGAACGTTCGGAGGTAGCGGTCGCCGGCGTCCCACGACCGGTCCCACCGCCCTCCGTGGTGATGGACGA
>JBBTHR010000041.1:0-16495 GCA_038060295.1 Candidatus Eiseniibacteriota bacterium
ACCTCGGCACGGCGGTGAACGTGCAGGCGATGGTCTTCGGCAATCTCGGCGACTCCTCCGCGACGGGCGTCGGCTTCACGCGCGACCCCGGCACCGGGGAGCACCGCTTCTACGGCGAGTACCTCCGGAACGCGCAGGGCGAGGACGTGGTCGCCGGCATTCGCACGCCGCGGCCGATCGTGGAGCTGGAGCGCGACATGCCCGAGGTCTACGCGCAGCTGCGCGAGATCACGGCGCGCCTGGAGCGGCACTACCGCGACGTGCAGGACTTCGAGTTCACGGTCGAGGAAGGGCGCCTCTTTATGCTTCAGACGCGCCGCGGCGAGCGGACCGGCATCGCCGCCGTGCGGATCGCGGCCGACATGGTGGAAGAAGGACTGATCACGAAGCGCGAGGCGATCGAGCGCGTCGAGCCCGATCATCTCGACCAGGTTCTCCACCCGGTTTTCGACCCGAAGGAACGCCGCAAGCACGAGGTCCTGGCCAAGGGACTCCCCGCCTCTCCCGGCGCCGCGGCGGGGCGTCTGGTCTTCACGTCGGAGGAGGCTGTGGCGCGCGGCGCGAAGGAGCGGGTGATCCTCGTCCGGGCGGAGACCTCGCCCGACGACATCGCCGGCATGCACGCGGCGCGGGGCATCCTGACCGCGACCGGCGGCATGACCTCCCACGCGGCTGTCGTGGCGCGCGGCATGGGAAAATGCTGCGTCGCCGGCTGCGCCGCGCTCGTCATCGACGAGCACGCGCGGAAACTCCGCGTCGGAAACCGCACCATCGCCGAGGGCGAGTATCTCTCGCTGGACGGATCGACGGGCGAGGTGCTCCTGGGCGACGTGCGGACGTCCGACTCCGAGGTGGTTCGCGTCCTCACCGGGAAGCTGAAGCCGGCGAAGGCGCCGCTCTACCAGTCCTTCGAGCGGTTGATGGGCTGGTGCGACGAGGTGCGTCGGCTTCGGGTGAGGGCGAACGCCGATATTCCGCGCGACGCGAAGGTGGCGCGCGCTCTCGGCGCCGAGGGGATCGGCCTCTGCCGCACCGAGCACATGTTCTTCGCGGCCGACCGCATTCCGCACGTCGTGACGATGATCCTGAACGCGCAGCAGGCGCGCGAGGCCGAGGTGCGGATCGAGACGGCGCGGAACGAACTCGCGGCCGCTTCCCGCTCCGAGCGGCCTCGATTGCAGGGATCGCTACGGCGCGCGCTGGCCGAGGGGAAGGAGCCGATGGAGGCCTTCAGCGGGGCGCTGGCCAAGCTGCTGCCGCTCCAGCGCGCCGACTTCCGGGGGCTCTTCCTCGCCATGGACGGGCGACCGGTGACGATCCGGACGCTCGACCCGCCGCTGCACGAATTCCTGCCGAAGCGAGACGACCTGCTCCGCGAACTGGCCGGGATGAAGCGGACCGGCAAGGGAAGCGTGACGCGGCGCCGGCTGGAGCGGACGCTCGAGCGCGTGGAGGAACTGCACGAGTTCAATCCGATGCTCGGCTTCCGGGGCTGCCGCCTCGGATTGCTCCACCCCGAGATCACCCGGATGCAGGCGCGCGCCATCTTCGAGGCCGCCGTGCTGGTTCGGAAGGCGGGGAAGGAAGTTCATCCGGAGATCATGGTCCCGCTGGTCGGCGACGCGGAGGAGCTGCGGCGCCAGCGCTTGGTGATCGAGAGCGTGGCGGCGGAAGTGATGAAACGGGCCAAGGTCTCGATCCCCTACACGATCGGCACGATGATCGAGGTGCCGCGCGCGGCGGTGCTGGCGGACGAGATCGCGGCGTACGCCGATTTCTTCTCGTACGGCACCAACGATCTCACGCAGATGACCTTCGCCTACTCGCGCGACGATTCGGGCCGCTTCCTCCCCGAGTACGTTCGCGGCGGCATCCTCCCGTTCGACCCCTTCGTCTCGCTCGACGTGAAGGGCGTGGGGGTGCTGATCCAGCAGTCGGTGTTCGCCGGGCGCCGCGCCAAGCCGGGCCTCAAGATCGGCGTCTGCGGCGAGCATGGAGGGGACGCCGCCTCCATCCAGTTCTTCGAGCAGACCGGCCTCGACTACGTCTCGTGCAGTCCGTTCCGGGTCCCGATCGCGCGCCTCGCGGCGGCGCGGGCGGCGCTCCGGCGCGCGTGACGGATCCCCCGTGACGACCGCGTCGCCGTCCCGCGTCGCCGCGGTCATCCCGGCGCTGAACGAGGAGGCCTCCGTCGGGCTGGTTCTGGGCGAGTTGCCACGCTCCCTCGTGGAGCGGGCCGTCGTCTGCGACAACGGATCGACCGACGGCACGGCCCGGGCGGCCCTCGCGGCCGGGGCGATCGTCGTGGAGGAACCCCGGCGCGGCTACGGCGCCGCCTGCCTTCGCGCGCTCTCATTCCTGGCGTCCGACCCGCCCGAGATCGTCCTCTTCCTCGACGCCGATCGAAGCGACGACGCGTCCGAGGCGGGCGCGCTCCTGGCACCGATCCTCGAGGACCGCGCCGATTTCGTCGTCGGCTCCCGCTCCCTGGGCGACGCCGAGCCGGGATCGCTGACCCCCGCCCAGCGCTTCGGAAACCGGCTCGCCGCGTCGCTCCTCCGCCTCCTCTACGGCGTTCGGGCCACCGACCTGGGTCCCTTTCGCGCCATCCGCTGGGACGCGCTGCGCGCCCTCGACATGCGGGACCGCGACTTCGGCTGGACGATCGAGATGCAGGTGAAGGCGGCGCGGCGGGGGCTCCGGACCGTGGAGGTGCCGGTTCGCTACCGGAAGCGGATCGGACGCTCCAAGATCTCCGGCACGATTCGCGGAACGATTCTCGCCGGGAGCAAGATCCTCGGGACCATCGCCGCCGACTACCTGAGGCACGGCCCGCCGCGCGCGAGGGGGGAGTTCCGAGGGCCGAAGGCCCCGGGGAGCAGCGCGGGGGGCACTTCTTGACCCCGGCTCGCCGCGTGGGCTACGATTTCAGGACCTTGCGCCCCGACCGAATCGTCGTCCTCATCGCCATGTTGGCTTCCGCCCTCGCCTCGGCCGTCGCCTTCGCATACACGCCGCCGCCCGTCTTCCGGGAGAGGATCAACCTCCAGCCGGGGGCGACCTGCAAGACGTGCCACATCGACATCACCGAGCAGTGGGAGCGCTCGTCCCACGCCAAGGCGGATCGGTCCCGGAATCTCCTCTTCGGCCGCATGTACTTCTATTCGCTCAAGCAGACACGCGGAGAGACCATGGTGGCCTGCGGTCCCTGCCACGAGACGGCATCGTTCGTGAACCAGGACTTCGAGAATCTGCGCGACGTCTCGGGGGAAGGGGTCGCCTGCGTCTTCTGCCATTCCATCGACGGCTCCGCGGATCATGGAAAGCCGCCCGTGTCGCTCGACATCTCCGCCTACTCCGGCACGATCCGCACCCCCGTGACGACGACGACGCACAAGTCGAAGTTCGCCCCGTTCCTCGGAACGTCGGAATTCTGCGGCTCCTGCCACAAGTACTCGAATCAGCACGGCGTGGAGATCAGCGACACGTACGGGGAATGGAAGCGTTCGAAGTACGCCAAGCTGAAGGTGACCTGTCAGAGTTGCCACATGCCGGGAGGTGCGGGGCGCAACACGGCGGAAGGACCGATGCGCGCGCGCGTCGCGAACCACGCGTTCGATCACGACGCGCTGGCCGCCGCGCGCCCGAACGCCGTGACGATGCGACTTCGCGGCGAGCGGCGAGGCGATTCGCTCCGCGTCGTCGCGACCGTCACGAACGCCGGCTGGGGGCACTCGCTTCCGACGGGAAACGATCAGAATGTCGCGGTCCTCCGGGTCCGTGTGACGAGCGCGGCGGGGGAAATCCTCTGGGAGAACGATCCCTTCGAGGATTGGAGCGCCTCCGTGTTCGGCGTTTTCCTGGCTGACGAATTCGGAAACACCCCGGCCGACACCTGGAGCGCGCGAAGGGTCGTGCTGAACCGCCGCATCAAGGCGGGCGAAAGCGCGCAGGTGCGCTACGACGCCCCCGCCGCGGCGGGCGCCATCCAGGTGGAGGCGCAGCTCCTCCTTCGTCGCGCGCGTCCGGAAACCATCGCGCTCTACGGGCTCCCCGACTCCTACGACGCCGAACGCGTTCTGGCCGAAACCACGCTCACCGTTCCCTAGGTTCGAGGGAACGCGGGCGTGTTCGCCGAAGATCTTCTCCGCGAAGTCCGGCGAGCCGGCTACACGCCCCGCGCCTTCCTGGCCTACATCCGCGCCATCTTCGCGCGCGTGACGCGGCGCCTGCCGCTCCACGCCGAACTCGTCCGCTCCATCGCCGCGACCTCGGTCCTTCTCTTCGCCGTGCAGTTCGCCGGCGCGTTGACGCTCTCCGCGACGATGAGCCGGGAGATCGCGGTGACGTACCTCGTCAGCTCCAGCGCCGTGCTCCTGCTGGGGACGTTCTGGCTTCTCGCGCACCTCGGCATCGTGACGTCGGGCGGCGGAACGGAGGAGGGGGGACGCGTCCTGAGTCGCCTGCCGCTCCCCGTCACGCTGACGATGCTCCGCCTCGTCTCGATCCCGGCCATCGTTCTTCTGATCGGCGCGCGCGCGTGGAGTGCCGCCACCTGGCTCTTCGTGGCGAGCGCGCTCACCGATGTCCTCGACGGCGTCCTGGCGCGCGCCCTTCGCCAGGAGAGCCACGTCGGAAAGGTGCTCGACCCGCTGGCCGACATCGCCTTCAACGCCTCCGTCTTCGTGGCGCTGGCGCAGGCCGGCGCGCTGCCGTGGTGGGTCGCCGCGCTCGTCGCGACCCGCTACGCGATGCTGATCGGCGGGACGTTCTATCTCTACGTCTACCACGGCCCCGTCCGGATCGAGCCGACGCTCTTCGGCAAGTTGACCGGCGTCGTGATGACCTCCGTCGTGGGGCTCCTGCTCCTCGGACTCGCGACCTGGACCGAAGCGGTGCGACAGCAATTCCACGAGGTCTTCGTCGTGGGACTCGCCACGCTCTCCATCGCGACCATCTTGCAGGCGGCCTTCATCGGGCTCGCGAACAAGAAGGCCGCCGCGCCGGAGATCGAGGTCGCCCGATCGAAGAAGGTCGTGGGCGACGTCCGCTGGCCTCGCCGGTAATTCTCCGCCCGACGGGGCATTGCGAAATGCAATCCCCCTGGCCGTGATTTAACGCTCTCTCCCACGCCCTCCTACGGAAGCCGCTTAATCATCTAGATACAATAACTTACGCCGCCATTTTGTCGTGGCTGCCACGAGCCACGCGGCACGGCTCTTGCCCTCCCAAGAACCGGATAACTCTGTGCATCACAACGGCGCACCACCTGCCGATAGCACGAACCGAGGCCATGACGACCACACACCAACACACCACGCGATCCGCGCGGCCGCCGGCGTGGCGCGCCATCCGCGCGCTTGCGCTTCCGCTCGCCTGGCTGCAGGCGGGCGCAGCCCTGCTTGCCGGCGCCGCCGCGCTCGCGGCCGGGCCCGGCTCGGGGATCGCCGTTCTCGCGCCCCAGACTCCGGTCGTGGCGGGGACGTCGGGGTCGTGGGTGATCAGCTACCGGGCCGAGGAAGACTTCCAGCACGGCGCGGCCGGCGGCGTCGTCGACGTCGAGGTCCCCACGGGATGGACGCCCCCCACGCTTTCGGCTGGTCAGCCGGGGGAAGTGGTCGTCTCGAGCCCGTACGTTTCATCGGCGACGATCGTGGCGCCACGCACGATCCGCCTGTTCGTGGGCGACTCGTCGGTTCAGAAATTCAAGCAAGACGACACGCTTCAGGTCGTTTACGGAGGTGGCGGCGCCGCCGGTGCGGCCGTGTCGACCGCGGCGCCGGCGACGGCGCTATTCCACGTCTATTCCGATCCCAACGCCCAGGATGGTGTTACGCCGATCGAACTGACGGGCGGCCCCCTTGCGATCGGCATTGTCCCCGGCGCGCTCCAGTCGGTCCGGATCGAGGACGCCGCGGGGAACGCGGTCGGCGGCTTCACGAGGAGCGCCGACGAGGACACGACGCAGCTCTTCCTACGCGGCTACGACCAGTACGGAAATCCGCTCGGGCTGGTGAGCGGCGCCTGGAGCGTGTCGGGCGGGATCGGATCGGTCTCCCCGCTCGTCGGAACGAGCGTCACGCTGGCGCTGACGACCGTGGGAAGCGGCTCCGTCGCCGCCGACGTGGGCGGAACGGCCGACGCGACCGGGACGATCGCCGTGACGCCGGGCGCCTACGCCGCGCTCCGCTTCACGACGCCAGGCTCGGCCACGGCGGGAGCGGGACTTTCCGTCGCCGCGGAAGCCGTCGATGCCGACGGCAACGTCATCACCTCGGGGCCAGGCTCGGCCGCGGCGCTCCGCTTCGTCGCCTATGCCGACAGCATCGGCGTCGCGACGGCCGATCCCGCTTTCGTGGACGACACGGCAACGCTTACGGCTGGCGCGTTCACCGGCACCGTCACCCCCCGCCGCGCGGGGCGCTACTGGGTGGCCGCGCGGGACGCGGGGACGGGCTTCGAGTCGGCGCGCTTCCTGGTCGTCGTGGCGGCCGACGCGCCGCATCATCTCGCGCTCTCGCCCGATACGCTGGCGCTCGTCGCGGGCGTGGCGGCGGCGGTGACGGTCGAGTCGCGCGACCTCTACGAGAATCGCTCCCCGATCGCGGCCGACGAGGTCCTCGCGCTCTGGAGCAATCGCCCCGCCGGGTCGTTCCAGGATCTGGGCGGCGGCACGATCTTCGAGGTCACGATTCCGAGCGGCGCTTCGTCCGCTTCGTTCCGTTTCCGCGACACGCAGAGCGTGGTAAGCGGAGGACGCGTGCGGGCGATCGACACGGGATTGGCGCCGCCGTATCTCGGGACGGGCGAGGCCGCGGTCACGACGACCGCGGCAAATCCGGCTGGAAGCGTCGCGCTGTCGGCGACTCCCGCCGCGATCGAAGCCGACGGCGTCTCCACGTCGAGCGTCGTGTCGGCCGTAGTTCGCGACGCGTTCGGAAACGCGGTCCCCGCCGGCGCGGCCTTCACCGTGACCGGATCGCTCGTGGCGCCCACGGGCGACTCCGATGCCGGCACGCCGGGGATCCAGTGGGTGACCGACGCGTCGGGAATCGCGAGCGGATCGGTCCAGGCCGGAACCACCCGGGGGAGCGGGAGCGTCTCCGTCGCATCGCTCGCGGGGAGCGCCACGGGGAGCGCGCCGGTGACGCTCCTGGCGGGCGTTCCCTCCGGCGCGATCGCTCTCTCCGCCGTTCCTGTGTCGATCCTGGCCGACGGCGCGGCCACCGCCTCGCTGAGCGCCGCCGGGCTCACCGACGCGAACGGCAACCAGGTCGAGGATGGCGAGCGCTACACCGTGGCGACCGACCTCGGGACGATCGTGGCCACCGACGCCGATGCCGGCACGCCGGGGATCCAGGTTGCGGCGTCCGCGGGCGCGATCGCCTTCACGCTCCAGGCGGGCACGGCGCTCGGGAACGCGAGCGTGAGCGTCGCGTCCGTGCGCGGGACTGCCACGGGTGCGACGAGCGTCGCCATGGTCGCGGGTGCGGTCGACGCGGCCCAGTCGCTTGCGGCCGCTTCCTCGCCCGCGACCGTCGGCCCCTCGGGCAGCACCGTCACCGTCACGCTGCGGGACGCGCAGGGGCACGCGCTTCAGGGGATTCCGGCCGATTCGATCGCCCTCGGTGTAACCGGCGTTCCGGCGACGGTGGCCGCGCTCGGCGCCGCCACGGACGGATCGGGAGCGATCGACTTCCAGGTCACCACGACGCTCGCCGCCATGGCGTCGGTCTCGGTCACGGCGAAGGGCGTTCTCCTCGCGGCGGTCACCTCGATCGCGTTCGTCGCGGGGCCGATCGACCACTACACCGCGGCGGGTCCGGCACCGCCGCTCCTGGCGGGGCGTGCGGATACGCTCCGCGTGACGGCGCGCGACCTCTACGAGAATCCGACTCCCGGTGCCGACGGCTCGCGCATGAGCGTACGAATCCAGGGCGGATTGGGGATCGCGCCCGACACGGTTGCCTTCGTCGGAGCGTCCACGAGCTTCGCCTTCACGCCGACGGCGGTGACGCTGATTTCGATCCAGGTGCGGGAGGTCGTCGCCCCGCTGCGGTGGGTGACCTACGGTCCGGTCACTGTGCTTCCCGCGGGACCCTATTCGCTGGGTCGGACCACCTCGCCGCCGCCGAGTCTGGCCGCCGGAGATTCCACCGCGCTCAGGTTCGCCGTGTCGGATCAATTCGGCAATCTCCAGCCGGGCGCCACGGTCTCCGCCGCGGTCCTCGTCGGGGATGGCACTGTCGTACCGACGAGCGTCACGTCGGACGGCGCCGGGGAGGCGCGATTCTCCCTTCACGCCGGCCCCACGCCGGGGACCCTCTCGGTTCGGTTTCTCGCGGTCGGTAGCCTGGCCCCCGACTCGGTGCGGGCCGATAGCGTCACGGTGACGGTGATTCCTGGCGCCGCGTCGTCGATCGAGATCGCGAACTCGACCGGCGGAATCGTGGCCGGCGGAATCCTGAACGTGACGCTCACGCTGCGCGACACGTTCGGCAACGTCGCGCTCGGCGCCACGCCCGGCGTCTGGCTCCGGACGACGACGCCGACCCCCGCGCTCGACAATGTCCGCTGGACGCTCACCACCGGGGCCGCGGGGACGCTGGCCGATAGTGCCGCGAGCGATGCCGCACTCTACGCGTTCGTCGCGGCCGATTCGGGAACGGCGGTAGTGGCCGTGCGCGACACGCTCGCCGAGACGATCCGTCTCCGCGTGAGCGGGCCGGGCCTCCCGCTCGCGGAGACGGCGCCGGTCACGATCCTTCCCGCGCCGCCGACCCAGATCGCCGTCGTCTCGGGGAACGCTCAGAGCGGCGTCGTGGCCGACACACTGGCGCTGCCGCTCCGCGTCCGTGCGCGCGATTCGTATGGAAATCTCACGCCCGGCGCCGTCGTCCGCTTCACGGTGACGAGTGGCGGCGGGATCATCGACGCGGTGCTCGGAGGAGCCGTCGAATCCGATGCGGTCGCCGACGCGGCAGGCGTGGCGAGCGGCGACGTCTGGCGGCTTGGCACCCTTGCGGGCGGCGGGAACAGCGCGCGCGCGGCGCTGGTGGCGACCCCTTCCTCGTTCGTCGCATTCAGCGCCACGGCGCTCCCCGACGCGGCCTTCTCCCTCACGCTCGCTCCGGGAGTGCTCGTGCTCGGTCCCACCCAGACCGCGGCGGTCACAGCCACGGCGCGGGACGTCTACGGCAACGCGGTCCCGGGTGAACTCCTGACGCTCTATCTCGCGGGGCCCGCGTACGGCACGCTTCAGCCGGTGGGAGGGGCGACGACGGGCGGCCCCGGCTCGCAGAGCGGGAGCAGCGACGCGTTCGGCCGCGTTTCGGTCCGCTACGCCGCCCCCTCGACGGCCCCGGCGGTTGATTCGATCTACGTCCGCTCGGCGGCGCTCGCCCCGGTCGGCATCCGCGCGACGATCAGCGTCGGCTCCACGGCGTCGCTTCGGGTCACGGCCGATTCCCTGGCGTGGATCGCGGGGGCCCCGGTGCGAATCCGCGTCGAGCCGCTCGACGCGCAGGGGAACCTCGTCGTCGGAGACGCCGCGAACGCGGTCATGCGCGTGGTCCCGGGCGTCGCGTTCGCTCCGCCGTCGGGAACGCTCGCCGCGGGGCTCTTCGAGACGTTCGCCACCGCTACCGTGGCGGGGTCGATCGCTTCGGTCGGCGCCGACCGCGCCGGTTCGCCGGGCGTCGGTGGCTCCACCGGCCCGGTGACGGTCCGGCCGGCGGCTCCTTCGGGAACGATTCCGGTCGCGGCGAACCGCACGACGCTGACCGCCGACGGCCGGAGTCTCGCGACCGTCACGATCGGCCCCGTGCTCGACGCCTACGCCAACGTGGTCGCGCCCGGAACGGCGCTCGCCGTCTCCGTCACCGCGGGCACGGTGGCCGCCGCCTCGCTCGCCACCGACGCGTCGGGGATGGCCTCCACGATTCTCGTCGCGCCGAACGCGGCGGGGGCGGGTGCGCTCACGGTCGTCAGCGTCCCCGCGGGCGCTTCGGGTTCGCTCGGCTTCACCTACCTGGCGCCGCCCACGCTGGCTGCTTCGGCCGCGACACTCGCGCCCACGATCGTGACGCCGGGAAGCGCGGCGGCGTTCCAGGTCGGCGTGACCAACACGGGGAGCGGAGCGCTGACGCTCGGCCCGGGCACTTCGCTCGCGTTCGGGCCGGCCGGCTCGGTCGTGACCGCGGCGCTCGCCGGCGCTCCGGTCGCCATCGGCCCGGGCGCGTCGGTCACCCTGGGGTTCGCCCCCACGGTCATCCCGGCCGCCCTCACGCCGGGGAGCTACGCGCCGACGCTTCGCGCGGTCGGAAGCGACGCGACGGGCGATCCCTTCGACTTCTATCCGACTCTCGCCGGGGCGTCGATCCATGTCGCGGGCGTCCGCGTGACGGCTGTCGGCGCGTCGCCCGCTCCTGTTCCGCTCGGCTACGCCGACCTCCAGCTCACCTTCAGCGTGGAGAACCTGGCAGCGACCGCGGCCGTGATCGAGTCGGCCAGCCTCGTCTTCTCGCAGGGAACGTTCACGATCAACAGCGTCACCCCGGCGCTCCCCGTCGCGCTCGGCGCGCTCGGGACGAGCACGCTCGTCGTCTCGGCGCGCGTCCCTTCCTCGGGAATTCCGGACGGCGCCACGGTGGGCGTCTCGCTGACGGCGGGGGTGCGCTACGGAAGCGTCACGGTCGCCGGCGCGAACGCGCCGCCGCTCTCGGTGCCGGTCGTCTCGGGCGCGTCGCTGGCACCGGTGGCGGGCGGAACCGCTCCCTTGCGGCTCCTGCGTGGCAGAACGTTCGCGCCGGCCGTGCGCGTCCGGAACAACGGCAGCGCCGACGTGACGCTCTTCCGGGATCAGACGCTCTTCGTGCTCGGCCACGCCTCCGGAGACACGCTTCGGTTCCGGCTCCTCGCCAATCAGGTCGTGGCGGGCGGGGACCAGGCGACGCTCGCGTTCGACTCGCTGGCGGTGCCCGCGGCGACCGCGCTCGGAGCCTACGGCGCGGAACTTCGCTTCCGGGGGAGCGAGTCGGGACAGCCGTTCGCGGCGGACGTGGCGGGAAATCCGGCGGCGATGACGATTCTAGATCCGGCGATTCTCTCGGTCGCGTCGCTTTCGCCCGACACGGTGAGCGCCGGACAGGCTCGCCCGATCCGGATCACGGTGGCGAATGGCGGCGGGGTCGACTACGCGTTCGACGCCGCGACGACGCTTCGCCTCGGGAATCCGGTGTCGGCGACCCTCACGCTGTCGGCGCCCGCGACGGCGCCGGCCGGCGGCGGGACGACCCTCGATTTCGTCGCGGCGCCCCTTGGCGTCGCCGGCTCGCCCGGCTCCGCCTCCGCCACGCTGGAGGCGCGCGGGAGCGAGGATGGCTGGGTGCGTGACGAGAACGTCTCGTCCGGACCGCTGGTGGTGCGCGCTCCGGCGCTCCTCGCCTTCGTCGCCGGTTCCGCGTCACCCGACACGATCCGCGCGGGGCAGACGGTCACGATCACCGCGGCGGTTCGAAACGACGGCGGGTCTCCCTTCGTTCTCGATCCGTCCGCGACGCGGCTCGTCGTGACCGACAACGTCGAATCGGCGGTCGGCTTCGCCTCCGGGGCGCCGTTCGCGCTTGCCCCCGGGGCGCAGGCGACGCTCACGTTCCCCTCGGTCGCGATCCCGCCGGCGCTCGCCAGCCAGCCCTACCCGGTGGCGATCGACGCGTCGGGGAGCGAGTGGTCGCTCGCCGCGAGCGTCACCGTCGCGTCGCCGGCCGGGGAGATCCGGATCGTCGAGCCGGCGGCGGCGCTCCAGGTCCGCGCGATCGATCCGGGCGCCCCGAAGCAGGCGGCGGCGGGAGCGGGGGCGCTCCGACTCTGGAGCCTCGAGCTCGATCTGCTCGTTCCGGTCGGCGGAGCGGTCTCCACGCGCCTCGAGTCGGTGGCGCTGACGCTGCTGGTGGATGGAGTCGCCGCGGCGGCCCCCGGTGGCGCCGTCACGCGGATCGAAGCGCGAGACGCGGGCGGCACGCTCCTCGCGCAGGCCGTCCCCGCGGGGGCGAACCCGGTGGCGCTCACCTTCACGCCGCCGATCGATCTCTCCGTGGGAGCCGTGACGCTCCTCCTCGACGTTACGCTGGCCGCCGGCCTGGAGGCGGGCGACGTGGCGCTCCGGCTCGCCGCGGAGGGCGACGTCGTGGCGCGGGACAATCTCACCGGCATGGCCGTGCCGGTGCGCGCGACGGGCGGGCTTCCGTTCCAGACGCTCGACTCGCGCCGCGTGACGCTCTTCGCGAAGGCGCACGGCTATCCGAATCCGTTTCGCGCGGGGCGCGAGTCGGTTCTCCTCTCGTATCGACTCGGCGCCGACGCCTCGGTTCGCGTCCGGATCGTGACGCTCCTGGGCGAGCTGGTGCGTGAACTCTCGTTCCCCTCGGGCGGCGTGGGCGGCGCGCGCGGGCTGAACGAGGTGCCGTGGGACGGAACGAACGGCGCCGGCGCGATGGTGAAGCCGGGCGTCTACGTCGCGCGAATCAGTAGCGCCGGCGCCGGCGGCGGCGTGAGCGAGTCGGTCAAGGTGGGAGTGCGGCGATGAGCGCGCTTCGGCGTCTGCTGATCGCGGGGGTCGCCGCGCTGGCCCTGGCGTGGGCCGTCGGCGCGCTCTGGCCGTCGAACGCGTCGGCGCAGTCGGCGGGATCGACGAACCTCCTCGCCGCGCCCGGCTCGTGGCCCACGACGGGAGCGGCCAGCGGTTTCACCGCGCTCGGCCTCGATCCGACCGCGGTCTACTGGAATCCGGCCGGGCTCGCCATGCAGGACGAGCGGTCGCTCCTGGTCCAGCACGGGCTCCTCCCGTTCGCCACCGACTGGGACCTGGCGGCGGTGGCGTATCCGATTCCCGGTCTCGGCGCGGTCGGCATGGGCATGGCTCGCGTCGGCACCTCGGGCCTGGAGGCCTACGACGAGAACAACGTGCCGCTCGGAACGATCGGCTTCCGCGAGACCTCGCTCGCCGCGAGCGTGGCGCGGCGGGTCTTCGGGCCGCTCCACGCGGGCCTCACGTTCAAGGTCGTGAGCCAGTCGCTCGGCGATCTCTCCGCGGCCGCGCCCGGAGCCGATCTCGGGTTTACCTATCGCCCCGCGCGGTTCCGGGGCGGCCAGGTTGGATTCTCGCTGCAAAACGCCGTGGCCGGCTCGCTCGATCTCGGCGGGGAGAGCACACCGCTCGCACGTTCGTTCCGCTTCGGCGCGGCCAGTCCCGACTTCGCCGTGGCGCGCCGCGCGTCGCTCCGCGTCGTGGCGGACGTGGCGAGGGAGGGAAGCGCGGGCACGAAGCCTCGTCTCGGCGTGGAAGTCGCGCGCCAGGGCCTCGGCGCGATCCGGGCCGGGATCCAGAACGGGAAGCCGGTGCTGGGGGTCGGGGTCAACTACCGGCGCTACGGCGTCGATCTCTCCCTTCTGCAGGGCGAGGAGGGCGCGTCGCAGCAGTTCGCGGTGCGGCTCGGTTTCGGGGAGCGCGTGAGCGAGTACGAGAGCCGCCGCCTGGCGCAATACCAGCGCGCGGCCGAGGAATCGCTCCGGACGCGGAACTCCGCGGCCTACGCCGCCGATCGGAAGCGCGCCGAGGACGCGGTGGCGCGGGGCGACTGGGAAGCGGCGCTGGTGCTTTACGAAGTGCTCCACCGGGAGCGGCCGGAAGAACCGGCGTGGGTCGCGAAGGCGGCCGAGGCGCGCGACGCCATCGCGGCGGCGGCGCAGCGATCGCTGGAATCGGAGAGCGCGCGGCGGACCGCGACATCGCTGGCCGCGTCCGTCCGCGAGGCGCTGGCGCGGGGCGACGTGGAGGAGGCCTCGGGCCTGGCGCGCGTTCTCTCTCGCGCGGCGCCGCCGGCCGCGGGCGGCGCCGGCGCGGCTTCGCCGGAGAGCCTGGCCACGTTGGAGGCCGAAGTGTCGGCGGTTCAGTCACGGCTCCTCGATCGGGCGCTGGCGCGCACCGATTCGCTCCGCGCCGCCGGGAAGGTGCTGGCCGCCGTGGACGAGGCGGCGACCGCGCTCCGTCTCGCCCCCGACGATCCGCGCGCGCTCGCGGCGTGGAAGTCGCTCGAGAACTCCTTCGGGAAGAGCGCGGTCGAGACGCGCACGCTGACCCGCCGCATCGACGCGCTCGGCTCCCTGAGCGAGGCGTCGCGCGCGTTCGCCGAAGGGCGCTACACCGACGCGGCGCGATCGGTGGAGCGCGCGCTGTCGTCCGATCCGCAGAACGCCGAGGCGAAGGCGTGGCGAGAACGGATCCAGCGCCGGCTCTCCGCTCCGAAGCCGGAACTCGACGCGCGCGTGAAGCATCTCTACATCAAGGGAATGGAGGCCTTCACCGCGGGCGACTACCGCGAGGCCCTCCACCAGTGGGAGCAGATCCTCGTCCTCGATCCGCTGAACGAGAGTGCGCGGCGGAACGTCCTCGAGGCGCGGGAGCGGATGAAGGCGGAGGCGCGCCGATGATCCGGCTTCCGAAGGGGCGCCCCATGCTCCCGCCGCGCCGCTTCCATCTGCGCGTCTCGGGAGAGGAGCGGCATCTCGCCGAGATCCGCGACTTCGTCCAGGAAGCCGGCGAGAAGCTCCTCATTCCGAGCAAGGTCCTCGCCAACACGAAGCTGGCCGTGGACGAGGCGTGCACGAACGTCGTGAAGCACGGCTACAACGGCGCCTCCGGGGACATCGACGTCACGATCGTCGGGAACGGCCGCGAGTTCTCCATCGAGATCCGGGACTCGGGAAAGAACTTCGACCTGCGAAGCGTCCGGAGCCCCGATCTCAAGATGTACGTCGAGACCCGCCGGAAGGGCGGCCTCGGCGTCTTCTTGATGAACCAGTTGATGGACGAGGTCCGCTACATGGGCGGCGGCGGTTCGAACACGCTCACCATGTCGAAGCGGCTCGATCGCGCGCCGCGCCGGCCGAAGAAGGGCTCCGCGCCGCGGCGGTCGCTCCGCTTCACGTACACGGTGCGCGCGTTCGGCGCGCTCGCGTTCCTGGTGGTCACCGGCTTCGGACTGATCCTCATGCAGCAGATGCGGAGCGTGGAGCACGACGTCGTGACGCAGGCACGAAACGGAGGCCGCACCCTCGGCGCCCCGGCACTGGCGGCGCTGGCGCGGCCGGAGCCGATGTCGATCGACCAGACGCTCCTCAACCAGTCGATCGTCGCGATGCGAAAGGCGCACGACGAGGTCTCCTCGCTCCGCGTCCTCGACGCCGGCGGCCGGGTCTGGGGCTCGGACCGGTTCGAGGAGCTCTTCACGCGGCGCTCGCTCCCCGACCTGGCGCCCGAGGGCGGCTCCACCCCCTCCGACGGGAAGACGCGCGTCCTCTACGAGCCTGTCCGCCCGCCCGGCGCCGCCCCGAAGGCCGGGCCGATCCGGCCGGTCGGCTGGGTGGAGATCACGGTCCGCGAAGCCGCCATCGGCGAGCGGGTAGCGCTCGCTCGGACCGAGCTGGCCGTGATCGCGCTCTTCACGCTCGTGCTCGGCTTGGCGGCATCGGCGCTCCTGATCCACATCTTCGTGAAGCCGATCCAGACCCTCTCGGAGACGGTACGCGCGATCGGCGAGGGGACGATGGTCGCCGACATCGGCGCGTCGGGGAACGAGGAGATCGACGACATCGCGCGCGCCTTCAACGAGGTGACGGCCAAGTTCCGCTCCGCGCAGGGAAATCTCATGGAGCAGGAACGCCTGCAGCGCGAAATGCAGGTGGCGCAGGAGATCCAGCAGGCGCTCCTGCCGCGGAAAGTGCCGGAGATGGAAGGGTTCGAGGTCGGCTACCTCTACCAGGCGGCCAAGGAAGTGGGCGGCGATTACTTCGACTTCCTCCACGTCGACGATCGGACGGAGGGGATCGTGGTGGCCGACGTCTCGGGCAAGGGCGTCCCCGGGTCGCTGGTCATGACCATGATCCGGACGGCGCTCCGCATGGAGGCGCGCGGGAACCGCTCGGCCTCCGACGTCATGGCGAAGATGAACGCCTTCGTCACCGAGGACATGAAGAAGGGAATGTTCGTCACGATGTTCTACGTCGTGCTCGACTCGGTGAACCGAGACGTGTCGTACGCGAGCGCGGGACACAACCCGATGATTCTCTATCGCGGCCAGTCCGACACGACCTACTTCCTGAAGCCGAAGGGGATTCCGGTCGGGATCAACACGCCCGACCAGGACCTCTTCCGGAAGACGATCTGCGTCGAGAAGCTCCGCCTCCGCCAGGACGACATGCTCGTCATCTATACCGACGGGATCACGGAGGCGATGAATCCGGCGCGCGAGCAGTTCGGCGAAGGGCGCCTCCTGGCGGCCCTGAAGAAATACGGGCACCTGACGCCGCAGGAATTCGCCGACAAGCTGAACCAGGAGATCGTGGAGTTCACCGGCGGCGCGCCGCAGAACGACGACATCACGCTCGTGGCGGTGAAGGAGCGCGTGGCGGTCGAGGAGCGGCTGGAGGAGAAGCG
>JBBTHR010000042.1:0-13920 GCA_038060295.1 Candidatus Eiseniibacteriota bacterium
TCGTGAACGAGCCGACGCGCGGGATCGACGTCGGCGCGAAGGAGCGCGTGCTGGAGATCTTGCAGGCGCTGAATCGCGACAAGGGCGTGACGCTGGTCGTGACCAGTTCGGAGCTGGCCGAGCTGCGCGCCACGTGCGATCGGATCCTGATCGTCTACCGCGGCCGCATCGTCGCCGACCTGGCTCCCGACGCCACCGACGCCGAGTTCGGCCTCGCCATGGCGGGAGAAGTAGGCCTCGCATGATCGCGCGCCTGCGGGTCTTCGCGAAGGAAGCCGGCGTTCCGCGCCTTCTCATCGCCGCGTTCGTCGTCGTGCTCTTCGCGGTCGCGGTCGTGACCAAGATGAACGTGCCGGGGCTCGTCACCGACTCGATCGTCCGCGTGGCGCGAAACGGGATTTTGGTCCTCGCCCTCCTCCCCGCCATCCAGGGCGGCGTGGGGCTCAACTTCGGGCTGCCCGTGGGGATTCTCTGCGGGTTGATCGGCTGTGTGTTGGCGCTGAACTGGGGCGTCCACGGGATCGCGGGGATCGCCCTGGCGACCGCGCTCGGCGTGGCCTTCGCGATTCCCGCCGGGATCGGCTACGGGTGGCTCCTGAACCGCACGCGGGGACAGGAGATGATGGTCGGCACCTATCTTGGATTTGCCGTCGTCTCCGGCATGTCGATTTTCTGGCTCGTGGCCCCCTTCCACAATCCGACGCTCGTCTGGGCCATCGGGGGGAAAGGGCTTCGCACCACGCTGGCGCTGACCGGGATCTTCGACCGCGTGCTCGACAAGTGGCTCGCCTTCACCGTGGCGGGCGTGACGATTCCGACTGGAGCACTCCTCGTCTTTTTCGGCCTCTGCTGGGCGGTGGCCTGGTTCTTCCGGACGCAGATGGGTATCACGATCGCGGCGGCCCGCAGCAATCCGCGCTTCGCCCGTGCCGCGGGGATCTCCGACCAGCGAACGCGAATCCAGGCGACCGTCTTCTCCACCGTTCTCGGCGCTGTTGGAATCGTCGTCTACAGCCAGTCGTTCGGCTTCGTGCAGCTCTACACGGCGCCGCTCCTGATGGCCTTCCCCGCCATCGCCTGCATCCTGATCGGCGGCGCCACCGTCACGCGCGCCACCGTCACGCACGTCATCATCGGCACGCTCCTCTTCCAGTCGATCCTGACCATCGCGCTCCCGGTAACGAGCCAGGTGATCCAGGGCGACATCTCCGAGACAGCGCGGCTGATCATCCAGAATGGGATGATTCTCTACGCGCTTACGCGACTGGGGAGCGCGAAGTGAGCGCCGGCGGCGGGGGCGTGCGCAGCGGACGCGGAGGCGGCGCGGGCGGCAGGGCCGGCGGCGGCGGGATCGTGAAGCAGCTGGGCCGCCACGCGGTGCCGCTCCTCTTCGCCGCGCTCTGCCTCTTCGGCATCGTCGCCGCCAAGATCACGCCGACCTTTCTCCTCGGGGAGATGTCGATCCGCGTGGGGCGAAACAGCGTCCTGGTCCTTTCGCTCCTGATCCCGATCCTCGCCGGCCTCGGCCTCAACTTCGGGATCGTCATCGGCGCCATGGCGGGACAGATCGCGGCTATTCTCGCGGTCCACTGGGGCTTCCATGGGATCGGCGGCTTCGGCTTCGCCATGCTGATCGCGACCCCGGTCGCGATTCTCTTCGGATGGGCCACCGGCTCGCTATACAACAAGGCGAAGGGCCGCGAGATGGTGAGCGGCCTGATCGCCGGCTTCTTCGCCAACGGGCTCTACCAGCTCCTCTTCCTCTTCGCGATCGGAACGATCATTCCGTTCCACAACCCCGAGATGCTTCTGCCGCAGGGCTTCGGGCTCCGGAACACAGTGGACCTGACACCGATCCAGTATGCCGTGGACGACCTGGTGAAGTGGCGCGTGCCGCTGCAGGGGACGATGCTCCGCGTGCCGATCGCCTCCTACGCGGTCGTCGCCGCCTTCTGCGCGCTCACGCTCTTCTTCTTCCGGACGCGCCTCGGCCAGCAATTCCGCGCCATGGGACAGGATCCCCACGTAGCCGCCATCGCCGGGATTCCGGTGGAGCGGAATCGCCTCATCGCCACGATTCTTTCGACGATCCTGGCGGCGTGGGGGCAGTTGCTCTTTCTGCAGAACATCGGGACGGTGAACACGTACAACAGTCACGAGCAGGTGGGGATGTTCGCCATCGCGGCGCTGCTGGTTTCGGGGGCGACGGTTACGAAGGCGACTGTGGGACAGGCGCTGCTGGGGACGATTCTGTTTCACACCTTGTTCGTGGTCTCGCCGCTCGCGGGGAAGGCATTGGCGGGGGATGCGCAGATTGGGGAGTTCTTCCGGGTGTTCGTGGCCTACGCGGTGATCACGATCGCGCTCGTGCTGCACGCGTGGCAGAGCGCGAAGCGGGAGAAGGAAGCGGCGGCCTAGCCGTCTCTCCCCGGCGCGGCGCGCGCGCCGAGTTGCGGCCGCAGGCGCCCGGCCAGCGATTCCGAAAGCGTATCGCCCCGCATCCTCCATCCCCAGTTTCCCTCTGCCTCCGCGGGCGTATTCATTCGTGCTTCGCTTCCTAGTCCAAGCACGTCCTGCATCGGCGCGATGGTGAGCCGCGCCGGCGATTTCATGACGCAGCGGATCATCGTCCACGCGATGTCGGAGGCGTCGCCGCCGACCACCTCGAGCACGCGTACCTGCTCTTCCACGCTTAGTGCCTCGAACCAGCCCCGCGCGGTGTCGTTGTCGTGCGTGCCGGTGTAGGCGACGGAATTCGCCACGTGGTTCGCCGGATGGTGCGTGCTCGTCGCGTCGAGCAGCCCGAACTGGAGCACGCGCATCCCGGGAAGTCCCGTGTCGCGCAGCAACGCGCGCACGCCATCGTCGACGTCGCCCAAGTCCTCGGCCACCAGTGGCAGCCCACCGAGCGCGGCGCGCAGCGCCTGGAAGAATCGAAGCCCCGGTCCCGGGAGCCAGCGCCCCCCGTCCTCCGGCGTCGACGTTTTCGCCCCCGCCGGCACCGCCCAGTACCCCGCGAATCCGCGAAAGTGGTCGAGCCGCAGCAAATCGCAAGTCTCCAGCGCCGCCCGCACCCGCGCGATCCACCACTCGAAGCCTTCAGCCTCCAGCCGGTCCCAGCGATAGAGCGGGTTTCCCCACAACTGCCCCGTCTCGCTGAAGTAGTCGGGCGGCACACCGGCCACTGCTTCGGGTCCTCCATCGGTGCCGAACTGGAAAAGATCGCGGCGCGCCCAGACCTCGGCGGAGTCCATGGCGGGATAGATCGGAATGTCCCCCAGGATTGAGATCCCTCGCTCCCGCGCCGCGGCGTGCAGCGCCCCCCACTGTCCCGCGAAGAGCCACTGAACGAACGCGTGATACTCCCTCGCCGTCCCGAGCGCGCGTTCCGCCTCCGTCATCGCGGCCGGCTCCCGCTCCCTCAACGGCGAATCCCAGTCGGTCCAGGCGTGCCCGCCGTAGCGCTCCTTGATCGACGCGTAGAGAGTCCAGTCGGGGAGCCACGCGGCCCGCTCCGGCGCCGCCGCCCACGCGACCGCCTCCTCGCGCGCCGCGCGGGAGGTCGGATCAGCACCCGCCCGCACCCTCTCCCACACGCGCCGCAACAGCCGCTCCTTCCACGCGCCCGTCTCCTCGAAGTCGACGCGATCCTCCGGAAAACCGGGCACCACCTCCAGCGCCGCCGCCGGCAGAAGCCCTGACTCCGTCAGCCGTTCGGGGGAAATCAGGAGCGGCCCCCCGGCGAAAACAGAAAGCGCGCTGTAGGGAGAATTCCCAAGCCCCGTGGGCCCCAGCGGCAGCACCTGCCAGACCGAAAAGCCCGCCGCCCGAGCCCAATCCAGGAACCGAACCGCCTCGGGCCCAGCGTCCCCAACGCCATGGCGTCCGGGGAGCGACGTGGGATGCAGCAGAATCCCGGCGCGCCGGGGAGAAGCCTTTTCGTCGTTCATCGCGGCGGAGTCTAGCCTTAGGACCCCCGAATGTGGCACAGTTTCGCCCCTATGCAACCGATGCCGTCCGCGCTCAGTCGGCTCCCCGAGCTGGCGCGGAACCTCTGGTGGTCCTGGAATCTCGAAGCCCGCGAGCTCTTCAAGAGCCTCGACCCGCACCTCTGGCGGGTCACGCGCCACAATCCTATCCGCGTCCTCCAGGAGATCACCTCCGAGGCGCTGATCGAAGGGGCGCGCCACCAGGAGACCATGATCCGCTATCGGGCCCTTATCGAAGGGCTCGACCGCGCGACCACGGGGCGCGAGACGTGGTGGCAGGAAGCGTGCGCCGACCTGGAGGGGAAAAAAGTCGCCTTCTTCTCGGCGGAGTACGGCATCCACAACTCGCTTCCGCTCTACGCCGGCGGCCTCGGTGTGCTGGCCGGCGACATCACGAAGGAAGCGAGCGACCTCGGCATCCCGATGATCGCGATCGGCTTCATGTATCCGCAGGGCTATTTCCGCCAGCGGCTGAACGTGGAAGGACGCCAGGACGAGCTTTACCAGCATATCGATCGAACGCGCGTGGCGGTGGAGCAGGCGCTAGGCCCGGACGGCAAGCCAGTCCGGATCCAGCTCTCGCTTCCCGATCGCGCGCTCTACGTGACCGCGTGGCGCGTTCGCATCGGCCGGACCGAGCTCTATCTCCTCGACACCGACCTGGAGGAGAACGCGCCGTGGGACCGCGAGCTGACGGGGCGTCTCTACGGCGGTGACCAGACGACGCGGCTCTTGCAGGAGATCGTGCTCGGCATCGGCGGCGTACGGCTGCTGCGCGCGCTCGGGATCGCGCCCCACGCCTGGCACGGGAACGAGGGGCACACGGCGCTCATGATGGTGGAGCGCGTGCGGGAGGGGATGGAAGCCGGGCGCTCCTTCGACGACGCCGTGGCGACGGTGCGCGCGACCACGGTCTTCACGACTCACACGCCGGTCTCCGCGGGGCACGACGCCTTCCCCTTCCCGCTCGTCGAGGCGCACCTGGCGCGCCTGGAAGGCTACGCCGACACGGTGATGGACGGCGAGCGCGCGAAGCTCCTGGCGCTCGCCTCCAACGACGAGCCGTGGGGCCACGGCTTCAACATGACCGTCCTCGCCATGCATCTTGCCGCGCAGGTGAACGCCGTCAGCATGCGGCACGGCGAGGTCTCCCGAAAGATGTGGGCGAAGCTCTGGCCCGGCACGCCCGAGGCCGAAGTTCCCATTCGCTCCATCACGAACGGCGTCCACGTTCCGACATGGATCGCCGGCGACATGGATCGCCTCTTTCGGAAGCACCTCGGCGCCGACTGGCTGGCGCATCACGACGATCCTGAGTTCTGGAACGCGCTCGATCAGATTCCCGACGCGGCGCTCTGGCACACGCGGCAGCGGATGAAGCGCGAACTCCTCGGTTTCATCCAGCACCGCGCGCGCCATCGCTGGGCCGACGACCACGTCGATCCGGGCCAGGCGATCGCGTTCGGCGCGCTCCTGGAGCCCGACGCCTTCACGATCGGCTTCGCGCGGCGCTTCGCCACCTACAAGCGCGCCGACCTAATCTTCCGCGACCCCGCCCGCCTGCGGCGGATCCTCTACAATCGCCGCCGTCCTGTGCAGCTCGTCTTCGCCGGGAAGGCGCATCCGGCCGACGAGGCGGGAAAGGCGATGCTGCAGGCGGTCTACCGCGCGGCGCGCGATCCCGAATTCGCGGGACGGATCGCGGTCCTGGAGGACTACGATATGCACGCGGCGCGCTGGCTGGTGCAGGGCGTCGATCTCTGGCTCAACAACCCGCGTGCTCCGCTGGAGGCGTGCGGCACGAGCGGCATGAAGGCGGGGCTGAATGGCGTGCCGAACCTGAGCATCCTGGACGGTTGGTGGGTCGAGGGGCATGGCCACGGAAACGGCTGGGCGTTCGGCAACGAGGACAGCTTGGGGGCCGATCACGCGACCCAGGACGCGCGCGACGCCGAGGCCTTGTACGCACTCTTGGAGGGGACGATCGTTCCGCTCTACTACGCCCGAGACCCTTCCGGCGTGCCGACCACGTGGCTCCGCGTCGTGCGGCGCGCCATCCAGACGGTCACGCCCCGTTTCTCCGCGCGGCGGATGATGAAGGAGTACGTTTCGACGCTCTATCGCGCGGCGCTCCAGGCGCCCACCGGCACGCCGCCGCCAGCCGCATCGTCCGCCCCATCCGGAGCCCCCCGACCCGCCTCGATTTAGGGTAAAGTCGGGCCCTCATGCCCTTTTCTATCGAGGCCACCGACCTACTCACCATCGGTCTTCTGGTCCTCCTGGAGGCCGCCCTCAGCGCCGATAACGCGCTGGTCCTGGCCGTGCTCGTTCTGCCGCTCCCGCGAGAGCAGCAGAAGAGGGCGCTCCAGTACGGCATTCTGGGCGCCTTCGTCTTCCGCATCATCGCCACGATGTTCGCGGCGCACCTCATCTCCTGGGCGTGGATCAAGCTCGCGGGCGGCGCCTACCTTCTCTATCTGCCGCTCAAGCACTTCCGGTCGCACCCCGACGAGCCCCGCGGGGCGGGCGCGGTCATCAAGCCGCTCCTTGGCCTCTCGATCTTCTGGAGCACCGTCGTACGCGTCGAGCTCACCGACATCGTCTTCGCCATCGACTCGATCCTGGTCGCGGTCGCCATGTCGCCGAAGATCTGGGTGGTGATCACGGGCGGGCTCTTGGGAATCGTCACGATGCGGCTCCTGATCGGCACCATCCTCGGCGTCGTGCGCCGCTATCCGAGAATCGTGGACGGGGCCTACGTGATCGTGGCGTGGGTCGGCGTGAAGCTCCTGATCGAGTATGCGCACGCGATGGACTGGATCCACTGGGAGTTGCCGAAGTGGCTCTCGATCACGATCATGCTCCTCCTCTTCGCGGGGAGCGCGGTCTACGCGAAGTGGAAAGAGGCGCCGCCGGAGGACGGAGATGGGACCGGCCCCGGCGCGGGACTTCCCGATCCCACGGAGATGCTGAAATGAACGACGCAGGGAGACGCCGGCCGCCCTTCGTCCGCGGCGCCCTCGCCGCCATCGCCACGCTTCTGTTCATCGCTCCGATTGCCCGCGCCGGACTCGAGCCGTACGAGGAGTCGGTCGATCCGCTTGCCACCACTCCCTCTACCGACAACGGCACGTTCGGCGCCTGGCACAACCCCGCGCAGTGGGGAGTGCCGGAGCGCGGGGGCTTCGACCTTGCCTTCTTCGATCGGAACAGCGGCGAACTCTCGGATATCGCAGGTTGGCAGGCCGGCTTCGGCCGCGGCCTCGGCTTCTCCGTGAGGCATCGGGACGGGGTTGATGCCTACGGATGGGCCGCTCCGCGGTACTCGCCTTGGTTCGATCCCAACCCCACCGTGGGGCAGCCCCTTCCGGGCTTGACCGAGTATCAGATCGGCGCCGGTAGCGGCGACGGACGTCACTTCGGCGGCCTCGCCTACCACTTCGCGGGATCCGGCAAGGGGGCGTGGCGGAGGTCGAACTACCTCTCGATCGGCGAAATCTCCCGACCCGTCCGGCAGCTTTCGATCGGGGCTGCGACGCGATGGGCGCCCTCGACCGGTGACGCCGACGCGATCTTCGATTTCGGATTTCGCCCCGACGGCACGTCGCGCATTACCCTCTTCGGCGACCTGACGGTGCCTAAGGACCTGGACCTGGACCGCGGCACGATCGGCCTCGGGGTTTCGCTTCGCCCCGTCGACGGAGTGGAAGTCTCGGCGCGCTGGCGGGACAACGATCGAATTCAGGTCTCGGCCGGCGTGACGGTCGCACGGTTCGGCGCGCGGGCCACGTCGATCTATCGGGATCCGGACGGCGCCTCCTCGAGACTCGGCGGGCGGCAACGTTCCGGCACCTGGTATTCCTTCCGCCTCTCCCCTCCGCTTCGCGGACTCGACATGGAGCACCGAGCGATGCGGAACCGCCGCTTCCTCTCCATGGACCTCCACGGGCGCGCGGTCTACCAGTCGCACCGCTGGTTCGACTCGGACTCGAAGCCGCTCCGCGACCTGACCGAGCAGATCCGCTTCGCGAAGGAAGACCCGACGGTCGGCGGCGTGGCGATCCGCCTCTCCGGCTTCGAGGCGAACGCGGCCATGGTGTGGGAGCTGCGCGAGTCGCTCCTGGCGCTGAAACGCGCGGGGAAGAAGGTGCTGATCGCCGCCGACCACCTGGACCAGCGTTCGTACTATCTCGCCTGCGTCGCCGACCATCTCGTGCTCGATCCGCTGGGCGGGCTCCTCGCGCCGGGGGTGCAGGCCTCGCGCACGTACCTGAAGGACCTCCTCGCGAAGATGGGGCTCGGGTTCGACGAGTGGCGCTTCTACAAATACAAATCGGCCATGGAGACTTTGTCGCGGACGTCGTTCTCCGACGCCGACCGCGAGCAATTCGAGGCGCTGGTCCGCGCCACCTACGAGGAACTGGCGGGCGGCATCGCCTCGAGCGGCCGGATCACGCGCGAGCGTTTCGACCGACTGGTGAACGAGGAGCCGTACGTCACGGCGGCGCGGATGAAGGAGCTCGGCCTGGTGGACGCGCTCGGCCGCTGGGAGGATATCGAGACCCAGGTGAAGGTGTACGGAGGCCGCGGGAAACCACGCCCGTACGCCGCGGTGGCGGAGCGACGCTGGAAGCCCGACGAGACGTGGGGCCCGGTCCCGACCGTCGCGATCGTCTATCTCGTCGGCGAGTGCGCCATGGACACGGGAATTCGGGCGCGGACGACCGCCCCCGCCATGCGGCGCCTGCGCGACGACCGCGACGTGAGCGCCGTCGTTCTCCGCGTCGATTCCCCCGGCGGCGATCCGATCGCCTCCGATCTCGTGGCCGAGGAGACGCGAAAGCTCCGCGCGGGGAAGAAGCCGGCGCTCGTCAGTCAGGGACGCGTGGCGGGAAGCGGCGGTTACTGGATCAGCATGGACGGCGAGACGATCGCGACCGGCCCCTTCACGCTGACCGGCTCCATCGGGATCATCGGCGGATGGATCTGGAACGACGGCTTCGGCAAGAAGACAGGGCTCGCGTCGGACCACGTGCAGATTGGAAAGAGCGCCGATCTCCTGGGCGGGCTCACGGTTCCATTCCTGGGCGCCCGGCTTCCCGAGCGAAACCTGAACGAGGGGGAGCGGCGTCAGATCCAGGGAGTCTTCGACGGCCTCTACGACGCCTTCACCTCCCGCGTGGCCACGGCGCGCGGGCTGGAGGCGGCGCGCGTGCGCGAGCTGGGCGAGGGGAGAATCTACGACGGCAAGGCCGCGGTCGAGAACCGGCTGGCCGACCGCGTCGCGACCCTGGAAGAAACGATCGACGCCGCGAAACTCCGCGCCGGGATCGCGCCGGGACGGCGCTACCGCGTGGTGGAGATTCCACGCCGGCCGCTCTTCAAGCTCCCCCGTTTCCTTCCCGGAGTCCGCGCGCTTCTCGGCGCGATGAGCCCGCTCGGGGAGGGTTCGGGCGCGCCGGCCAGGCTCTACGAGACCGGCGTGCTGCAGCAGATCATCGACCAGCCGGGCCGCCCCCTGCTCCTGACCCCTGCGTCGCTCCTGCCTCTCGAGGAGGAACCGATTCGCTAGGAATGGCGGCGCCCCGAGAGCCCGCCCTCCCCGCGCCATGCCGCCATGACGAACGCCTCCGTCGGAACCGTCTATCTTCTCGTCGCCGGGCTCGTCTTCCTGCTCGGCTTCGTGATCCTGCGCGAGGCGCCGCGGGAGCGTACCAACCGCGCCACGGCGCTCATGCTCTTCTTCGCGGGCTTCGGCTCCGGGCTCGGCGCGATCGGCTTCATCTTGGAAGGCGTGGGCGCGGCCGAGCGCGGCGTGAACGACCTCCTTCGGTCGTTCAACTATCTCTGGGAACTCTTCTTCCCCTCGCTTCTCTACTTCGCCTGCGTTTTCCCACAAGAGAATCGCTTCTACCGGCGCATTCCCTTCGGATCGTTCCTGATCTTCGCCCCCCACGCCTTCCACCTTCTCTTCATGGTGCTGCTCTCGCAGGGCGCGCTCTGGGGAGGGATCGTGGCGAACGTGGCGCAGGCGACCGCGGGGCGCGCCGTCATCTCCGCGCTCCGCCTTCCGGTGGAACTCACGATTCAGTTTCACCAGATCCTCTTCTCGCTGGTGAACCTCTTCTACATCGCCGCGGCGCTCACGATCCTCTTCCTCTCGTACCGCGGCGCCACGAATTCGCGCATCCGCGATCAGCTTCGCGCCATCTTCTACGGGCTCGCCTCCTGCGCCGGCCTCTACGCGCTGGCCGTTCCGCTCCCCAGCCTCTTCAACCACCCCTTGTCGCCGATGACGCGCTCCTCGCTCATCGTCGGCGCGCTCATCCTGGGCTCGGGCGCCATCGCCTACTCGATGGTTCGCTACCGCTTCCTCGACGCGAACCTGATCGCGCGGAAGTCGATCCTCTACGCCGTCACCTCCGGCTTCCTCCTGGCGGTCTACGCGACCGTCGTGCGGCGGCTCGATTCATTCTTGGAAACGGTGCGCGGATACGACACGACGATCTTCCAGACCGCCGTGCTCCTCCTGGCGCTCGTCCTCTTTCAGCCGATCTTCTCGTGGCTGGACGAGATGCTCGATCGCTACTTCCTCCGCGAAAAGGGCGACCACCGCGCCCTCCTGCGCCGGATGTCGAGCGAGATCCTTACGGTGCTCGATCTCGAGAAGCTGACGGAGAACATCGTCACGACCTTGCGCGAGGCCATCCCGGCCCGCACCACGGTGCTCCTGCTGACGCCGGAGCGGCGTCCCCCGATCGTGCGCGGCTTCGGCGGCGGCGTGGACGTGGCGCGCCTGGCGGCGATCCCGCGGCTCACACTGGCCAGGATGCTCGAGGGTTCGGAGTTGCTCCGCAAGGAGGAGATTCCCGCCCTGGCGGCGGAGCGAGGCCTGGAAGCGGAGACGGCGGCTCTTCTGGAGGCCATCCCCTTCGTCTTGATCCCGCTCCGCCACGGCGAGGACTTTCTCGGCGTGATCGCGCTGGGCCGGAAGATCACGGAAACGCGCTACAAGGCGGAGGAACTGAACCTGCTCCAGACGCTCGCGAACCAGACGAGTGTCGCCGTGAAGAACGCCCTCCTCTACCGCGAGAGTCTCGAAATGTCCATTCTGGAGGAGGAGCTCGCCGTGGCGCGGCGCATCCAGCGCCAGTTCCTCCCCGCTTCGCTCCCCCAGACGCAGCGCTTCGGACTCGCCGCGCTGAATCTCCAGACCAAGCAGGTGGGCGGCGACTACTACGATCTGGTCGAGCTGGGCGACGGGCAGTTCCTGGTGGTGATCGCGGACGTCGCGGGAAAGGGAGTTCCGGCGGCGCTCCTAGCCTCCATGGTGCAGGCCTCCATCCGCACGCAGGCCGACCTGGCGAGTTCGGTCTGCCAGATCATGACTCGCCTGAACCGCCTGGTGCACGACGCGACGCCCGACGACCGCTTCGCGACCTGCTTCCTGGCGCGGGTCGGGGGCGACCACATGACGGTCAAATTCGCGAACGCGGGGCACAACTACCCGATCGTCCTCCCCGCCGCCGGCGGGTGGCGCTACCTGGAGGAGGGCGGAATTCCGCTCGGCATCGCCCCGGCCTTCGAGTACGGCGAAACGGCGATGTCGCTGGCGCCGGGCGACTCGCTTCTCCTCTACACCGACGGAATCACCGACGCGCGGAATCTCGAGGGAGAGGATTTCGGCGAGGAGCGGCTGATCCGCCTGGCGGAGCGGCTCCCCCGGGAGTTGACGGCGGACGAAATCGTGCGGACGGTTTCGGACGAGGTCTCCCGTTTCACCGCGGGGGCCGATCAGGCCGACGACATTACCCTGGTGGCCCTCAAGGCACTGGTGGTGCTAGAGTAAACGGATGGGCGGCGACCTGACTTCCCCGTCCCCAAACGGGACCGACACCATCCGCCTGACCATCGGGAGCCGCCTCGAGCTCCTGTCGATGGTGCACGCCCTCATCACTCAGATTTCCCGCCAGTACGAACTGAGCGAGGATCTCGAGAACGCCCTCCTCATCGCCGTCATCGAAGCAGGGACCAACGCGATCCAGCACGGCAACTGCTTCGCCGAGGACAAGAGCGTGGAGTTCGAATTCGTCGTGGGGTCGGGCGAGATCGTCGTCGCGGTGGACGACTTCGGGACGGGATTCGATCCGAGCAAGGTGGAGGACCCCACCGATTCGTCCACGCTCTTGAACCCGCACGGTCGCGGGCTCTATCTCATGCGGGAATTGATGGACGAGGTGAGTTTCGACGTCCGGGCCGATCACGGAACCCGGATCCTGCTTCGCAAGTCGCGCGTCAACACGACGGCCTGACTCCCTCCTCGCGCGGACGCAGATGCTCCAGTGTCCGCCGCACCGCCGGGAAGATCTGCTCGAACGCCGCGAGAACCCGGGGATCGAAGTGCGTCCCCATGTTTCGCTTCAGTTCGGCCAGCGCGTCATGTTCGGAGAGCGCCTTCCGGTAGGGCCGGTCGGACGTCATGGCGTCGAACGCGTCGGCCACCGCCATGATCCGCGCCTCGATCGGAATTTCCTCTCCCTTTAGCCCATCCGGGTAGCCCGTACCGTCGAAGTGCTCGTGGTGCGAGCGGACGCCGGCCAGGAGCGGGTGGAGGAGCGCGATGGGACGCAATATGCTCTCGCCGATCTGAGGATGGAGATCCATCTTCTCCTTCTCCCCCTGACTCAGCCGCTCTCGCTTGTGCAAGATCCCCTCGTCCACCGCGATCTTTCCGATGTCGTGCACCAGGCAGGAGCGGTGGATCACGTCGAGCGTCTCGGGCGGTAGTCCCAACTGCTTTCCGATCGCCTCGCTGTACGCGGACACGCGAACCGAATGACCCTCGGTGTAGGGGTCCTTCGCTTCGATCGCCATCGTGAGCGACACGATGACGCTCATGAAGAGGTCCTCCAGCTTCGCGCGCTGCGCGTCCTCCAGGATCGCCACGCCGGCCATCGTTGCCATCGATTGAAGGCCCGCGGCGTGCTCCGCGCCGAAGCGGAACGGGGTGGTGTGATTGAGGAGGAGCGCGCCGATCGGCTCGCCGTGAGCGCGGATCGGAGCGAGAGCGCCGCCGTGCATCCCCGCCGCGAAGAGGAACTCGCGAGACCACGGGGTCCTCTGGCGGCGGTGGAAGAGAATCACCTCGTCGCGGCGGAGGAGTTCGTCCAGCAGGTCGCACGAGGAGCCGGTCACCGTGAACTCCGCCCACTCTTGCAGCACGCCCTGAACGTGGCGGAAGACGTACTCGCCCGGGCGGACGCGTGTGAGGATCGCGACGCCGTCGGGGCGGAGCAGTCGTTCCACACCCGTAGCGACGTGCCGGAGCGACGAGGTGCCCTCGTGGAACGGCTCCAGCGATCGGGCGACGTCGTTCAGGCCGCGGAGAAGCTCCAGCGAGCTCGGAAGCGTTCGAGCGTCGGCAGGTGCGGCGGCGGATGCTGGTGTGTGCGCGGTGCGCTTGGTGTCGGTCGCCATCGCCTCGTGGGGCCAGGGGCAAGAGCCCCCGTGCCAGGGGGTTATGGGTGGAGAAGGGAGCGCGCTGGGGGTTCCCTTCCGTGTCCCCCCTGCTGGGGAATGCTTCGGCACGTGGCGGGGCGATATTTAGCCGGAGTCGGGCGCCGGCCCGCGGCGAAACGCGGTGGAGGCCGTGGCCCCCGCGACGACGTCGCTAGCCGAGCGCCGGAAGGAAGCGGGAGAGGAAGGAGACGAAGTGGCGGAAGAGATTCGTGACGAGCGCGAGCCCGAAGACAATCAGGATGACGCCGCTCACGACCTCGATGGTCCGGAGCGAGCCGCGCAACTTCTTCGACGCGGCGAGGAACGAATTCATCCCGAGCGACGCGAGGAAGAACGGCACGCCGAGTCCCAGGGAATAGACGCTGAGGAGGAGGATGCCGGTCCCCGTCTTCTCGGAGGTGCTGGCGTAGAG
>JBBTHR010000043.1:0-1843 GCA_038060295.1 Candidatus Eiseniibacteriota bacterium
CGCTCCGACTTCTTTCCGCGCAGCTCGATCTCCACAAGGCGGCCGTAGGGCGGATAGTGAAGCTCCTTCCGCTCTTCCGCCTCCTTGGCGAAGAAGGCGGCGTAGTCCTGCGCCGCCGCTGCCAGAAGCGCGGGGTGGTCGGGATCGTACGACTGCATGATCACCTCGCCCGGCATCTCGCCCCGTCCCGCGCGTCCCGCCACCTGCGTGAGGATCTGAAACGTCCGCTCCGCCGCCCGGAAATCGGGGAGGTAGAGCGAGAGGTCGGCCACGATGACGCCGACCAGGGTCACGCCGGGGAAGTCGAACCCCTTCGTCACCATCTGGGTCCCGAGGAGGAGATCGGTCTCGCGCCGGCGAAACGCCTGGAGGATCGAGGCGGCCGAGCCACGGCGCCGCACGGAATCGAGATCGAGCCGCGCCAGCCGCGCCTTCGGAAAGAGCCGCTCCATCTCGCGTTCGACCTTCTGGATGCCAAGCCCCCCGAACCAGAGATCGGTGGCATGGCACTCGCCGCATGCCTGCGGCACCTTCTTCCTAATCCCGCAGTAGTGGCAGCGGAGCATTGCCTCGTCGGAGTGAACCGTGTACGGCACGTCGCAGCGGTCGCACTTCGCCACATGACCGCAGCCGCGGCACTGAAGGTAGGTCGAGTGCCCGCGGCGATTGAGGAAGAGAATCCCCTGCTCGCCGCGCTCCAGAGTGCGCGCGATGGCATCGCTCAGTGCCTGAGTCAGGAAGCGGGAGCCCGATCGGTCGATGGCTGCGGGCTTCGAGGCGCCGCGGAGATCGGCCAGCCGCACGGTCGCCATCGGCCGCCCATCGACGCGATGCGGGAGGGTCAGAAGCCGGTAGGCGCCGCGGGCCGCCTGCGCGTAACTCTCGAGACTCGGCGTCGCGGTCGCGAGGAGCACGGCGCGGCCGGCGCGCTGAGCCCGCACGAGCGCCACGTCGCGCGCCTGATAGCGAGGCGATTCGTCCTGCTTGTAGGCGCCGTCCTGTTCTTCGTCCACGACCGTGAGTCGGAGATCGGGGAATGGCAGGAAGATCGCGGAGCGCGTCCCGACGACTAGGTCGAGCGTCCCGTCGGCGACGCCGCGCCAGACGTCGGTGCGCTCTCGCGGAAGGAGCCCGCTGTGATAGACCGCCGCGCGCTCGAATCCCGCGCGCCGGAAGGCGTCGAGCGCCTGGGGGGAGAGAGCGATCTCGGGAACGAGAATGAGCGCCTGCCCGCCGGCGGCGATGGCGGCCCGCGCGGCGTGGAGATAGACCGCGGTCTTCCCGCTACCGGTGACGCCGTGGAGCAGGAAGGGCGCGAACGCCCGGGAGGCAATTCCCTCTTCGATGGCCGCGAGAGCCGCGGCTTGCTGGTGATTGAGCGCGACGCGTTCCGGCGGAGGCGCCGCATGCCACCCCTCTTCTTCGAGGGGCGCGGCACGAGGAGCGCGACGTCGAAGCCCCGTAGGGGAGGGCGCGGCCGCATGGAGCACTTCGCCGAGTGTCGCCGCGTAGTAGTCGGCGACCCACCGCGCCAGCGAGAGTATCTCCTCGCTCAGGACGAGGCGGGGTTCCGGGATTCCGGAAATGGCGCGGACCTTGTAGCCCGGCGGCTCAGCACGCACCGGCTCGGGCCCGAGCACTGTCCCCCAAACCTGCCGCGCCCGCATCGGGACCAGCACGCGCAGGCCGGGCGTGATCGGCTCGTCGTCCGGGAATCCGTAGACTAGATGTTCGTGCCCCTGGAGCGGGAATGGGATTGCAACTCTTACTAGGCGCATTTCCTTGCAGGGTAACACCTAGGTGGGGGCGGGGGGGGGGGGGGGGGGGGGGGGGGGGGGGGGGG
>JBBTHR010000043.1:1853-9812 GCA_038060295.1 Candidatus Eiseniibacteriota bacterium
GACCCATGCATCGTCCCCACCCGCCCTCACCGACAATGATGATCGACCGCAGGGAATGACCTGGGGAGATGGGAGCCCGGTTCCGGTGGGGGGGGAAGGAAGATCTCGGCTGAAGGCATTCCGTAACGCGAGGGAATATCTAGTCGAGGCTGGTAAGGCGCCGCCCTCGGCGGCAGGTAGGGGCGCGGGGAGGGAAGCCCCCGGAGGCGACTGGTCGTTTCCGTCGGAGCCGGAGGGGGTTTCCATCCCCGTGTCCCGGATGCCGCCGAGGAACTTGTGATGAACTACGACGACGAGTTCGTACGCTCCGAAACCGTCTGCCCCAGCAGCGCGTTGATGCGTTCCACGAGCTTTCGCGGACTGAACGGCTTGGTGATGTAGTCGTCCGCCCCAACATCGAACCCCATCTTCTGATCGACGTTGCGACCCTTGGCCGAGAGGAGGATCACCGGGATATGCTGCGTCTCCGGATTCGCCTTGATCGCACGGCAGACTTCATACCCGTCCACCTTCGGCATCATGATGTCGAGGACGATGAGATCGGGCTTGTCGTTCTTCAGCCGCTCCAGAGCCTGCTCGCCGTCCAGCGCGGTCAGGACCTCGTAGCCTTCCATGCCCAGGCTGAAGTCGAGAATGTGGACGATGTAGATCTCGTCATCCACGACGAGGATCCGTCCCTTCGACATCCGATCACCTCCTCCGACAGCCGTCATACAGAAATGTATCGGCGCATCACGCCGCTTCTGGAGCCCGAATGAGCCTTGTATCTTCGTTTACCACAACTAGTTGAACGAACGCCTCGACCACCTGTCGATCGAACTGCGTTCCCGCGCAGCGATTCAGTTCGGCCACCGCTTCCTCGTGCGTCATCGGGAGCCGGTAGGGGCGCCCGAGCGTCATCGACTCGTAGGCGTCGACCACCGCGATGATCCGCGAGGCGAGCGGGATCTCTTCCCCCTGGAGACCGCGCGGGTAGCCCCGGCCGTCCATCTGCTCGTGGTGTGCCAGAATGATTTCGGACACTTGCGACTGGAACTCGATCGGTTTCATCAATTCCACCGAACGAATCGGATGCTGGGATACCTGCGCCAAGGTTTCGGGGTCGAGCTGGCCGGGTTCGTGGAGGATGCCCGGCGACACATGCGCCATGCCGACGTCGTGGATGGTCGCGGAGTAGGCGAGGATCCTCAACTCCTCCTCGTTCAGTCCCAGGCGACGCCCCACGGCTGTCGCGCGCGCGGCCATCGTCCCCGCCGTGAGGCGGAGCCGGCTGCGGCGCGTGTGATCGATGATCGCGGCCAGGGCCCGCGTCGCCTGCTCCGCCTGGTCGGCGGTCGCTTCGTGGGCCGAGGCGTGCTCCCAGGCGCGGGCCACCCGCTCCGCCAGCGAGGTCAGGAGCGACTGGTCGTCCTCGGTGAACGGCGTGCAGGAGATCTTGTTGTTGATGTTGATCACGCCGATCACGCGGTCGCCGATCTTCATCGGGACCGACAGGAGCGACTTGGTCTCGTACTGATGATGATTCCGGCGGCCGAAGCGCGGGTCATCCTCGATGTTCGTGACCAGGAGCGGCTGCCCATGCTTCGCCACCCAGCCGGCGATGGAGTCGCCCATCTTGATCCGCGTGCCGCAGACGACCTCTTCCCGCAGGCCGCGCGCCGCCTTGATGAAGAGTTCCTCACGTTCGCCGTCCACCAGCATGAGGGAGGCGATCCGGGCGTTCATCACCTCGGCCACCATCTCGACGGTGAGGCGCGTCAGGTGGTCCGAGACCGAGCGCGCCGGAGACCAGGTCGCGTGCGTGATGACGCTCGCGTCGTTGGGCGTCGCCGGCAGGGTCACCGTGAAGCGCGATCCGTGACCCGGCTCGCTCTCCGCGTCGATCTCGCCGCCATGCCATTCCACGATGCTCTTCGCGATCGAGAGCCCGAGCCCCACGCCCGGATATTCGCGAGAGAGTCCGTTGTCGCTCTGATAGAACGTGTCGAACACCTTCTGAAGATCCGCGGGGGCGATTCCGATCCCCGTGTCTTCCACGACGATCCGCACGTTCCGGCCCTCGCTCCGGACTCGGAACGTGACCTCGCCCCCCTCGGGGGTGAACGTGACCGCGTTCGTGCCGAGATTGTGGAGCACGCGGCGCACCAAGGTCCGATCGGCCTCGAGAATCACCTCGGAGGTGTCCCGCGCCGCGGTGAGCGCGATCCGCTTCGACTCGGCCAGCGGCTTCAGGACGCCGACCACCTCGTCCACGACGTCGACGAGGTTGAACGGCTCGCGACTCATGCGGAAGCGGCCCGACTCCAGCTGCGTCAGGTCGAGGATGGCGTCGATGAGGTGCTTGAGCTTGAGGCTCTGCTCGTCGATGACGCGAAGGAAGTCGCGCTGCATGCCGAGGTTCGCGCTCCCGACGTTCTGCTGGAGCGCTTCCACGTAGGCGCGGATGTGCGTCAGCGGCGTGCGCAGCTCGTGCGACACCGTGGAGACGAAGCTCGACTTGAGCTCGTTCAGTTCCTCGGCGCGCTCGGTCGCCTCCTCCAGGCGGCCCATGCTCTCCTGCAGCCGCTCCATGAGCGCCGCGTTCTGGAGCGCGACGACGGCGTGGCTCGCCAGGATCTCCAACATCTCGACGATCTCCCGCGTCGGGCGCCGGCGGTCGGACGGGTCGTCCACCGAGAGGTAACCGATCGGACCTCCCTCTTTCCCCCGCAGCGGAACGAAGAGGACGTCGTCCTGATGCCACTCGCCTTCGGCGCGTTCGCCAAGATTCGGCGTATAGCTGTGGGGATCGTGCTCGCCCCAGAACTTCCGGTCGTGCGGAACGAAGTAGGCGCGGCCCAGCTTGAACTCGTCCCGGAGCCAAGAATCGAACTCCTCCTTCGCCACGTCGTACTCCTCGAGCTTTGTGATCGCGTCGCGGTCGAGCCCTGCGAAGGAGCGCGCCTCGTAGGCGCCGCTCCGCGCGTTCAGCACGCGCAGGAGGACGATCCGGTAGCCGACGGCGTCGCGCACGGCATGGACGATCTCGTGGAGTACCTTGTCGAGGGAGAGGTTCGAATTGATGGACGTCGCGATCTCCAGCACTTTGCGGAGCCGCCCGGCGCGCTGGCGGCTGGTGAGGAGCTGCTCGCGGTAGAGCCGCCCCATCTCCTCGGCCGCGTTCGAGAGCTGGTCGTTCCGCTGCACGGCCGCGTCGAGCGAGGAGCGGAGTCCGCGCAGCTCGCGGCTCAGCGTGCGGCGACGGCGGCCCGCCTCGTAGAGGAGGAGGCCGGAGGCGGCCAGCGCCCAGGTCAGCTCGATGGCCGACGTCATGCGCCGCCTCCCGTCTTCGCCGGCCGCGCCGCGGAGGCCGGCGCCGGCGCGTGCCCTGCCGCCCGATCCGCCTGCTCGGTCTGCCCCGCCCGCTCGGTCACGATTGCGGCCAGGCAGGCTACGACGTCTGGATCGAACTGGGTCCCCGCCGCGCGCCGGAGTTCGGCCAGGGCTTCCTGATCGGAGACCGGCTCGCGATAGGGACGCCCCACCGTCAGCGATTCGAACGCGTCGACCGCCGCGACGATCCGCGACGCGAGCGGAATCTGCTCGCCCCGGAGGCCGCGCGGGTAGCCGCGGCCATCCACGTGCTCGTGGTGGGCCAGGATGATCTCGTTCACTCTCGCGGCGAACTCCAGGGGGCGGAGCATGCGGACCGCGGACTGCGGATGCGCCTCCACCTCCCGATGCTCGCTCTCGCCCCATGCCCGCGGACTGGACCACCGCTCCTCGTCCACGGCCAGCATTCCCACGTCGTGGACGCGCGCCACGTATCCGAGGACGTCGATCTCTTCGGCAGGGAGCGCCAGGCGGCGGCCCATCTCGGTCGCCAGCTTGAAGGCACGCTGCGTGCTCGGAAGCGTCCGGAGGCGGCGGGCGCGGACCACGGCGCGGAGGCGGGCGAGCGTCGCCGCCACGTCCGCCTCGGCCGGAGCCGTGTGCAGCCGGGCGAGGGCCGAGGCGGCGCGGGAGACGAGGGCCGTGAGGAGACGGAGATCGTCCTCGTCGAAAGGAGTCCCTCCCACCTTGTTGTTCGCGTTCACCACGCCGACCGTCACGCCCGAGATCTGAAGCGGAACGCAGAGGAGCGACCGCGTTTCGTACTGGGGATGATTCATCTTTCGGAAGCGCCGGTCCTCCTCCACGTCCCGGACCAGGAGCGGTTCCGAGGTCTGCGCCACCCAGCCGGCGATCGAATCGCCGACCTTGACGCGGGTCCGCGCCGCCGTGTCGGCGTCGAGCCCGTGAGACGCCTCGATCCGAAGCTCCACGCCCTCTTCGTCCAGGAACATGAACGAGACGATCTTCGCCTCCATCACCTCCGCGACCATCACGACGCACTGCTGCAGCACGGCGCGGAGGTCGGGCTGGACGAAGAGTGGCTCCAGCGACTGGACGAGCTTCCGAATCCCACTCTGAGTCAACGGCAGCTCGAAGACGAAGCGTGTTCCCGCGCCGACTTCGCTCTCGACGCGAATGGTGCCGCCGTGAAGCTCCACGGCGCTCTTCACGATCGCGAGGCCGAGACCGGTGCCGCCGACGCGCTCGCCGCCACCTTCGACGCGATAGAAGCGGTCGAAGACGCGGGGGAGATGGTCGGGGGGGATGCCGCGGCCCCGGTCCTCCACGGCGATGCGGAGACAATCCCCCGCGCGCTCGGCCCGGACGATGATCTCCTGCTCGGCCGGCGAGAACTTCGCAGCGTTGTGGATCAGGTTCACGAAGACTTGCTTCAGGAGGTCGAGGTCGGCCTCCACGAGCGGTAGATCGGTTGGCAGCTCGAGCTGGAAGCGAAGCATCTTCTCCTGGAGCACCGGCTCGATGGTCGGCAGGACGTCGGCCACGACGGCCCGGATCGTCAGCGGTTCGGCGCGGAGGCGGCGATGCCCCGAGTCGAGGCGGCTCAGATCGAGCACGTCGTTCACCATCCGCGCCAGACGGTCGCACTCCTCGTTGATCACCGTCAGGAACTTCTCCTGCATGGCGAAGGAGGGGCGATCGATGTTGTCGAGCAGCGACTCGGTGTAGGCCTTGATGGCCGTGAGCGGCGTGCGCATCTCGTGGGAGACGATCGAGATCAGATCCGACTTCGACTGGTCGCTCCGCTGGAGCGCGGCGCGCGCTTCCTCGAGCCGGCGCGTCGCCGCGTCGAGCTCGGCGCGCGTGCGGATGCGGTCGACCGCCAGCCCGACCTGATCGGCCAGGAAGAGAAGCGTGCGGCGGCGGCGGTCGGTCAGGAGGCGCGGGCGGCGATACCCGAGGGCCGCCACGCCGAGGAGCGACGTCCCGACGAGAACCGGAAGTCCGACGATCGTGGCGGGGGCGGCTCCGCTCCAGCCCAGCTCGTCGCGGCCGACGGGGCTCGTCTGCGCCGGGTCGTCCACCACGAGCGTCTCGCGGCGGAGCACCTGGCCGAGGAATCCGTGAGGGTTGGGCGCGAGCCGGACTCGCCGCGCGCCGGCGAGATCCCGCTCGAAGGAGTGCCCTTCCAGATCTCCCGTCTCGTCGTCCAGGAGAAGCAGGATGAACTGGTCAGCGCCCGCAAGGTCGAGGACGTGTTCAGAGAGGGCGTGTACGAGCGCGTCGGGATCGAGCGCGGCCTGGACGGCGAACGAGAGGCTGCCCAGGCTGGCGAGCGCCCGGGTCGGCGGCGCGGGAGAGCGCGGCGCCTCGGGCGGTTTCACGGCCGCTGCTCCGGGTCGCTCGCCTCCAGGATGGGCGTGACCAGCGATCCATCGGAGCGCCGATCCGACACGATGCAGCTTCCCGGAATGGCCTTGCCCTTCTTCTTCAGTTCCTTGGCAATATCGCTGACCTGGGCGCTGTGCTGGATGTCGCGCCCCACGTTGCTCACGAGGAGAATCGTCACCGTGAGAATGTCGAAGCTCCTCACCCCTCCCTGACGGCTGGAGAGAACGGTGATCTTGCCCCGCTCGCGGTCCTTGGCGTCGTATTGGCTCGCTACCCTAGCATCGAACGACTCCTTCGCCTCGGTGGCGATCGCCCAGGCTCGATCCGGATCGGTGATCACCACGAAGTCGTCGCCGCCGATGTGGCCGACGAAGTCCCCTTCGGCGCCATGCTGGCGCACCGCGTCCACGAGGATCGAGGCCATGAACCGGATCAGGCCGTCGCCGCGGGCATAGCCGTAGTAGTCGTTGTAAGACTTGAAGTAGTCGAGATCCAGATGGAGGAACGCGAATTTCTCGCCGCTCGCGATCCGGCGCGTCAGCTCGTTCTCGATCGTGACGTTTCCGGGGAGTCCGGTGAGCGCGTTGGACGAGAGCTGCGCGCGCCGCGTCCGAAGCTGATTGCGGACGCGGAAGAGAAGCTCCTCGCGCTCCCATGGCTTGGTGACGTAGTCGTCGGCATAGGCATTCAGCCCTTCCAGCCGGTCGTCCAGCGTCGCCTTCGCGGTGAGGAAGATAATCGGGATCCGGCTGGTGAGTGGGCTCAATTTCAGTTGGCGGCAGACCTCGTAGCCGTCCATGCCGGGCATCATCACGTCGAGCAGGATCAGCTCGGGCGGATCGCGGCGGACTTCCTCGAGCCCCTTGATGCCGTCCTCGGCGCTCCGCACGTCGTAGTGCACGTCGGAGGCGTCGCGGAGCTGCTTCTCCAAAATGATGCGCAGGTGCGGTTCATCCTCGATGATGAGGATCCGCCCGCTTTCGACAGGCCCTTCCTTCACGCCGCCCCCTGGTTCGTGCTTGGAACTGGTGTTCGCTCTTGGAATTAATCGTCCCGAGGGGAGCGGATCTTGAGCGGAAGCGGGCGGTGGCGGCGGCGCGTGGGAAGCGACCGGGGCGGCGCTACAGGCGGCTGGGGGAGTTGGGGTTACGGGCCCGGGTGGAAAGAACTGCCGAAAGCGGAAGAATCAGACGGTGGGAAAGGCGTCGAGATTCGGGATGGCGCTCGTCGTCAGGGGAGTCCGAAGCCCGCGGGAGAGCGTCTGCCAGCCGGCGTAGGCGATCATGGCGCCGTTGTCGCGGCAGAGAATGGGGGAAGGAAAGAGCGCGGGAATGCCCCGCTCGCGCCCGAGGCGCTCCGCCTCGAGGCGGAGGAGCGTGTTGCAGGCGCAGCCGCCCGCGAGGGCGATAGCGCGGGACGGGTGCTTCTCGAGTGCCAGCGCGATCCGGTCGATGAGCGCGGTGACGACCGCCTTCTCGGTGGACGCGGCGACATCGCGGATTCGTTCGGCGGAGAGAGGCTGCGGCTCCCGTTCCACGGCCAGCTTCACGGCGGTCTTCAAACCGCTGAAGCTGAGGTCGAAGTTGTCGTTCCCGAGCCGAGCGACGGGGAAGGCGAAGGCCGCCGCGTTTCCCTCCCGCGCGAGGCGATCGACGTGAGGACCTCCGGGGTACGGGAGGCCGAGGAGTTTCCCCACCTTGTCGAACGCTTCACCGGCCGCGTCGTCGCGCGTGGAGCCGAGCCGCGTCGCCATGCCCGGCTCGCGGACATGGTAGATCTCCGTGTGCCCGCCCGAGGCGACCATGCCGAGGAACGGAAGCGGGAGCTCGTGTTCGAGCCCCGGCGAGAAGAGATGCGCTTCGACGTGGTTCACGCCTACGAACGGAATGCCGCGCGCCTGCGCGAATCCCTTGGCGAACTCGATGCCCACCAGCAGCGACCCGACGAGCCCAGGGCCAATCGTCGCGGCTACGGCTTCCACCTCCTCGAGCCTGCGTCCCGCCTTCGCCAGGACCTCCGCGACCATGCGCGGGAGGAGCGTGATGTGCGCGCGGGAAGCGAGCTCGGGGACGACGCCGCCATATTCCAGGTGGATCTCTTGCGATGCCACCACGTGGGCTAGCAGTTTGCCGTCTTCAACCAGACCGGCGCCGGTGTCGTCACACGAAGTCTCTAGGCCTAGGATTAGCATCTGAGTATTCTACCAGCGGTGGGGGGGGGGGGGGGGGGGGGGTG
>JBBTHR010000043.1:9822-21086 GCA_038060295.1 Candidatus Eiseniibacteriota bacterium
CCCCCCCCCCCCCCCACCCCGCACTCTCGACAGGAGCACAATCGATTTGAGTCGCTAGGAGATCAAATCGGCGCCCAAGCGGCAAAGCCCCCGGCGTAGCGCGAAATTCGAATCGGGAGGATTCTCGGCCGATGCATGGGGGCGGGGAGGAAAGCCCCCGGAGGCGACTGGTCGTTTCCGTCGGAGCCGGAGGGGGCTTTCCTCCCCGCACCCCAGCCTCGAAAGCGGTTACTCCCGCTCGGAAATCGCCAAAGCCAACCGAGCCTTGGCCCTCTCCAGAGCCCGAGTAGCCCGCTCGCGGTCGATCGCGGCAGCGGCGGCACCGGCGCCGCCATCGCCCTTCAACCGCTGCTCAGCCCGCTGAAGCGAAGCCTTGGCGCGCGCGACATCGATCTCGCCCGCCAACTCCGCCGAGTCCGCCAGCACCGTGGCGCGGTTCCCCGAGACTTCGAGAAACCCACCGCCGACAGCGAAGATTGAGCGGATCCCCGCTTCGTCGCGGACTTCCAGACGCCCCGGGCGGAGCGTCGTGATGAGCGGGGCGTGGTGCGCCAGCACCCCGAGGTAGCCCTCGGAGCCCGGCGCCTGGAGCGCGACGACCGGCGTCTCGAGCACGAGACGCTGCGGCGTCACGAGCCGGAAGGTGAAAGTCGCTTCGGCCATGGTTGGATTGGAGAGGCCGCGGCGCTACGCCGAGGCTCCCACTCCCATCTTCTCCGCCCGCTGGAAGACCTCGTCGATCGTCCCGACCATGTAGAACGCCTGCTCGGGAATGTGATCGCACTTGCCCTCGACGATCTGCTTGAAGGAACGGATGGTGTCCTCGAGCTTCACGTAGCGGCCGGGCGTCCCGGTGAAGGGCTCGGCCACGAAGAACGGCTGCGACAGGAACTTCTGGATCTTCCGCGCGCGGTTCACGATGAGCTTGTCGTCTTCCGAGAGCTCGTCCATTCCGAGAATCGCGATGATGTCCTGGAGGTCCTTGTAGCGCTGCAGGGTCTTCTGCACCGAGCGCGCCAGGTTGTAGTGCTCCTCGCCCACGACGTTCGGATCGAGAATCCGCGACGTCGAATCAAGCGGGTCCACGGCGGGATAGATGCCCAGCTCGGAGATACGGCGTGAAAGCACCGTGGTCGCGTCGAGGTGGGTGAAGGTCGTGGCCGGCGCGGGATCGGTCAAGTCGTCGGCGGGGACGTAGATCGCCTGCACCGACGTGATGGAGCCCTTCTTGGTCGAGGTGATGCGCTCCTGGAGCGCGCCCATCTCGGTGGCGAGCGTCGGCTGGTAACCGACGGCGCTCGGCATGCGGCCGAGGAGCGCCGACACCTCCGACCCCGCCTGCGTGAAGCGGAAGATGTTGTCGACGAAGAAGAGTACGTCCTGGTTCTCCTCGTCGCGGAAGTACTCGGCCATCGTCACGCCCGCCAGCGCCACGCGGAGACGCGCTCCGGGGGGCTCGTTCATCTGGCCGAACACCATCACCGTCTTGTCGATGACGCCCGATTCCTTCATTTCGAGCCAGAGGTCGTTCCCTTCGCGGGTCCTCTCTCCGACGCCCGAGAAGACCGAGAAGCCGCCGTGCTCGGTGGCGATGTTCCGGATCAATTCTTGAAGGATGACCGTCTTGCCTAGTCCGGCGCCGCCGAAGAGGCCGATCTTGCCGCCCTTGGCGTAGGGCGCGAGGAGATCGACGACCTTGATCCCGGTCTCGAAGATCCGCGTGACCGTCTCCTGCTCCTCGAAGGTCGGCGGATTGCGGTGAATCGGGAGCCGCTTGTCCGGCTCCTTCACCGGCGGGCCCTGATCGATCGGGTTGCCGAGGAGATTGAAGACGCGGCCGAGCGTCTGACGTCCCACCGGCACCGAGATCGGGCCGCCCGTGTCGATCACCGGCATGCCCCGCACGAGGCCGTCCGTGGACGCCATGGCCACGCAGCGCACGACCTCGTCGCCGATGTGGAGGGAAACCTCCACCGTGAGGTGGATGTCGCGCTCCGTGTTCTCGATGAGAAGCGCGGTGTTGATCGGCGGAAGATGCTCCGGATCGAAGCGAACGTCCACCGTCGGCCCGATCACCTGGATGATCGTGCCCATGTTCTTGCCGCTACCGTTCGTTGCCTTCGCCATGGTCCTTCCTTACTTGAGCGCCTCGGCGCCCGCCACGATCTCGACCAGTTCGCGCGTGATCGTGGCCTGGCGGGTCCGGTTCATGTGCAGGGTCAAATTCTGAATCATCTCGTTCGCGTTCTTCGTGGCGGAGCCCATCGCCACCATGCGGGCGCCATGCTCCGACGCCGAGGACTCGGCAAGCGCCATGTAGAGGCGCATCGCCAGGAAGTACGGGACGATCCGCTCGAGGATGCCCTCGGGGGACGGCTCGTACAGGTAGTCGCGCTGCGCCCCCCCGCCGGCGGCCACGCGGCCGAGCGCAAGGTACGGCTCCACGACGATGGTGCGATGGAGCGCGCTCTTGAAGTGCGTGTAGACCAGGTCGATCTCGTCGATCACGCCGGAGAGGAAGTGGCTGACCAGCTTCCGGCTCATCTCTTCGGCGAACTTCCAGGACGCCGCTCCGCCCAGTTCTGCGCTGGACTCGAGGATGGCAGCATTCCGCCGCCGGAAGTAGGCGTTTCCCTTCTTGCCGAGAAGGACGAGGGACGTCGGCGTCGCCGACTCCCGCATGAGCGCCTCGACCGTCTTGATCAGGTTCACGTTGAACGCGCCGCAGAGGCCGCGGTCCGACGTGACGAGGACGACGGCCCGGCGCTTCACTTCGCGCCGCCCGAAGGCCGGATGGAGGATGTCGCCGGAGGCCGAGGCCAAGTTGCCCAGGACATCGCGGAGCTGCTCGCCGTAGGGGCGCGCCGATTCCACCGCGGTCTGGGACCGGCGCAGTTTGGCCGCCGAAACCATCTCCATGGTCTTCGTGATCTGCGCCGTGCTCTTGACGGAGCGGATGCGGCGCCGAATGTCGCGAAGAGTCGCCACGTCGTTAGGCCTTCTTCAGCCGCGTTTGGAACGCCGCCTTGTACTGCTCGATCGCCTTCTTCAGCTTGGCCTCGTTCGCGTCCGACAGCTCGAACTTGGCGCGAAGATCGTGCATGAGATCGGCGAACTCCTTGTCGAGGTAGGCGTAGAAGCCCTCCTCGAAGGAGCGAATCGACGTCGTCGGCAGGTCGTCCAGATACCCGTTCGTGCCGGCGTAGATGATCGCCACCTGCCGCTCCACGGAGAGCGGCTGGTACTGGCCCTGCTTCAGGAGTTCGACCATCCGCTCGCCGCGCGTCAGTTGCTCCTGCGTCGCCTTGTCGAGATCCGAGCCGAACTGCGCGAAGGCCGCCAGCTCGCGATACTGCGCGAGGTCGAGGCGGAGACGTCCAGCCACCTTCTTCATCGCCTTCGTCTGCGCCTTGCCGCCGACGCGCGAGACCGAGATCCCGACGTTGATGGCAGGGCGGACGCCCGAATAGAAGAGGTCTGTCTCCAGGAAGATCTGCCCGTCCGTGATCGAGATGACGTTCGTGGGGATGTAGGACGACACGTCGCCCGCCTGCGTCTCGATGATCGGAATGGCCGTGAGCGAGCCGGCGCCGAGCTTGTCGTTCAGCTTGGCCGCGCGCTCGAGGAGGCGCGAGTGGAGATAGAAGACGTCTCCGGGGAACGCCTCGCGCCCCGGCGGACGGCGGAGAAGCAGCGACAACTGGCGGTACGCCGCGGCGTGCTTCGTGAGATCGTCGTAGATGACCAGCGCGTGGCCGCCGCGGTCGCGGACGTCCTCGCCGATAGCGCAGCCCGTGAAGGGCGCGATGTACTGGAGCGGCGCCGATTCCGACGCGCCCGCCGAGACCACGGTCGTGTAGTCCATGGCGCCGCGGTCCTCGAGGATCTTCACGACCTTCGCGACCGTGTAATCCTTCTGGCCGACGGCGACGTAGATGCAGCGGATGCCGGCGCCCTTCTGGTTGATGATCATGTCGATCGCGACGGCCGTCTTGCCGGTCTGGCGGTCGCCGATGATGAGTTCGCGCTGGCCGCGGCCGATCGGAATCATCGAGTCGATGGCCTTGAGGCCGGTCTGCACCGGCTGATTCACCGGCTGGCGGTCGACCACGCCGGGGGCGCTGCCCTCGAGCGGCCGGGTCTGGTCGGTCACGATCGGGCCCTTGCCGTCGATCGGCTGACCGATGGCGTTGATCACGCGTCCCGCCATCGCGTCGCCGACCGGCACGGAGGCAAGGCGTCCGGTGCGGCGCACCGTGTCGCCCTGCTTGATCTGCTCCGCCGATCCAAAGAGCGCAATGCCGACGTTGTCCTCTTCCAGGTTCAAGATGACGCCGGTCACGTCGCCGGGGAAGAGCACCAGCTCGCCCGCCATCGCGTCGTCGAGACCCCAGACGCGGGCAATCCCGTCGCCGGTCTGGAGCACCGTCCCGACGCTTTCCATCTTGAGCCGGGACTCGTATTTCTCGAGCTCCTGCTCGAGTACCGCACTGACTTCCTCGGGCTTGAAGGCCATGCCGCTCCCCTAACCGTTAACCGTGGACCCGCGTCTGGAGGAGCTGACGCCGAATGCGCCAGAACTCCATGGCGAGGGTGCCGTCGATGACTTGATGATCCATGGAGACGACCGCGCCGCCGATGACGCCGGGGTCGGTCTCCCGCGTGAGCACGACTCGAAGACCCGAGCGGGCGCTGAGCATGGCCGTGAGCCGTTCCGCCTGGGCTTCGTCGAAGGGAACGGCGCTGCGCACCGTGGCGCGCACGATTCCCTGGGCCTGTTCCGAAAGCTTGTGGAACTCGCTCGCGATGCTGACGAGATGATCCAGCCGCCGGCGCCGCAAGAGCACCATCAGGAGGCCGTAGACGGCGGCGCCGAACTTGGGCCGCCATCGCTCTTCCAGGAACGCCAGCTTCTCGGTCCGCGCGATGTTCGGCGTCTCGAAGAACCTTCGCGCGCGGACGTCGCGGGCGAACAGGGCCGCCAGCTCTCCCAGCTCGCGCTGAGTCTGCTCCAGATCGCCGCGTCGCTGCGAGAGCGACAGAAGCGCGCGCGCGTAGCGGCGCGAGAGGCTGACCGAGATCACCGCGCCGACTCCACTTCCTTGAGAAACGCGTCGACGAGCTTCTTGTGCTTCTCGGCGTCCAGCTCTTCGTGAACGACCTTTCCGGCGATATCCATCGCCAGCTTCACGACGTCGTCACGCAGCATGATCCGCGCCTTGTCCCGCTCGAGCCCGATCTCCTCGCGCGCGCGGGTCAGCGTCTCCTGCGCTTCCTTCCGCGCCAGATCGCGCATCTCGGTCCCGACGCGCTGGCCTTCGGCCACCGCCGCCTGGATGCGCTCGCGGCTCTCCGCCTCGATCTTCTTGATGTGTCCCTCGTACTGGTGCTTCAGGTCGGCGACGGCCGACTTCTCCTGCTCGATCCGCTCGTACTCCGCCTTGATCCGCTCCCGGCGCTCCCTCATGGGCGGGTAGATGATCGCCATGAAGGCGCCCCGCACCAGAAAGAAGAAGATCAGGAACGAAATGGCGTGAGCGAGAAGCTGATTCCAGTGAACGAACTGATCCATGTCGTGGCCTCGGGCCGGAGGCGCGTCCGGTCGCGAGGACCGGACACCGCCGCCGATGCCTTACTGAATCTTCCCCTGAAGGAAGAACATGGTGACGAAGGCATAGATCGTGAGGGCCTCGATGAAGCCGAAGCCGATGATCATCGCGACCTGGATCTTGGGGAGCGCCTCGGGCTGACGGCCCATGGCCTCCATGGCGCCGCGGCCCATGAAGCCGAGGCCGACGCCGGAACCGATGGCGGCGAGACCGATGCCGATGGGGAGCGCGAGACCGAGCGTAGCAGCGAAATTCATGACAATACCCCTCCTTAGAACGTGACTCGTTTGTGGTTACGACCCTTCATCATCAATGAGCGTGTCCGCCTTCCTCGTACCCGTGCTTCTCGTGGGGCAGCATCATGTAGAGGTAGACGGTGGTCAGAAGCGAGAAGATGAGCGCCTGCACGATCGCGGTGAGCGTCTGGAGCAGCATGAAGAGCGCCGTGATTCCCGCCATGGGGGGAACCGCGAGCGCCATGAGGCTCGCCTTGAGGCAGAGCGCCGCGACCCCGACGAAGACGACGATCAGCGTATCCTCGCCGAAGATGTTGCCGAAGAGACGGCAGGAGAGACTCACCGGCTTCACCATCTCGCCGAGCAGATGGACCGGCACCATCACCGGGAGCATGGCGAACCCGACCACGTCGCGCGGCGAGCCGGCGAGGTGGTCCAGATAGCCGAGTGGCCCCAGATTGATGAGCCCCGAGACCTGCACGTAGAGGAACGTCACGAGCGCCAGCGCCAGCGTGGTGTCGAGCGTGGACGTCGAGGACTTGAAGCCGGGGACGATTCCAATAAGGTTCATCGTGAGGATGTAGAAGAAGATCGCCATGATGAACGGGAAGTACTTGGGCAGGTGCTTGCCGAGCATCCCGCCGCAGACGTTCTCCATGCTCTCCACGATCCACTCGACCGCGTTCTGCAGGTGGCCCGGCACGGCCGCCGAGCGCTTCATCACCGCCATGACGAAAAGTAGGAAGAGCGCCCCGGCCAGCCACGCGAAGACGAGATACTCGTTCTCGTGCATCCAGTGGACGATGGGGTTGTCGGGAGCGTAATCGTTCGCGATGGTGATCCAGTTCGGAAGGTGCGCTTCGCCGCCGCCTTGGGCCTTTTCGGCCGCGCCCGCTTCCGCGTGACCCACTTCAGTGGTCGCCGCGGCGGTCGGAGGATCGTTCGCGAAGGCGCGACCCGGTCCGAGCAGCGCGAGCGGGAGCGCCAAGGCACCCGCGAGGAGAATGGTCGCGGCGAGCTTGGCCTGGCTCCGCGTGGGAGAGGCCGTTGATGTTGCCCGCCGCGAGGTACGTGCGGCGCCGGCCGGGAAGGCCAGCATGATCGACTTGAGGAAGAGAGCCAGAAGCGGCAGGGAGAGACCGAGCATGAGCGGGAGGAATTCGACGCCGCGCCAGCGGGTCACCGCGAAGGCGCCTCCGTAGACGACGGCGAGCTTCGTGCCTCCGAGGAGGAGCCCCTTCGCGCGCATCGCTTCGGCCGTTCCGCGATCCTCGACCTGCGCGGCACCTGTGAAGAGTTTCACAAGCCGGGCGAGAAAGAAGAAATTCAACGCCGACAGGATCTGTCCCGTGGCAAGCGAGATGGCGGCGTTCGGATTCGCGGGGAGCCAGAGCGCGGTGAGCGCGGCGGCCATGACCCACGAAATGCGCAGCGAGCGCCCCAGGAGATTCGGCGACGTGTCGGTGGAACGGAGCAGGGCCTAGTCCTCCCGCTGTGCCAGCTTCACAAGGTGGATCGTCTCGCGCACCCCGGCCACGAAACCGAGCCCGAGCAGTACGTACGACAGCCAGGGCGCGGTGCGGAACTTCGTATCGAGATAGGTCCCGAGGAAGTACCCGACGATTGGTGCCAGGGCGAGGATGAACGGGATCGCCGACAGGACTCCGATTTGGCGCCAGGCCGTGACCTTGTTCGGTTCCTTCTCGGTCACTTGCCGGCCTCCGCGTCGCAGACAGGTACCGCGCTCGTTCGGGCGCGATTCGAAAGGACGCATCGAGTCGAGGCGACGACCCCGAGCCCGGAAAGGTACCCGAGGGGTGCTTGGAGGGTCAACGGGAAATGGGCCCGGCGATTGCTTGGCGGCGCGCCCGATGCCGCGCCCCACATCGTATAGATGACGAAAGGGGCCGCGCCGATCCCGGCCCGGGCGCTCAATGGCGCCACAGGGCAGGCCGCGCAGGCCCCTAACTTGATGGCGGGACGCCTCTTCGCCTCCTCGGCTTCACCACACCGCGGCCCCGACTCCGCAGTGCTCTCCCCCATACAGAGGACGCCCCGCCAATTTGTTTACTTTCAACAAGATCCGCTTGAACCGCGGACGGCAAGAAGGGAAAGCAGCGCTCGTGCCAGAATTGTCACGACTCGATAGCGCCAATTAAGTATCATTGTTTCAATGAGTTAAGGGCTAAACTCTAACTCGCCTCCCTATTCACTCGGACCTCCCCGTTACCGACCGTTCCACCGGTCACCGATCTTGCTCGCGATTTGTCGGTTAACCATCACTACGACAATGAGTTGCGATACGGTTCCCAATGGAGACGGCAACGTCACCGGCGGGGATCCATCGCTCGCACCTCCGTCCCCCCCCCCGATCCGGGCCACAGAACGCGGGCACTCGGTCCGATACCTGCCGGTAAGCCCTCTCTCCCGGTTGCGCCGGGAGGCCCTCGTTGGCGGATGTTTCGGGAAGGAGTCTCCTTGAACCTTAGCGAGTCACGTCTCATCTGGCTGGAAGAGTCGGAGGAGCGTGGCCTCGTTCGCTCGGCGCTGCAGGGAAACCGGCAGGCGTTTCTGGCGCTTGCCGACCACTACCTGAAGCCGGTCTACCGTCTCGCATTCGCGCTCACACGAGACCGCAACGTGGCCGCTGGCATCGCGCGAGAGGCGTTCGGGCGTGCCTGGTTCGGATTGAAGGGGATGCCCGAAGGAAAGCGCTTCTTTCCCTGGGTGCTCCATCTGGCGCGGAATCTCTCCGTGGCGTACGCGAGGCGCCACGCCGGCGAGCTGCCTGACGTCGTTCCCGTGGCGGAGGATGCCTCCGCCGAAGAGCGCGATGACGCCGCGAGGGAGCAGGCGCTTCGGCGCGCGCTACGCGCGCTTCGTCCAGATGAACAGACGGCCCTGGCCCTTCGAATCGTGGAGAGACTCTCGCACGCGGAGATCGCGGCGCTCCTCGACCAGCCCGCGGTGATCGCGCTCGCTCGACTCGCTTCGGCGCGCGGGTACCTGACGCAACGTGGCAATAGCGCTGCCGAGGAGCGCGAGGGAGCGGCATGATTCACGTCACGCTTCCCCAACTCTGCGCCTACATCGACGGCGAACTCGCCGAGGCGTCGGCCGAACTCGTACGCCGCCATCTCTCGTTGTGTCTGGAATGCACCGAGCGCTTCGCGCTGCTGGAAGCTCAAGATGAGGTCCTGCTCCGCATTCTCGGCGATGACCCCGAAGAAGAGTTCTTCCGAAGTCTGAGCGCGTCGATTCCGTTGGGCGCGTCAGCAACAGCCGAGCCCGCTGCCTCATCCGTGAAGCCGAGTCGTCCCCGCGTGGGGACGAAGGGCCGGGAAGGAGACCGAGCGTCCATCTTCCGGGTTGCCCCCACTGCATGGATTGCCGCGGCGGTCTGCTGCATCGTCGCGGGAAGCGCCGCCTGGGTGGCGTTCCGCCCGAAGGCGCCGGCGCTGGTGATCTCGCCGATGCAGGCCGCGGTGGTGCGACGGGTCCCCCTGGAGGCGGCTCCCCCCTTGGAAGTGGAGGTGAACCCGGAGCCAACCTCGGAACCAGCCCCGGAGCCAGTCGCCACGATCGCCCCCGAGCCAGTCCCCGCGCCGGCTCCGGATCTGGCCGTGGCGGAAGTCGTCAAAGCGCTCGCACCGACCGTAGAGCACGCCATCCCGCCGACGCGGAAGCCGAAGCCGAAGCCTGTACCAGAGCTGTTTGTCGAGCGCGCGCCTCAGCACTTCCTTCCGGTGCGCACCATCATTACGGAGACGATTGTCTCGTCGCAGGCGGAGAGTCCCGCTCCGGCGGCGCTCCCCGGAACAGTGCGTTCGAACAGCGCCTTCGATCCATCGGCCGCGCTCCTTCACGATGCGAGGAGCGCGAGTCTCGAAGCCGCGCGGTCAAAGCTCCCAGCGTCGTTCGACAAGTCGGCCGATGCCTGGGAGCGCGCCCTCCCCCTCGTGGCGAAGACGCCCGAGACGCTCGCGCTGGCGCGTCGCGAGGTGGCCCAATCGCGCTTTCAGGCCTGGGCGGCAGAGCCGACCGAGGCCCGCCGTGAAGCCGCCATCGCCTCGGCCCGGCACTACCTGCTCTATGCCGCGCCCGGCCCCGAGCGTGACCAGGCCTGGACCTGGCTCGGGCGCCTGAAGCACTAGCGCGCTCGTATCTCCCTTTCCCCGCAACGATTGCCTCAAGGACGCCGGCACGCGCGCCGATTCATGACGCGAGGTGGGGTATCCACGCTCGAGCGCGCCAATCACGAGGAAACGACCCGATGGAGTCGATGGACGAAGGCATCCTCCGCGAGTTTCTCGCGGAGAGCCTGGAGAATGCCGAACAGGTCGAGCGGGAGCTCGTCGCCCTGGAGCGCGAGCCGGGCGATCTCAAGAGGATCGCCACGCTCTTTCGCGCCGTTCATTCGATCAAGGGGACGTGCGGCTTCTTCGGATTCACGAAGCTCGCCGCGGTAACGCACGCCGGCGAAAATTTACTCGGCCGCTTGCGGAGCGGTGAGCGGACCCACACGCCGGAAATGGCGGACGCGCTCCTGGCGCTGGTCGACGCGGTGCGGACGATCCTCGGCCGAATCGAAGCGACGCAGGAAGAAGGCGATGACGACTTTCAGCCGCTCATCGGAAGGCTGGCCCAACTCGATGCGGCGACGACGCCGGCGCCGATCGCCGAAGCCCCCCACGCCGATGCGGACTCGACATCCGCGGGACCGACCGAATCGAGCATCCGCGTGGACGTCCACCTCCTCGACCGGATGATGAATCTGGTCGGCGAATTGGTCTTGGCGCGGAACCAGCTTCTCCTCGAGGTCGCGGCGTCGGACCTCGCCGAGCTGCCCTTCACCGCACAGCGCCTGAATCATGTGACCACCGACCTGCAAGAGATGGTCATGAGGACCCGCTTGCAGCCGATCGGTGGTCTCTGGAACAAGCTCCCCCGCCTGGCTCGCGATGTCGCAGCCGCCTGCGGCAAGAGCGTGCGTCTCGACCTGGAGGGAGCGGAAACCGAACTCGACCGGTCGATCATCGAGGCGATGCGCGATCCGATCACGCACCTGGTCCGAAACGCGATCGATCACGGCATCGAGACTCCCGCCGAGCGAACCGCCGGGGGCAAGCCCGCCGAAGGGCGGCTTCTTCTCCGCGCGTTCCATGAAGGCGGGAAGGTACAGGTCGAAATCACGGATGACGGCGCCGGCCTTCCGATCGAGCGCATTCGCGAAAGCGCCTTGCGGCAACACCTGGTATCCGCCGAGCGTGCCGCACGAATGACCGGTCGTGATTGGGCCAACGTAATCTTCCTTCCCGGCTTCTCGACCGCCGAACGTGTGACGAACGTCTCCGGACGGGGAGTCGGGATGGACGTCGTGAAGAACAACGTGGAGCGGGTCGGCGGGACGATCGAGGTG
>JBBTHR010000044.1:0-7621 GCA_038060295.1 Candidatus Eiseniibacteriota bacterium
CGATCGTCGTCCTGAGCCCCTCGCTCCTCTCGGAAGTCGACGAGATCATCGAGCACCGCCTCACTCCCTGCGTCGCGACGCTCCCGTTCGCCGAGCGCCTGTCGGAGCGGTGCCAGGCGCACCAGGTCGTCGCCCGCTACCACGTCGAGATCGACACCGGCATGGGCCGCACGGGCGTGAGCGACGCCGAGGCCGTTCCCTTCATCGAGCGGCTGGGCACGCTCCCGAATCTCGTCTTGGAGGGCGCCTTCACGCACTTTCCCGACGCCGATCGCGGCGAGAGCGAGCTGACCGAGGCCCAGCTGGCGCGCTTTCACGCTGTTCTGCGCGACTTGTCGCTCCGGAAGATCGACGTTCCGATCCGCCACGCGGCGAACAGCGCGGGGCTCCTGAGCGTCGCCGCGTCGCACCTCGACATGGTCCGGCCGGGCATTCTCGCGTACGGCGCCTATCCGACCCGCGACGTGGCACAGAGCGTTAAGGTGGAGGGAATCTTGACGTTCAAGACGCGCGTCGTGCAGATCCGCGAGCACCCGCCGGGGCAGAACATCTCGTACGGATGCACCTATCGCACCACGCGGTGGACGCGGGTGGCGGTGCTCCCCGTGGGATACGGGCACGGCTATCCGTGGGCGCTGGGAAACCGCGGCGAGGTGCTCGTGCGAGGCCGGCGCGCGCCGATCGTCGGCCGCGTGACGATGGACCTCACCATGGTGGACGTGAGCGACATCCCCGACGTCCGCCTGGAGGACGAGGTCGTGCTCTGGGGCGAGCAGCGTGGGGCGCGGCTCGACCTGAACGAAGTGGCCGAACGCGCGCAGACGATTCCCTACGAGCTCCTCTGCGGCATGGGGAAGCGTGTGGTCCGGCTCTTCGTCCGCGAGGGGGAGCCGACAAAGGTGGTCACGCTGATCGGAGAGCGGCGGGAGCTGGAAATCGTGGAGACGGGCGTCGGGGCGGCCGACCGCCGAAAGCGCCGCCGCATCGAATACAAGAACGTGAGGGAGAAGCCATGACCGACGGTCCAAAGCTCCTCGAAGCCGCGAAGGCGCTCCTTCCGCGCGCGGTCGCCACCTACTCGAAGTTCCGGGTCGCGGCGGCGCTGGAGGACGAGAGCGGCGCCCTCCACCCCGGGGTGAACGTCGAGAGCGCCAGTTTCAGTCTCACGATCTGCGCCGAGCGAAACGCGCTCTTCGGAGCGCTCGCGCGGGGGGCCACGCGCTTTCGCCGGATCGCCATCGCGGCCGATCGCGCGAAGCCGGTCCTGCCGTGCGGTGCTTGCCGCCAGGTGCTCCTGGAGCACGCGCCCGATCTCCTCGTGGTGCTCGAGGCGCCCGACGGCGGGGTGGAGGAGATCCCGCTCCGCGATCTCCTGCCGCGCCCCTTCCTCTCGTGGAGCCGCCCCTCCTGACGCGTCTGGCGCGGTCGATCGACGCCACGCTTCTGACCGCCTGGGCCACGCCCGGCGAGATCGAGCGCGTGGCCGAGGAGGCCTGCCGCCTCCGCGTCGCCGCGGTCTGCATCCTCCCCTTTCACACGCGGCGCGCCGCGGCCATCGTCGCCGGAACCGGCGTCGCGGTGCGCGCCGCGGCGCCCGGCTGCCTGACGAAGTGGATCGTGGAGCAGGACGCCCTCGACCCCGCGGAACTCCGCCGCGCGGTCTTGGTGATCGGGGCGGAGGGAGGCGACTTCGTGAAGAACGCCACCGGATACGGCCCGGGAGGGGCGTCCGTGGCGGGCATTCGCCTTCTCCGGTCGCTGGCCGGAACCATGGGAGTCAAAGCGTCGGGTGGGATTCGCAAGCGCGATCAAGCGCTGGCGCTCCTCGACGCGGGCGCCGATCGTATCGGCACGAGCGCGGCCGCGGCGATCCTGGGCGCTCCCGAGCGGAGAGGGTAGGCCGATGCGCGACATCATCCGGACGAAGCGAGACGGCGGCGTCTTGAGCCGCGAGCAGATCGAGCGCTGGATCGGCGGCGTCGCCGGCGGCAGCGTACCCGACTACCAATCGGCCGCGCTCCTGATGGCGATCGTCTGGCGCGGCCTCTCGCGCGAGGAGGAAGTGGCCCTCGCGCTCGCCATGCTCCACTCGGGGCGCGTCCTCTCGTGGAAGGATCTCGGGCGCCCGACCGTGGACAAGCACTCGACGGGAGGCGTGGGAGACAAGATCTCGATCGCGCTCGCCCCCTGGGTCGCCGCGTGCGGCGCCGCGGTGCCGATGATCTCCGGGCGGGGCCTCGGTCACACGGGGGGAACCCTCGACAAGCTGGAGTCGATCCCCGGCTTCCGCACGCGCCTTCACGCCGACGCCTTCGAGGCGCAGTTGCGCCGGATCTTCGTCGTCATGGCGGGCCAGTCGGCCGATCTGGCCCCGGCCGACGGCGCGCTCTACGCGCTTCGCGACGTGACCGCCACCGTGGAATCGATCCCGCTCATCGTGGCGAGCATCCTGTGCAAGAAACTGGCGTCGGGGACGGAGGCGATCGTCTTCGACGTGAAATGCGGCGGCGGGGCGTTCCTGCCGGCTCCGGACGACGCGCGCGCGCTGGCCCGGGAGCTGGTGGCCGTGTCGACCGCGCTGGGACAGCGTGCCGCGGCGCTGCTGACGCGCATGGACGAGCCGCTCGGCGCGACGATCGGAAACGCGAACGAGACCGCCGAGGCGTTCGAGATTCTCCGCGGCGAGGGGCCGGCCGACGTCTTGGAACTGACGCGGGCGCTCGGGGCGGCGATGCTGGTCCGCTGCGGGCTGGCGCGCGACAAGGCCGACGCGGCGGCACGACTCGACGCGGCGCTTCGCTCCGGGGAAGCCGCGCGGCGCGCGGAGATGCTGGTGGAGGCGCAAGGGGGCGATCCCCGCGTCGTCGCCGACCCTTCGCTCCTTCCGCGCGCCCCGCTGGAGACCGCCGTCCCGGCGCCTCGAACCGGATTCATCTCCGGGTGGAACGCGCGGGCCCTGGGCGAACTCGTGATCGATCTGGGAGGAGGGCGGCGGCGAAAGGAAGACGCCGTCGACCCGAGCGTCGGCATCCGGCTCCTCCGGAAGGCGGGCGAGTCCGTTGCGGCTGGCGAAACTCTGGCCCTCGTGGCGACGCGCGCGGGGGGCGAGGGGGCGCGCGACCGGGTCGCCCGGGCCGTGACGATCGGAGACGCTCCGCCGCCGACCGTGCCGATCGTACTGGAGGAGGTGACGCCGTGAAGACGAGCAAGATCGAAGTGCTGCCGCTGACGCCGGAGCGATGGAACGACGCCGAGGCCCTCTTCGGGCCGCGCGGCGCGTGCGGCGGATGCTGGTGCATGGCGTGGCGGCTTTCGCGCGCGGAGTTCGCGCGGGGGAAGGGAGAAGGGAACCGGCGCGCCTTCCGGGCGCTGGTCCGCGGCGGCGCCGAGCCGGGGCTGCTCGCCTACGCCGACGGCGTTCCCGTCGGGTGGTGCGCCGTCGCGCCGAGGAACGCCTATCCGGCGCTCGATCGCTCGCGCGTTCTCGCTCCCGTGGACGACAAGCCCGTCTGGTCGGTAACCTGCTTCTTCATCGCGCGTGGATGGAGGCGAAAGGGGGTCACCGTCGCGCTCCTTCGCGGGGCGGCGGCGCACGCGGCCGCGCACGGCGCGAAGATCGTGGAGGGATATCCGATTGCCCCGAAGAAGGGCCCGGTGGCCGACGTCTTCGCCTGGACCGGACTCGTCGGAGGATTCGAGAAGGCGGGATTCACCGAGGCGGCGCGCCGCTCCGCGACGCGGCCGATCATGCGGCGCCGGCTTCGGGCGCCGAGCTAAAGCCTGATCTTCTCCTCGGGCTGCGCCTCGCTGTCGTGGCGCTGGAAGGCGCCGGGATCGGTCGCCGGCCGCTCCGCGCCCAGGTGAACGTTGCAGGCCCCCGTAGGCTCGCTCCCCTCGCGGAAGAGCTCCACTTCCGTCTCGGGGCATCCGGGATTCGCCAGGAGCCCCGTCTGCGCGCAGATCTGGCGGCTCACGACGCCGCTGGGAACCGAGAAATCGGCCGGAGGTTTCCCCTTGGTCGCCGCGGCCACCATGTCGACCCAGATCGGGAGCGCCGCCGCGGCGCCCGTCATGTTCGGCCCGATCTTCCGCTTCCGGTCGAAGCCGACCCACACCCCCGCGGCCAGGTCGGGCGTGTAGCCGATGAACCAGGCGTCGGTGTAGTCGTCGGTGGTGCCCGTCTTGCCGGCGGCGGGGACGGTCAACCCCAGAGCCCGCGAGGAGGCGGCCGTGCCGTTCTCCATGACGCTCACCAGCATGCTGGTCATCGTCAGGGCGGTTTCGGGGCTCAGCGCCTCCTCGGCCGTGACCCTCGACTGCTCCAAGACCTTCCCGTTCTTGTCCTCGACCTTCAAGACGAAGACCGGCGCGGTCCGCACGCCCTGATTGGCGAAGACGCCGTAGGCCGAGGTGAGCTCGAGGAGATTCACTTCCGACGTGCCGAGCGAGAGCGAGAGGTCGGCGACGAGCCGGCTGCGAATCCCAAGGCGGCGCGCGTACGAGGCGACGACCGGCGTCCCGAGCTTCTGAGTGAGCTTGGCCGCGGGGACGTTCAGCGATTGCGCGAGCGCCTGGCGGAGCGTGACCGGTCCGCGGAACTTGTTGTCGTAGTTCTGCGGCGCCCACTCGAGGCCGTTACCGGCGCGGAAGGAGACCGGCGTGTCGAGAATCATCTCGGTCGGCGTGTAGCCGTTGTCCATGGCTGCCGCGTAGATGAAGGGCTTGAAGGCGGAGCCCGGCTGCCGCGCCGCCTGCACCGCGCGGTTGAAGTTCGACTCGTTGAAATCGCGGCCCCCGACGAGCGCCAAGATGTGGCCGCTCTTCGGGTCGATCATCACCGCCGCGGCCTGGAGGTACTCGGTCTGCGGCCGCTCGCGCGATCCGCTCTTGGCCGCCTCGGCCAGGATCGTCGCGCGCGTCTTCTTGTACTGGTTTCGCACCTCCAGCGCCTGGATCCGCCGCTCCAGCGCCTCCTCCGCCGTGTGCTGGAGATCGATGTCGATCGTCGTGTGGACGCGCATCCCGCCCTCGTAGAGTTGATTCGAGCCGTACCGCTCGTCGAGGTACTGGCGGACCATCTCCATGAAGTAGGGGGCCTGGCGCGCGTCGTACCGGGTCTTCGTGACGCCGAGCGGCGCCTCGCTGGCGGCCTCGTACTGGGCGCGCGAGATCCGCTTGTTGTCGAGCATGGAGGCGAGGACAAGGTTCCGCCGCTTCAGCGCCCGCTCCGGCTCGCGCCGCGGCGAATAGTCGCGCGGATTGCGCGGGAGGCCCGCGATCAGGGCGCACTCGGGGAGCACCAGGTCGCCGACCTGCTTCCCGAAGAAGACCTTCGCCGCGGCGTCGAGGCCGTAGGCCCCCTCGCCGAAGTAGATCTGGTTCAGGTACATCTCGAGAATCTCGTCCTTCGTGTAGGTCTGCTCGATGCGGACCGCGAGGACGGCTTCCTTGATCTTCCGCGTGAAGGTCTTCTCGTGGGTGAGGAAAAGGTTCCGCGCCAGCTGCTGCGTGATGGTGCTCCCCCCCTGCTCGGCCCGTCCCGCCGCGATGTCCTTCGCGAGCGCGCCGAGAAGACGGATCGGGTCGATCCCCCAGTGGCTGTAGAAGCGGCGGTCCTCGATGGAAAGTATGGCGTCCACCATGGTCTTGGGGATCTGGCGGAGCGGGATGATGTTCCGGTTCTCCTTGTAGAACTCGTGAACCATCTTCCCCCGGATGTCGTAGACGATCGTTTTGACCGGGGGAGCGATGGTCTGGAGGCTGGCGGGCGAGGGGAGATCCTTTTGGAGCCAGTTCGCGACGCCGACGCCGACGCCCACCGTCCCGCAGAGCAGGACGACCAGAACGGCGGCCGTGACTTGGAGCATCCGTTGCCAGCGCGCGCTCACGCGACTTCCTTTGCCACGGGAGAAAGCGAGTTGCGGGGAAGAATCGTGACCACGCTAGGGAAGGGGCCGGGGACGGTCAAGGGCCAATTCCCCGGCCGGCGCCGGCCGGCGCCCTCGCGCTCCGCACGCTTCCGCCGTCGCGCCCGACCTGATAGAGTTCGCGCCCTATGACCGACGCCCGACTCCGCACCGAACTCGAGCGCCAGCTCGCCGTGATCCGCACGGGAACCGAGGAGATCCTCCCCGAGGCGGAGTTCGTGCGCAAGCTGGAGCGCTCCATCGCGACCGGCGCCCCTCTCCGCGTGAAGCAGGGCTTCGATCCGACGGCTCCCGACATTCATCTCGGCCACACGATCGGGCTGCGCAAGCTGCGCGTGTTTCAAGATCTGGGGCACCAGGTCGTTCTCATCGTCGGCTCCTACACAGCCCTCGTGGGCGATCCCAGCGGCCGCTCCGCCACGCGTCCCCGCCTGACGGAGGAGGACGTGCGCGCCAACGCGCAGACCTACCTCGACCAGTTCTTCAAGGTGGTGGATCGCGACCGGACCGAGGTGCGCTGGAACGGCGAGTGGTTCTCCGAGATGAAGTTCAAGGAGATCCTCCACCTCGCGGCGCAATTCACCGTGGCGCGGATGCTGGAACGCGACGACTTCGAGAAGCGCTATCGCGCGGGGGAACCGATCAGCGTGCATGAGTTTCTATACCCCCTGATGCAAGCCTACGACTCGGTGGTGATCCGCTCCGACGTGGAGATCGGCGCCACCGAGCAGAAGTTCAATCTCCTCGCCGGCCGCGACATTCAGGTCGCCTACGGCCAGGAGCCCCAGGCGATCCTGACGCTCCCCGTGCTCGAGGGCCTCGACGGCGTGCGCCGCATGAGCAAGAGCCTCGGCAACTACATCGGAGTCGCCGAGCCGCCGAGCGAAATCTTCGGCAAGACGATGAGTCTTCCCGATCGATTGATCGTCCGCTATTTCCGCCTCGTCACCGACGCGACGCCGGCCGAGTGCGACGAGGCCGCGCGCGCGCTCGCCGACACGAGCGTGAATCCGATGTCGTGGAAGAAGGCGCTCGCGCATCGCCTGGTGCGCCTGTATCACGGCGCCGACGAGGCCGATCGCGCTCGCGATGAATTCGAGAAGCAATTCTCGCGCCGCGAAACGCCGAGCGAAATGCCCGTCGTCCACGTCGCGCCGGGCAAATTCCGCGCTCGCGATCTGATGATGCGCGCCTTCCCCGATCAGTACACCGGAAGCGCCGCGGGTGCGCTGTTCAAGCAGGGCGCCGTCCACCTGAACGGCGAGCGCGTTCTCGACCCCGCGAGCGAGGTGGAATTGGCCTCCGGAGAGGGGGCCGCGGTGGTCTTCAAGGTGGGGCGGAAGTACGCCAAGGTCGTCGGCGGGCCGTAGTTCGGCGGTTCCCGGGGCGTGGCTCCGGAAGAAAAAACGCAAATTGTTGCAAAATTGTCAGTTAAGCCTGTTGACAGGGCTGGATTCGTCCGCTATCTTTCTCCTTGCGACGGGCAGAGAGCTTGACCTTCATTCCTGCCGGTTGCCGCAAGGTTTGGCCGACGCTGCTTCGGCGGGTCGGCCTCCTGTCTCGCAGCAACATTCTTCGTTGACAAGCTGCGGCTGAGAGCGGTAACTTAGCGGTTCGCCCTAATTTCGGCGACTCGCGCAAGTCGCGTGTTTGCTCTTTGACAAACGAATAGCGCACGCTGTGATGTGGAGCCC
>JBBTHR010000045.1:0-1351 GCA_038060295.1 Candidatus Eiseniibacteriota bacterium
GCACCGACCCCCAGCGCCACGACGGTCATCCCGACGATCAGGACCGGCAGCCAGGAGTACAGTCGGCGAGACGATGGGCGATGCACAGTGCTGCCTACGACGTGATGGCTTGATTGGTCATAGTCGTTCCTCATGTCGTCCATTTCTCAGCTGGTTTCAGGCGTCGAGTCAGCCTCCGGCGACCGCGTAGCGGCTTCCTACGCCGCTGCGCGGTGAGAGGGCGTGCGCCGCTCCAACCCCGGCCAGGTGGCGAGCCGCGCAGTCAGCTCCGCTGCAGGAATCGGCTTGCAGAAAGCGAACCCCTGCGCGAGATAACATTTCTGCTGCAACAGCAGCGCCATCTGCTCCTCGGTCTCGACTCCTTCGGCGATGACGGACAGTTTCAGTGCCGCCGCCATGGCGATGATCGCGGCGATGATCGCTTGGGCGTCGGCGCTGGTCATCATGTCCTGCGTGAAGGCGCGGTCGATTTTCAAGGTATCGATGGGGAAGCGCCTCAAGTAGATCAGGGAGGAGTAGCCCGTACCGAAGTCATCGATCGAGAGGCGTACCCCCATCGCCTTCAATTTCCCCAGCGTCTGCAGCGCGGCTTCCGCATCCTGCATGATGCAGGACTCCGTCAACTCCAGGTCCAGACAGTCCGGATCGAGGCCCGTTTCGGCCAGCACGGCGGCAACGCGGTCGGCCAGGTCCGGCTGCCGGAACTGGCGGGCGGAGAGGTTGACCGACATTTTCAGCGAGGGATAGCCCGCTTCGTGCCACAGCGTGAGTTGCCGGCAGGCTTGCCGGAGGATGGCCTCGCCGATCGGCACAATCAGGCCGGTTTCTTCCGCCAGCGGGATGAAGGTCGCCGGCGAGATCAGACCGGACTCGGGATCGTTCCAGCGGGCGAGGGCTTCGAGGCCGACGATGCGGCGCGACAGGAGATGGACTTGCGGCTGATAGTAAACCTCAATTTCCTCGCGCTCGATCGCGCGGTGGAGCCGGCTTTCCAGCACCAGCCGTTCGTAGGCGCGCGCGTTCATGTCAGGCGAGTAGAATTCGTAACCGTTCGTTCCCCGCTCTTTGGCGCGGGACACCGCGGCGGCGGCGTTGACGATGAGACTGTCGGGCTTGCCTATCTGCGGCGCGCCGAGCGCGATCCCGATATTTGCGGCGACGAAAATCTCATGTCCGGCCAGGGTGAGCGGAGCCTTCAACGCCTGGAGAATGCGTTGCGCAAGGCGTCCGGCGATGTCGGGCGCGCCGACGTTGTGAAGCAGCACCGAGAACTCATCGGGACTTACGCGGGCGATGAGATCGGTCGTGCGCAGGCACTGTTTGATCCGCTCGGCCACAACCGTGAGCAGTT
>JBBTHR010000046.1:0-18925 GCA_038060295.1 Candidatus Eiseniibacteriota bacterium
GATTTCATGAAAAACAATGCGCTTGGTTGAAGCGGGATCAAGCCCCAGGGCCTTTTGATTGACGGCAAGGACGCGATCCTGGTCCCCGATGTTCCGTGCGAGGCGGTCGTCGACGGAGACGCGAAGAGCCTTTCCGTCGCGGCGGCGTCGATTCTCGCCAAGGTGACGCGCGACCGCCTGATGGACGCGTGCGCCGCCGCCTATCCGGTCTATCGATTCCAGGAGAACAAGGGGTACGGCACGCCCGAGCATCTGGAGGCGCTCCGGAAGCACGGGCCGTGCGAGATTCATCGGAAGAGTTTCCGCCCCGTCCGGGAACTCCTCTGCGTTCAGGAGGTCATCGATCTCTTCTGAGGGGGGAGGCGGGGATGTGGAGGGAACGGGCGGCGCGCTGCGGCGAGGCGATCGCGGAACAGTTCTGCGTACTACGTGGCTACGAGATTCTCGCGCGGAACGCGCGCGAGGGACGCGGTGAACTCGATCTCGTCGCGCTCGATCGCGACACGATCGTCTTCGTCGAGGTGAAGTTCCGCGCTGAGCGCGACCCGGGCGGTCCGCTGGCGGCGGTGACGGCGAAGAAGCGGGAGGACGTCGCCCGCGCCGCCACGCGCTGGCTCACCACGCGCGGCGCGACGGGACGCCCGGTGCGATTCGACGTGATCGGCATCACCTGGGCGTCCGATGGATCGGAGCTCCGCGTCCAGCACGTCCCCAACGCGTTTCCAGGAGGGAGCCGTCACTTCTTCTAGCGCGGCCGCCAAGCGGTTCCTCCTGCTCCATGTTCGCGCCGGCGCGGGCCACGAGCAGGCCGCGCGCGCCGTGGCCGCCGCGCTTCTGGAATGCCGTCCCGGCACCGTGACCGACGTCCGCGACGCGCTCGAGATCTCCTCCCTCTTCCTCCGGACCACCTACGCGTCGACCTACAACCGCGTCCTGGCGCGCGCGCCGAGGGTCTGGGGCGAGGTCTACAAGCGCGCGGGCCCCCCCCACGATTCGTGGCGCCAGAAGTTCCGCACCTGGCTCGCCGTCTGGGGAAGCCCCGGCTATCTCGCCGCCATCGAGGAATTTCGCCCCGACGCGATTCTCTGCACGCAGTTCCTCCCCTCGGAGGTCCTCGCCACGTGGCGGGAGAGCGGGCGCGTGAAGGTCCCGGTCGCGACGGTCGTCACCGACTACGCCGTCCACCCGATCTGGATCTATCGCGGCATGGATCGCTATTTCGTGGCGGCCGACTCGGCGAAGGAAGAGTTGGTGGACACGGGGCTCGTGCCGGCCGAGCGGATCGAGGTGACGGGCGTTCCCATCGATCCCAAGTTCGCGCGGCCGATCGCGCAGGCCGACGCGCGGCGGGAACTCGGGCTCGATCCCGATCCGTCGCGGCCCGTCTTCCTCCTGATGGGGGGAGGATTCGGATGGGGCCCGATCGAATCGATGCTCGAGGTCGTGATGGACCTGCCGAAGAACGTCCAGGCGCTGGTGATCGCGGGACGGAACGAAAAACTACGCGAACGGCTCGTCGCGAAAACAGCCTCGGAGGCGGAGCGGATTCAGATCCACGGCTTCACCGATCGCGTGGAACTCTTCCTGGCCGCGTCGGATCTGCTCCTCGGCAAATCGGGCGGGCTGACGGTGAGCGAGGCGATGGCGATGGGCGTTCCCATGCTCGTCTTCCGCCCGCTGCCGGGGCAGGAAGAGCGGAACTGCGACTTCCTGCAGGAGTCGGGCGCCGCGATCCGCGTCCACGATTACGAGGAACTCCACTTCCGGCTCATGAGATTTTTACATCAGCCGGAGATTCTGGACGAAATGAAGCAGCACGCCCGGCGCGTGGGCCGGCCGCGGAGCGCGTTCGCCGTGGCGGAGTCGCTGCTGCGGGGATTCTAGGGCCGGTGACTCGGGGCTCGAGTCGTCGAGCCGCGAGGCTAGTGCTCCGTCGTGCTGACCGACGCTTCGGCCGACTCGTTCTCGGATTCCGTATCGTCGTCGGCTTCCTCGCCGTCGAGCGGGGCGGCGCCGTTCCCCGGAAGATCGTCGGGCTCAAGGCCTTCGATGGGTGATCCGTAGGGAAGATCGCCGGCCGCGGCGCGCGCCACCTTGTCGTCCCGCTTCGCCTGCTTGTCGACCCGCTTCGCGTTCGCGCGCGCCACGCGCTTCTGCGCTTTCTGGTTCTTCAAAAACGTTTGGTTTCCTCGACGACCCATGTAGGGCTCCCTTCAGTGCGGATCGAAGCGACGCGCTTCGGGCGAGCGGGAAGCGATGGAGTTCGCGAGCGCCACGATCGGCCCGCGCTTTTCCTCAACCGCCACACGCGTATTTGTCTCTCAGCGTACCCGATTTCGGGCGAGACGTCCTGCGCGGACTGCATCGACGTCGGAACTCTCTGCGTCCAAAGCGCTTGGCGGACCGATCGCGGCTCCACGAGAGGGACGTCACCGCGACCCGGCACAATTGACACTCGGCCCCTGGAATGGTAGCCTGACTTGATGGACAAAATCCTTGCAACTGATGGCGCCACTTCGGGATCGGCGCTTCCGACCGAAGGCCGAGAAACTCGCCGCGGAATTTTCCTCGTCATCACCGGCAACGGGAAGGGGAAAACGACTTCCGGATTCGGTTGCGCGCTCCGCGCCCTGGGTCACGATTTCCGCGTGGCGGCGATTCAGTTCATGAAGGGCCGCGTCTACGGCGAGCTGCTCGTGCTCCGCGACCGGCTCGGCGTGGATGTCTATCAATACGGCCGGAACGCGTTCGTCGATCCGAAGCATCCCGATCCTCGCGACGTGTTGCTGGCCCGCGCGGGCCTCGACAAGGCGTGGGAGATCGTCCGCGGCGGACAGCACGACCTCCTCATCCTCGACGAGATCAACGTGGTAGCCGATTTCAAGCTGATCCCGGTCGAGGAAGTACTGGAGCTCGTGAAGGCACGGCCGCGCTGGATGGACATCATTGCCACGGGCCGAAGCGCGCCGGCGGCGCTGCTGGATCTGGCCGATACGGTCAGCGAAGTGCGCGAGATCAAGCACCACTATCGCCTGGGCATCGAGTCGCGCGCCGGGATGGAGTATTGAGCGCTTCGTCGGAGACGTCGGGGCCGGCCAGCACGGTCTCGCCGGCCGCCACCCTCGCGGAGGCGGTGCTGCGCGGCGATTCGCGCTCGCTGGCCCGCGCGATGACGTGGGTCGAGAACGGGGACGCCGGCGCGGAGGGCATTCTCGAGGCGCTGTACGGAAAGCGCCCCGCGGCGCCGCGCGTCGGGTTCACCGGCCCGCCGGGAGCGGGGAAGAGCACGCTCGTCGCGGAGTACACGCGGCTTCTGCGCGCGGAGGGAATTCAGGTCGGGATCATCGCGGTCGATCCGACGAGCCCGTTCACGGGAGGCGCGATCCTGGGCGACCGCGTCCGGATGAACGAGCACGCGACCGATGCCAAGGTCTTCATCCGCAGCATGGCGACGCGGGGAAGCCTGGGCGGTCTGGCCGCGCGGACCAGCGAGCTCTGCGAACTCCTGGACGCCTGGGGTAGCCAGACGACGCTGGTGGAGACCGTCGGGGTGGGGCAGAGCGAACTCGACGTCGCGGAAGCGGCCGACACCACGGTCGTGGTGCTGACTCCGGAATCGGGAGACGCCATTCAGGCCCTGAAGGCGGGGCTGATGGAGATCGCCGAGGTGATCGTGCTGAACAAGTCGGATCATCCCGGCGCGGACGCCATGGAGGCGGCACTCCGCGCCTCGCTGGCCTTCCGGCCCGAGGCGCACCGGCCGCCGATCGTGCGGACCGTCGCCACGGCGCGGACGGGATTCGAGGAGTTGCACCAGGCGCTGCGCGAGCATCGCGACTACACGAGCCGGCCCGACGTGGCCGCCTCGCGCCGCCGCGAGAAAGTGCGCGCGCGGATTCGGCACGCCGTACGCGAGGGGCTTCTCGACGCCTGGTTGAGGCGCCAGGGGCTCGAAGAGCTCCTCGACGGAGCCGCCGAGGACGTGGTCGCGGGGCGGACGTCGCCCTACCGGGCGGCCCGGGATCTGATCGAAAGGATGACGCACCATGGCGAACGGTCGAACGCAAACGCCTCCTGAGACGCCGGCTTCCACGGGTGCCGCGCCCGCCGGGGCCGCGGCCAGGTCCGGCGCGCCGGCCGAGCCGCGTTTCGAGACGATGTCCGGTATTCCGCTGAAGGCCGTCTACACGGAAGCCGATCGTCGCGCGGACTTGCAGGAGCGCCTGGGCGAGCCCGGCGCGTTCCCCTACACGCGCGCTCTCTTCCCCGAGGGCTACCGCACCCGTCTCTGGACGATGCGCCAGTTCGCCGGCTTCGGCTCCGCCGACGACACGAACCAGCGCTTCCACTACCTGCTCGGCCAGGGCGTGACCGGCCTCTCGACCGCGTTCGACATGCCGACCCTCATGGGCTACGACGCCGATCACCCGATGTCGCTGGGGGAAGTCGGCCGCGAGGGCGTGGCCATCTCCACGCTCGAGGACATGGAGACCCTGTTCCGCGGCATTCCGCTCGACAAGGTCACCACCTCCATGACCATCAACGCGCCCGCCATCGTCCTCCTCGCGATGTACGTCGCGGTCGGCGAGAAGCAGGGGCTGAAGCCTTCCCAGCTCGGCGGCACGATCCAGGCCGATATGCTGAAGGAGTTCATCGCGCAGAAGGAGTGGATCTGCCCGCCGCGGCCGCACGTGAAGATCTGCGTCGACATGATCGAGTGGTGCGCGGCGAACATGCCGAAGTGGAACTCCATCTCGATCAGCGGCTATCACATCCGCGAGGCGGGCGCGACCGCGGCCCAGGAACTCGCCTTCACGCTGGCCGACGGCATCGGCTACGTGGAGGAGTGCGTGAAGCGCGGCATGGACGTGGACGATTTCGCGCCGCGTCTCTCCTTCTTCTGGGACGTCCACAACGACTTCTTCGAGGAAATCGCCAAGTTCCGCGCCGCGCGCCGCATCTGGGCGACCACGATGCGCGACCGCTTCGGCGCCAAGAATCCGCGCTCCTGGATGCTCCGCACGCACGCGCAGACGGCGGGCGTGTCGCTCACGGCGCAGCAGCCGCTAAACAACGTGGCGCGTGTTGCGATCCAGGCCCTGGCGGCCGTTTTGGGCGGCACGCAGTCGCTCCACACCAATTCCATGGACGAGACGCTGGCGCTTCCGACCGAGGAAGCGGTGACCGTAGCGCTCCGGACGCAGCAAATCCTGGCATACGAAACCGGCGTGGCGAACGTCGTCGACCCCTTCGGCGGCTCCTACTTCATGGAGGCGCTGACCGACACGATGGAGGCCGAGGCGCTGGCGACTATCAAGCGGATCGACGAGATGGGCGGCATCATCGCGGCGGTGGAGCGCGGCTATCCCCAGAAGGAGATCGCCGACTCCGCCTACCGATTCCAGCAGCAGGTTGAGCGGGGCGAGCGCGTGATCGTCGGCGTGAACAAGTTCGCGTCCGACGCGGACGAGCTTTCGATCCCCGTTCTCAAGATCGATCCGGACATCGAGCGCCGCCAGTCGGAGCGCGTGAAGTCGGTGAAGGCCACGCGCGACGCCGCGCGGCACGCGGCCGCCATGAAGGCGCTTCGGGACGCCTGCATGAGCGACAAGAATCTCGTCCCGTTCGTCCTCGACGCGGTAAGGGCCCACGCGACCCTCGGGGAGATCAGCGACCTGTTCCGCGAGGCCTACGGCGTCTACCGCGAGCCCGCGGTTTTCTAGGAGGCGACTCATGGCGCGCAAGATCCGGGTGCTGGTGGGGAAGGCGGGGCTGGACGGCCACGATCGCGGCGCGAAGGTGGTCGCCAGCGCCATGCGCGACGCCGGCTTCGAGGTCATCTACACCGGGCTTCACCAGACGCCGGAGATGATCGTCCAGGCGGCGCTGCAGGAGGACGTCGACGTGGTGGCGCTCTCGATCCTCTCGGGCGCCCACATGACGCTCTTCCCGCGCGTGTGGCAGTTGATGCGCGATCGGGGCCTGAACGACGTTCTCCTGACCGGAGGCGGCATCATCTCGAAAGAAGACATGGAGGCGCTCCGGAAGCTGGGCGTCGGGGATCTCTTCGGCCCCGGCACGCCCACCGGCGCGATCATCGACTACGTGCGCGGCTGGGTGGCCGCGAACCGGGCCGGCAAAGTCGGCTCGGCCTCTGGAACGGGGCGGCGGGCATGAAAAAGGTCGTGCGCGACGCGCGCGAGGCGCTGGACCGCGCGAAGATCCAGGACGGCGCGACGATCGTCCTCGGGGGGTTCGGCCTCTGCGGCATCCCCGAGAACCTGATCGTGGCGCTCCGGGATTCGGGCGTGAAGGACCTCACCTGCGTCTCCAATAACGCGGGCGTGGACGACGGGGGTCTGGGGCTGCTTCTGCAGACGCGCCAGATCAAGAAGATGATCTCCTCCTACGTCGGCGAGAACGCCACGTTCGAGCGGCAGTTCCTGAGCGGGGAACTGGAAGTCGAGCTGGTGCCGCAGGGGACCTTCGCCGAGCGGATCCGGGCTGGCGGTGCGGGGATCGGCGGTTTCTACACGCCGACCGGCGTCGGCACCCTCGTCGCCGAGGGGAAGGAGACGCGGGTCATCCAGGGCCGCGAGTACGTGCTCGAGATGCCGATCAAGGGCGACTTCGCCTTCGTGAAGGCGTGGCGCGGCGACCACGCGGGAAATCTGATCTATCGCCGTTCGACGCGAAATTTCAATCCGATGGTGGCGACGGCGGGCGCCTTCACCATCGCGGAGGTGGAGGAGCTGGTTCCGACCGGCTCCTTCGATCCCGACGTCGTGGTCACGCCCGGCGTCTACATCGACGCGATCTTCCAGGGGACCTATGGACCCAAGCGAATTGAAAAGAGAACGAATCGTCCGAAGGGCGGCGCAGGAGCTTAAGGACGGTTTCTACGTCAACCTGGGCATCGGCATGCCGACCCTGGTGGCGAATCACATCCCCAGCGGGATGGAGGTCGTCCTCCAGTCGGAGAACGGCATCCTGGGCGTCGGCCCCTATCCGTACGAGGGGGAGGAAGACCCCGATCTCATCAACGCGGGGAAGGAGACGGTGACGGTGCTGCCTGGCGCCTCCTTCTTTTCCAGCGCCGACTCCTTCGCCATGATCCGTGGCGGCCACATCGACCTGACCATCCTGGGCGCCATGGAAGTGGACCAGGAGGGGAATCTGGCGAACTGGATGATTCCTGGAAAGATGGTGAAGGGGATGGGCGGTGCCATGGATCTCGTGGCCGGCGCGAAGCGCGTCGTGGTCACGATGCTCCACACCGCGAAGGACGGCTCCTCAAAAGTGCTGAAGAAGTGCACGCTCCCGCTCACGGGCCGGAAGGTGGTCGACCTCATCGTCACCGATCTCGCGGTGATGGAGGTGACTCCGCAGGGCCTTCGCCTGCTGGAGCGCGCTCCGGACGTCACGGTGGAACAGATTCGCGCCGCGACGGAAGCGGATCTCATTCTCGACGACGTGACCGTGATGCCGGTCTGACCGGCGCCTTGGGGGCACCATGACGATCGTGACGCCAGCAAGCGATATCGACTTCTACGAACTGACCGACGAGCAGGCGCTCCTCCGGAACACGCTGCACGAATTCGCCCAGGGCGAGATCGCGCCGCGCGCCTCGAAGGCCGACGAGACGGGCGAATTTCCGTGGGAGAACATCCGCAAGATGCGGGAACTCGGTTTATTCGGAATCATCTTCCCGCCGGAGTACGGCGGCGCCGGGCTAGACACCCTCTCCTACGTGATCGCGGTGGAGGAGATCTCACGCGCCTGCGCGTCGACCGGCATCACGCTGGCGGCGCACACCTCGCTCGGCACGTGGCCGATCTACCGATTCGGCACAGATGCCCAGAAGCGGAAGTACCTTCCCGCGCTCTGCTCCGGCGAGAAGCTGGCGGCGTTCGGGCTCACCGAGGCCGAGGCTGGCTCCGACGCCGGCGGAACGAAGACGCGCGCGGTGAAGGAGGGGGACCGCTACACGGTCAGCGGGCGGAAGATCTACATCACGAACGGCTCCGTCTGCGGCACGGCGGTCTTCACGGCCGTCACGACGCCGGGGGTTGGCGTGCGGGGCATCTCGTCGTTCATCGTCGAGAAGGGGACCCCCGGATTCTCCGCCGGCGGCAAGGAGCGGAAACTGGGGCACCGCGCGAGCGACACGGTCGAGCTTCTCTTCGACAAGTTGTCGCTCCCCGCGGAGAACCTGCTCGGCACCGAGGGAGAGGGCTTCAAGCAGTTCATGATGACACTCGACGGAGGGCGAATCTCGATCGGCGCCATGTCGGTCGGAATCGCGCAGGCCGCCCTCGATGCCGCGCTGAAGTACTCCCAGGAGCGGCGGCAGTTCGGCAAGGCGATCGCCGAGTTCCAGGCGATCCAGCTCCTCCTGGCCGAGATGGTCACCGAAGTCGAATCGGCGCGGCTCCTGGTCTATCAGACCGCGCGCTTCAAGGACCGCGGCGGGCGCTTCACGCGCCATGCCGCCATGGCGAAGCTGAAGGCCTCCACGATCGCGATGCAGTGCGCCAATCTCGCGATCCAGATCCACGGCGGGGCGGGCTACATGACCGACTATCCGGTGGAGCGCTACTTCCGCGACGCCAAACTGATGGAGATCGGCGAGGGAACCTCGCAGATCCAGATGCTCGTCATCGCCCGGGAATTGCTACGCGAGGCCGCGAGCCGTCCGGGACTCTGACCGGAGCTTCGCGCCCGCATCGAGAGGAGAGTTCGTCGTGTCTGATCGTGATGCGTTCATCGTCAGCGCCTGCCGCACCGCCATCGGCGAGTTCCAAGGAACGCTTGCCGGCATGAGCGCGCCGCAGCTGGGCGCCATCGTCATCCGGGAAGCCGTGACCCGCGCCGGCATCGAGCCGGGGCAGGTGGAGGAAGTGCTCATGGGGAACGTCGTCCAGGCGTACGTGGGGCAGGCCCCGGCGCGCCAGGCGATGATCCACGCGGGCATCCCGAACACCGTCGCCGCCATGACCGTGAACAAGGTCTGCGGCTCCGGACTCAAGGCGGTCATGCTGGCGGCCCAGGCGATCCGTGCCGGCGACGCCGACATCGTCGTGGCGGGCGGCATGGAGTCGATGTCGAACGTCCCGTACTACCTCCCGAAGGCCCGCACCGGCTACCGGCTCGGACACGGCGAGCTGGTGGACGGCATGATCCACGACGGGCTCTGGGATTCGTTCAACAACTTCCACATGGGAAGCGCGGCCGAACTGATCGCGAAGAAGTACAACGTCACGCGCGAGGATCAGGACCGCTTCTCCATGGAGAGCCATCTGAAGGCGGCCAAGGCCCAGACGGCGAACGCCTTCAAGGACGAGATCGTCCCGGTCGTGATTCCGCAGAAGAAGGGCGATCCGAAGCCGTTCCTTGCCGACGAGCGGGTTCGTCCGGATACCACGATGGAGACCCTGGGAAAACTCCGCCCGGCCTTCCAGAAGGATGGCACGGTGACGGCGGGGAACGCCCCGGGGCTGAACGACGGCGGCTCGGCGGTCGTCGTCATGTCGGGCGCGGCCTTGAAGCGGACCGGCTCCACGCCGCTCGCCCGCATCAACGGCTACGCCACCGGCGGCGTCGCGCCGGAGCTGGTCTTCTACGCGCCGGTCGTCGCGGTGCGGAAGCTGGCGGAGAAGCTGGGGCGGAAGACGAGCGCGTGGGACCTGATCGAGGCCAACGAGGCCTTCGCGGCCCAGGCGATCGTCGACGCGCGCGAGCTGGAGTGGGATCCGGCGACGCTGAACGTGCGCGGCGGCGCGGTGGCGCTGGGCCACCCGATCGGAGCGAGCGGCGCCCGCATCCTGACGACGCTCCTCTACGCCATGCGCGACATGAAGAAGAAGTCGGGTCTCGCGACCCTTTGCCTGGGCGGCGGCAACGCGGTCGCCCTGAGCGTGGAGGCCGCATGAGCGCCACGACGCAGGCGCTGAGGCCGGTGCTGGTGGTCGGGGCCGGTACCATGGGGAACGGTATCGCCCAGACCTTCGCCGCCGGCGGTCACCCGGTGCTCCTGCTCGAGGCGAACGAGGCGGCGCTGAAGCGCGGCCTGGCGACGATCGAGAAGAGCCTGGCGAAGTTCGTGGAGAAGGGAAAGCTCGACGCGGCGAAGCGCGACGAGACGCTGGCGCGGATCGCGACGCGAGAATCGGATTTCCCGATGGACGCCTGCTCCATCGCCGTGGAGGCGGTGCCGGAGAAGTTCGAGATCAAGCGCGCGGTCTTCCAGTCGCTCGACCAGAAGCTCCCGCCCGACGCCATCTTGGCATCGAACACGTCGTCCCTCTCCATCACGGAGCTGGCCGCGATGACCAAGCGGCCGCGCCGGTTCGTCGGCATGCATTTCATGAACCCGGTCCCGCTCATGCCGCTCGTGGAGGTCGTGCGCGGCCTCGACACCAGCGACGAGACCGTGGCCGAGACCGTGGAACTCTCCAAGGCGCTCGGCAAGACGCCGGTCGTCGTGATGGATCGCCCGGGCTTCGTGAGCAACCGAATCCTCATGCCGATGATCAACGAGGCGGCCTTCACGCTCCTGGAAGGCGTGGCCGACCGCGAGGCGATCGACACGGTCATGAAGCTCGGCATGAATCATCCGATGGGCCCGCTGGCCCTGGCCGACCTGATCGGCATCGACGTCTGCCTCGACATCATGAACGTGCTCCACGAGGGATTCGGAGACAGCAAGTACCGGCCCTGTCCGCTCCTCAAGTCGATGGTGGCGGCGGGCCGCCTCGGCCGGAAGTCGGGCCGCGGCTTCTACGAGTACGCATGATCCGTCGCCCGGTGGCGCGCCCATGAATTTTCAGCTGACGGAAGAACAGGAGATGCTGCGCGCGGTCACGCGCGAATTCGCCGAGGGCGAGATCGCCCCGATCGCGGCGAGGATGGATGAGGAGTGCGCCATCCCCGGCGAGCTCCGGAAGAAGCTCCGCGACCACAATTTCTTCTCGCTCCTGATCCCCGAGGAATACGGCGGCGCCGGCATCGACCAGGTCGCCTACGCCGTCGTCCTGGAGGAACTCGCGCGCGCCTCGGCCGCGGTCGCCATCACGGTCTCGGTGCACAACTCGGTCGGCGCGGCGCCCATCCAGCTCTTCGGCACCGAGGCGCAGAAGAAGAAGTGGCTGCCGCTCCTGGCCCGGGAGTACCTGGGAGCCTTCGCCCTCACGGAGCCCGGCTCCGGTTCGGACGCGGCGGCGCTCATCACCCGCGCCGAACTGGACGGAGGCGCGTACGTTTTGAACGGGTCGAAGACCTTCATCACGAACGGCGCCTTCGCAGACCTTTTCTTGGTCATGGCGCGAACCAGCACAGAACAGAAACACCGCGGCATCACGGCCTTCCTCATCGAGCGGAACTCGCCGGGGATGCGGATCGGGAAGTCGATCCACAAGATGGGTCTTCTCGCCTCCGACACGACGGAGTTGATCTTCGAGGACTGCCGCGTTCCCGTGGAGAACCGGCTGGGCGACGAGGGGCACGGCTTCAAGGTCGCCATGCAGGCGCTGGACGGAGGCCGGATCGGCGTCGCCGCGCAGGCGCTCGGCATCGCGCAGGCCTCCCTGGACGCCGCGGCCAGGTACTCCAAGGAGCGGAGCCAGTTCGGCCGGACGATCTCCGAGTTCCAGGCGATCCAGTGGATGATCGCGGACATGGCCACCGAGATCGAAGCCGCGCGGCTCCTCACGCTCCGCGCGGCGTGGCTGAAAGACCAGGGGCTCCCGTGCGGCCCGCAGGCGTCGATGGCGAAGCTGCTCGCTTCGCGCATGGCCCGGGTCTCCGCCGACTACGCGGTCCAGATCCACGGCGGTTACGGCTACACGAAGGAATTCGCCGTCGAGCGCTACTACCGCGACGCGAAGGTGACCGAACTCTACGAAGGCACGTCGGAGATCCAGCGCATCGTGATCGCCGGCTCGATCCTCCACCCCAAAGACCGGAAAACTTCCAAGTGACCCCGATCCCTCGCTCCAAAGTCGCCGTGCTGAAGACCACGCCCGAAACCGCGGTCGCCGATTTCGGCCGGCTCATGGAACTGGCCGACATGCGCCAGGAACTGGACCCAAAGCGGACGACGCTGCTGAAGATCAACATCTCCTGGCACGTCTACTACCCGGCCTGCTCCACGACCCCGTGGCAACTCGACGGCGTCATCCGGGGACTTTTGGCCGCGGGCTTCGACAAGAGCCGAATTCTCGCCGCGCAAAATTCAACGGTCGTCGTCGATCCGCACGTCGGCGTCCGGAACAACAAGCTGGAATCGGTGTTGGACTCCTTCGGGATTCGCTCCGTCTGGCTCAACGACAAGGAGAGCGAGGCCGACTGGATCCGGTACGAGCCGAAGGGGAAGATGCTCGTGCTGAACGAGGTCTATCCCGACGGGCTCATGATCCCGAAGACGCTCGTCGGGGCGAACATCGTTCATCTGCCGACGCTGAAGACGCACGTTTTCACGGAGATGACGGGCGCCATGAAGAACGCGTTCGGCGGGCTCCTTCATCTGAAGCGGCACTGGACGCACAGTGTGATTCACGAGACGCTGGTGGACCTCCTGACGATCCAGAAGGAGATCCACCCCGGCATCTTCGCGGTGATGGACGGAACGGTCTCCGGCGACGGTCCCGGGCCGCGCGCCATGCGGCTCCGCGTCACGAATCTGATGCTCGCATCGCGCGACCAGGTCGCCATCGACGCGACGGCGGCGAAGCTGATGGGGTTCGACCCGCTCACGATCAAGTTCCTGCGCCTGGCGAACGACGCCGGCCTGGGGAACGCCGATCCCCGGAACATCGAGCTGGTGGGGGACGACGTCTCGAACGTGAACCTCCACTATGCCCGGAACGAGAACACGTTCGCGTCGAAGGGGCAGAAGCTGATCTACCACGGGCCGCTGAAGCCGCTGGAGAAATTCCTCCTCCAGAGTCCGCTCGTGCCGTGGTCGTACGCGGCCTCGCGGGCCTACCACGACGGATACTGGTACCCGTTCGTGGGAAAGCCGCGAAAGGCCGAGATCATGAAGACCGGTTGGGGAGCGTTGTTCCGCGACGGGTACGAGCCAAAGGGCGCCGAGTAGGCGGGACGCCTCGCGGCCAGGAGGTCGTATGGGTAGGGATGCCAGCAGGACGGTCGTGGCGGCGCTCGCGCTGATCGCGGCGATGTCGCTCGAGGGAAGCGCGCGCGCGCAGAGCGGCGGCGAGGAGCCGATCATGCTCCCCGAGGACTCCTCGGCGGCCCCGCGCCAGCAGGCGTTGCCGGTCGATTCGTACGTGGCGGAGGTTGTCGACTCGACCTTCTTCGTCGGGCCGGCGGAGTTCTTCGCGCTCGATCTGCCGACGACCGGGTCGGGGATCGAGGGGACGCACCTCACCGGCACGGTCACGGCGTCGGGCGGGAAGCGCGACATCATCGTGCGGCTCTTCTCGGGGACGGAGTACGACCGCTGGCTGAAGAAGCGGGGCGGGCCCGAGGCCAAACCGTTCTGGGTCTCGCCCAAGTCGCGCGTGATCACGCTGGACCACGACCTTCCGGCGGGACAGCCGGTGGTGCTCCTCCTCGACAACGGCTACTCGATCCGGACGCCGAAGCGCGTCCACTGCCAGTTGCAGATCCAGTACCGCCGCCTCGATGGAGCGGCCGTGCGGCGCCCCGCCAGGAACGCCGCTCCGGGCGGCACGCCGGCCTTGCCGGCGGGGGACGACGTCGTGCCGACGCCGCGCAGCAACGAGGAAGAGGCGCTTCCGCCACCGCCTCCTCCTCCTCCCGCCAACGGCGGGAACTGAGGCGTCGGCGCGCCAGCGCCGAGGGTGGGCCCGGCGGTTACTTCGAGGGCGCGGACTTTCCCGCGGGAGCCTCGGCCTTCTCCGTCTCTTCCCCCAGGACCGGAGTCCGCATCAGGAGCAGCTGGCCGCTCCCGCCGCGGCCGTGGAACGGCGAGGAGTAGTCGTTCGGAGCCTTCACCGTCACGAGCCACGTTCCCGCGCCGAAGACGCTACTCGCGTCGACAATCCCCGCCGTTTCCCACGCTCCTCCCGTTCCTTCCGGAATCGAGCGCCCCTGGGGATCGCGCTCCGCACACTCGGCGAGCGGTTCCAGCCGCCGCGTGTTGAAGTCCCAGCGGAGAATCCGGGAGGGATGGAGACCGCGCCGGCCCGGGTTCTCCTGGATCATGAGCCCGCGATCGTCCGTCTCGAGATTGTCGGGGCGGTAGAGATCGTCGGCGTCGTCCCCGTCCAGCAGCAGGCGGAGGTCCTTCACGATCGTTGGATCGAAGGCGTCGAGTTCGATGCGGTAGATCCGCCCGTCGCCCGTGACCGGGCGCCCGCTCACGGGATCGATCCAGTTCTCGGCCCCCTGGTCCGCGAGGTAGAACGCGCTCGGATTCAACCGGTCGGGCGCCGCGTCGCCCAGGCGCGCGAATTGGAGCGCGCGGACCGCCTGCGCCGATGTCTCCACCGCCGACGGGGCCATGGGGTCGCCGTCGACGGAGAATCCCTGCACGGGGACGAACCGGCCCGTCAGCGGCCGCGTCTTCTTCACCATCGACGCGAGCTGCGTGTCGGGACCTTCCCGCGGTGAATCGGCGCGGAGCACGTAGAGTTGGCCGCGTCCTCCGAGGAAGTCGGTGTCGCTCTGGGCGAGGTACATGTAGAGCTGCGAGCGCCCGGGATCGCCGGCTTCCGTGAGGATCGCGGTGACCCGTCCGTTCGAAAACGGGAGAAGGAGCGCCTTCTGGTGCTGGAAGCGGCCGAGCCACGGGAGCGCCGTCACGATGCCGCTCCGGACGCTGACCGCGGCCACCACGCCGTGGTTCGGGCCCTGGAGCGAATTCTCCCCGACCAGGAAATGGGGCGTCAGGAATCCCTCGCGCGTCGCCGCCAGCGTCGCCCCGCTCAGCCGCTCGAAGCTCTCCACGCCGTCCACGATCCAGTCGGCGGCGAGGATTCGCCGTGTCTCCTGGTCCAGGAGGAGCCGCGACACCCGCCCGCTCCCGACCCCGTCCTCCCACGACGTGCCGTGCGCGACGTAGATCTCGGCCAGCCCGCGGCCGATCGATTGAACGGCGGTGCCGTCGGGCATCGGCAGAAAGAGGAATCTCCCCTCCTCGGGCGTGGGAGGGACGAGCGAATCGCCGACGGTTGCCAGCGGCGTGAAGGCGACGCCTCGAAAGAGCGGACGGAGGAGCGAGGCTCCCTGCGTTCGAAAACCGGCCCCGGGCCACGGGCGAAGCTCCGGGCGCACCGCCGCGACGGTGAGCGCGGCGACAGTGAGCGCGGCGACGCCGAGCAACAGGGCGATCGCTCCCGGCGTCCGCCGTTTCATGCGCGCTTCCGTGTCAGCACGAGGCCCACCACGAGTCCGACGATGGCGCCCGCGACCACCTGATCGATCAGCTCCGCGAGAACGAAGGGAGCGGGGAAGGCGTACCAGTTCCACGACGGAACGCTGATCGACATCCACCCGATCAGAAACGTCATGATCCCACCCGAAACGTACCCGCCGAGACCGGTCGCCAGTTTCGCCAGCAGGAAGGCGGCCACGATGGCCGTCAGGATATTCGTGAAGAGTTCCTTCGCGAGCCGCGAGGGCGGCATCGGCTCCTCGCCGTTCGGACCGAGGATGAGAATCCCGTGGGGGCCGACCTTGTACTTCTCGTTGTAGGCCTGCTCCTCCTCTTTCGTCGGATTCTTCGCCATGTCGATCCAGGGAAACATGTAGAGGCCCGGCTGCGGCGTCGTCTGCTGAATGGCGGGCAGGAGCATCGCCTCGTGCGGATGCCCGGCGATGCCCATCTCCCCGATCGGGGTCAGCATGTGCTCCGCGGCGCCCCAGATGAAGAGCGCCACGCCGGCGACGATTCCTGCGATGATCACTCGGCCCATCGAATCCTCCTTGCGGTTAATCCCCGCTCTCGGGGGCTGGTTCCACGAATACGCCATTCTCGCGCCGCACGATCTCGTAGGGCGGCTCGTCGCCGGTATCGTTGTAGTAGATGAGCGTGACATCGGTGTCGGCCAGGTCGATTCCGTGCTGCTTCCGCGCGTAGGGCGCCACGCCGTCCCGGATGGCCTGCACGAAGCCCTCGATCTCCCGCTTCGCTCCCTCGATCTCCTCCGTGCTCCCGAGGATCTCGGCGACCAGGTTGTGGGCCTTCCGGTCGTAGGAGACCATGGTGGCGGGCTCCAGGCCCGCCGTAATTCGGAAAATCGCCGCCATCCGTTTCGCGATGTCATCGCCCATCGTGTAGGTGTAGGGGTTGGAAAGGCGCTTGTTGCGCGCCTCCGCCGGTCCCGCCACGCCGCTGAAGAGTGACACGGCCAGCGCCACCAGCGCCGCCGTTCGCCAGATTCGGTTCCGGATCATTCGTGCCTCCGTTCGCAGAACTCGACCAGGACTCCACCCATGGAGCGCGGATGGACGAACGCGATCTTCGTTCCGTGGCTCCCTTCGCGCGGCGTGCGATCGATCAGCTCAAGACCTGCCGCGGCGGCGCGCGCCAGGGCGACCTCGATGTCTCGCACGTGGAAGGAGAGGTGATGGATCCCTTCGCCTCGCTTTTCCAGGAACTTTGCGATCGTCGAGTCGGACCGGATCGGCTCCAGGAGTTCGATCTCGGTTCCACCCGCCTCGAGGAACGCGATCTTGAGCCCCATCGAATCGAGCGTGATGGTGTCGACGTGGCGAAAGCCGAGGCTTTCGGTCCAGCGGGGAATGGCCTCCTCCAGCGAGCGGACCGCGATTCCGACGTGGGCCAAGCCCCGGATGAGCGAATCGGGCGTCATGGCAAGGCCTCCCCGCGCATTCCGAGAAAGACGAAGACCGCGATGCCGAGCGCGATCCGGTACCACCCGAACGGAACGAGGCCGCGGTGGGTGAGGTAACGGAGGAACGACGTGATCGCGAGCGCCGCCACGACGGCGGCGGCGGCGAGCCCGGTCAGGAGCGGCGCCGGCCCACCCAGTCCGGGGCCCAGGAGCGCCTCGTGGTTCTTCGCGAAATCGTAGAGGGTCGCCATCCCCAGCGTCGGGAGAGCGAGCAGGAACGAGAACTCGGCGGCCGCGACCGGCGTGGCGCCCAGGAGAAGCGCGGCGAGCATCGTCGCCAGCGCGCGCGAGGTGCCCGGCCAGAGCGAGAGGCACTGCGCCAGCCCGATGAAGATCGCCACGCGCAGCGGGAAGTCGTCCACCGACGCGTAGCGGGGCGCCTTGGCCCGCCGCCGGCGCCACGCCTCGATGACGAGGATCGCCACGCCGCCGACCAGGAGCGCGGCCGCGACCGGGCGGGCCCCGAAGAGGTGCTCCTTGATCCAGCCATGCGTCAGGAATCCGATCGCCGCGGCCGGCAGGAAGGCGACCAGGAGCTTGAGGAGGAGGGCGCGCCCGCGGGGATGCGGCCGCACCAATCCCTGCGCCAGCTCTCCCACGCGCCCGCGATAGAGCCAGGCGACGGCCAGGAGCGCCCCTGCCTGGATCACGACCTCGTAGGCGTCGATGGCGGCGCCGGAGAGTCCCATGGCGCGCGCCGCGAGGATGAGGTGGCCGGTGCTGGAGACGGGAAGGAACTCGGTGAGGCCCTCCACGGCGCCGAGAATCGCCGCTTCGAACAGGTTCATCGCCGGGGCCTCCGTGGCCTGAAGGGGATCTGGATCGGGCCCGGCGCGCTCAGGCGCCCGGCTGGTACGTGTGGTAGACGCGCCGGAGCGCGTCGCTGATCTCTCCGAGCGTGGCCCCGGCCTTCACGGCGTCGATGACGGCGGGGGTCAGGTTTCCGTCGCGGCGCGCGGTTTCCTCCACGCGGTGCGACGCGAGCGTGACGCCCTTCTCGTCCCGTGACGCGCGGAAGGCGCGAACGCGCTCCGCCTGCCGCTGTTCGAGCGCAGGGTCGAGCGTGAACGCCGGCGCCGCCGTCTCCTCCGTGTCGCCGAATCGATTCACGCCGACGATGATCTTCTCGCCTCGCTCCACCGCGAGCTGGAATTCGTAGGCGCTCCGCTCGATGGAATCTTGAGGATAGCCCGCCTCGATCGCCCGTACGGCGCCGCCCAGCGCGTCGATCACCTCGATCTCGTGGCGCGCCTCCCGCTCGATTCGATCGGTCAGCTCCTCGATGGCCCAGGCGCCTCCGACCGGGTCGACCGTGTTCACGGCGCCCGACTCGAAGGCGAGGACCTGCTGCGTTCGGAGTGCGGTCGTGGCGGCCTTCTCGCTCGGGAGCGAGATCGCCTCGTCGAACGAATTCGTGTGGAGCGACTGGCAGCCCCCCAGCACGGCCGCGAGCGCCTGAACGGCGACGCGGGCGATGTTGTTGTGCGGCTGTTGAGCGGTCAGGGTGGAGCCGCCCGTCTGGGCGTGGAACCGGAGCATGCGCGATTTCGGATCGCGCGGATGGAAGCGCTCCTCCATGAGCCGCGCCCAGAGCCGGCGCGCCGCGCGGAACTTCGCGATTTCCTCCAGGAAATCGTTGTGGGCGTTGAAGAAGAAGGAGAGTCGCGGCGCGAAGGCGTCGACCTCCAGCCCGCGATCGACCGCGGCCCGGACGTACTCGAGCCCGTTGGCGAGCGTGAAGGCGACTTCCTGCACCGCCGTCGAGCCCGCCTCGCGGATGTGGTAGCCGCTGATCGAGATGGTGTTCCACTGCGGCACGTCGGCGGCGCAGTACTCGAACAGGTCGGTGGCGATCTTGAGCGACGCCGCGGGCGGATAGATGTACGTGCCGCGCGCGATGTACTCCTTCAGCACGTCGTTCTGAACCGTTCCCGAGAGTTTCTCGCGCGGAATGCCGCGCCGGTCGGCTACGGCGATCACGAACGAGAGGAGGATCATTGCCGTGGCGTTGATCGTCATGGAGAGGCTGACCCGCTCGAGCGGGATCTCCGCCAGGAGCCGCTCCATGTCGTCGAGCGTCG
>JBBTHR010000047.1:0-1187 GCA_038060295.1 Candidatus Eiseniibacteriota bacterium
CTAGTGGCCCTTGAAGAAACGTTGGACCGGAAACCCGGTCTGGCTGTCGAATGGGGATGCATCTCGATCGTGGAGGTGGTGATGCGTCCCCCGTCGGTGTTTGTGCGGCCGTTGCTGCACGAGGAGGCCGTGCGGTTGAAGCGTTTGTCGCGGCGTGCCAGGCATGAGAGCACGCGGCAGCGGGCGTCGGTGCTGTTGGCCTCGAACGTGCGGATGCCGGTGCCGCGGATCGCGGAGATGTGGCGTACCGATCCGTCGTGGGTGCGGAAGGTGATTCACGAGTTCAACGAGCGGGGGATGGACAGCCTGCGCCCTCGCTACCGGGGCGGGCGTCCCCGCCGGATCACGACTGAGCAGCGTCAGCGGATCGTCAGCGTGGCCGGTGCCCGTCCCGACTCCCAGGGGATCCCATTGACGCGCTGGTCGCTGCCGCGGCTGTCGGCCCACCTTGGCGGCGAGGGGATCGAGGTCTCGGCCCGTTACCTGGGCACGCTGCTTTGCGAGGCGGGCCTCTCCTTCCAGCGCACCCGCACCTGGAAGGCCAGCCCCGACCCCGACTACGAGCAGAAAACGGCGCGCATCCTGGAGCTGTGCGAGCAGCCGCCCCGCGACGGAGCAGTGGTCAGTTTCGATCAGATGGGTCCGGTCAGCCTGCGCCCGAGCGCCGGCGCCGGGTGGGCGCCGCAAGGACGGCCCGAGCGGCAGCGGGCCGACTACAACCGCCGCGCCGGCATCCGCTACGTGTTCGGCGCCTACGACGTGCACGCCGATCGCCTGCGGGTCAGGCTGCGCCCCAAACGAGCCGGCAGCGACATGCTCACCTTCATGCGCCAGATCCGGCTCGCCTACCCCGCCCGCAGGCGGATCTACTGGATCCAGGACAACCTCTCCGCCAACTGGGTGCCAGCGATCCGCGCCTTCGCGGCCGCCAACAAGATCGAGCTCGTCCCCACCCCGACCTACGCCAGCTACCTGAACCCGGTCGAGTGCCACTTCTCCGCCCTCACCGAGTTCGTCGTCTGTAACGCCGACTACCTCGACTGGGACGCATTCGGATACGCCCTCGCCCGCCACGTCATGTACCGAAACAGCGACCACCGCGACCGCCGCATCGCCGCCGCCGAAACACGACGCCGCATCGCCGCCTGATGACATTACGAGTCCAACCCAACTTCAAGGGCCACTAG
>JBBTHR010000048.1:0-10900 GCA_038060295.1 Candidatus Eiseniibacteriota bacterium
GGTCGAGCGCGGCGGCGCGGGTGGCGGCGACCGCGCCGCGTTCCGTGCCCCGTTCACCCGTGCTCGGGGCGAGCGGCTCCACCGCGCGCTCCCACGAGACGTCGAGGAGAAGCTCCTCGAACTGCCACGCGTTCCCGGTCGAGGGCTCCCATTGAACCGGAGCGATCTCGACGGCGAGGAGTCTCGTTTGCCCCGCCGCCATCGGCGTGGCGCTCCGGACGAGATTGCCCGGAATCGCCGTCGCGTACGCGGGCGAGGCGAGCGCCTCGCGCCAGTCGCGATTCAGCCCCCGGGCCCGTTCGCTCCTTTCCGTCACGAGCTTCGGGAATGGCGTCGGCCGAATCGTACCGAGCGGGCGGATCGCGCCGGGGGTCGCGCGGACGCGCGGCTCGACACCCCACGGAACGCGGAGATAGACGGTGCGGGTCGGAATCTGCGGAGCGCCGGCCGGTGCGAGATCGACTCCCCCCGGAAGCACGATCTCGTCGAGCGGGACGCCGTCGATCTCTCCGTGCGCCACGAGCGCCTCCCCGATCGGGACGCGAACCCGGTAGCCGTAGGGGGTCTCGGCGGATGCGGTTGGAGCGGGAGGAAGCGGCGGAGCCGTGGCCGCCTCGGCGCCGAAGCCGGCGGAGGGCGCGAGCGCGGCGGCGAACGACGCCAGCGCGAGAACGCAGGCAAGGGGGCGGCGCATCAGACCCGTTCGATCTTCTCCGCTTCTTCGGGGAGCATGACCGGGACGCCGTCCACGACCGGATAGCGGAGCGCGCAGGCCTCGCAGATCAGCTTGTCGGCGTCGCGGTCGTAGCGGAGATCTCCCCGGCACTGCGGGCAGACCAGAAGGGCGAGGAGCTCGTCGCTAAGCGGCATCGGGTCGGTCCTTCGTCGGCGAGGGTCAGGGTGCGGGCGGCGTCGCCGCGCCGGCCGCCGGGGTGGAGGCGGGCGTATCGCCCTCCGGGGTGGCCGTCGTGGCGACCGCCTCTTCGAGGTACACCCCCATCTTCAGGTATTTCTCCAGGCGACGGTCGAGAAGTTCCTGTTTCGGAAGCCCGAGAAGCGACCGGAGGTGACGAAGGACCGAATCCTTGAGCCGGAGCGCCGTCTCCTCGGGATCGCGGTGCGCGCCACCGACCGGCTCCGGGATGATCTCGTCGATGACGTGAAGTTCCAGGAGGTCCTTCGCCGTCAGCTTCAGCGCCTCGGCCGCCTGTTCCGCCTTCGACGCGTCCTTCCAGAGGATCGCCGCGCATCCCTCCGGCGTGATGACCGAGTAGATCGAGTTCTCCAGCATGAGCACGACGTCGCCGACGGCCAGCGCCAGAGCGCCGCCGGAGCCCCCTTCGCCGATCACCACCGTGACGATCGGGACCGGGAGGTGCGCCATCTCGAGGATGTTCCGCGCGAGCGCTTCCGACTGACCGCGCTCCTCCGCGCCGAGCCCCGGGTAGGCTCCCGGCGTATCGACGAGCGTCAGAATCGGAAGACCGAACGTCGCCGCGGTCTTCATGATGCGAAGCGCCTTCCGGTACCCCTCCGGATGCGCCATGCCGAAATTCCGGTAGATGTTCTCCTTCGTGTCGCGCCCCTTCTGGTGCCCCATGATCACCAGCGGCAAATCGTCCACGATCGCGAATCCCGCGACGATGGCGGGATCGTCCCCGTAGCGCCGGTCGCCGTGGAGCTCCATGAATCCGGGGGCGATGCTCTTGATGTAATCGAGCGTGTAGGGGCGCCGCGGGTGGCGCGCCAGCTTCACCCGCTGCCAGCGGGTCAGTTTCGCGTAGATGTCCCGGCGAAGTCGGTCGGCCTGGCGCTCGAGCTTCTGCAACTCCTCCATCGCCTTCGGATTTTCGGGCGTGGCCAGGCCGCGCAGGTCTTCGATCTTTCGTTCGATCTCGACGATCGGCTTCTCGAAATCGAGCCACGTCCCGCTCATGTCTCTCTCCCGGCCGCGGCTAGACCGCGACCGCCTCCGCCTCGGAATCGGGATTCGTCAGGCGCACCGCGTCGGCGCCGAGTCTGGCCCGGAGCGCCTGCAGCAGTTCCGCACACGGATCCGCCAGGAGCGTCTTGGCGCGAATCACCGCCCGCGAGCCGTCGGCGCCTCGTACGGTGAAGTATACCGGGCTTTCGCCGGGATGGCGCACCAGGAGCGCCCGGACCGCGTCGAGCGGCTGCCCGGAACTCGATTCGTCGATCTCCAGATAGAGCACCCGTGCCTTCGACGGATCGGGCACCGCGACGGCGCGCGCCGCCAGGAGCACCATCTTGGGATCGGCCTCGTCGCGCAGGTTCACGCGCCCCTTGATCTCCAGCACCGCGCCCGGAACGATGACCGCGCGAGAGCGCTCCCAGAGATCGTTGAAGCAGGTCGCCTCCACGGTCCCCTCGAGATCCTCGATCGTCACGAACGCCATGGGGCGCTTGTTCCGGTCCAGGTGCGTCTTCACCGAGGCGACGATTCCGAGCAGCGGCACTTCGTCCCCTTCCTTCCGCTCGCGGAGACCCTGCGTGGTGGAGCCGCCGCGCGCCTCGAGCATCGCGAGAAGCGGGCGGTAGACCGCCAGGGGGTGATCCGAGAAATAGAATCCGAGGACGTCCTTCTCGCGGCGAAGCCGCTCCTCCAGCGCCCACGGAGGCGTGTTGGGGAGCGGCGGGTCCTGCATCACCGCGACTTCGCCGGCCCCGAAAAGGCTCTCCTGCGCCAGGTCGACGCCCTTCGCCTGGCCCTGAGCGCGAGCCAGGAGATCGCCGACCGCCTCGAGGAGCTGCGCGCGGTCGCCCCCCAGCCGGTCGCACGCGCCGGCCTGGATCAGCGAATCGAGGACGCGGCGGTTGATGGCGCTCAGATCGACGCGGCGGATCAGGTCGCCGAGCGACTGGAACGGACCGCCTTCCTCGCGGGCGCGGACGATCGCCTCCACCGAGCCCTGGCCGACGTTCTTCACCGCGGCCAGGCCGAAGCGGATGCCGTCCCCCTCGAGCGCGAACTTCGTGCGACTCGCGTTCACGTCGGGAGGATGGACGGTGATCCCGAGCCGGCGCGCCTCGTCCACCAGCGTCACGATGCGATCGGTGTTCCCGACTTCGCTCGTGAGCGACGCGGCCACGTAGGCCGCCGGATGGTGCGTCTTGAGCCACGCCGCCTGATAGGAGAGCGCGGCGTACGCGGTCGAGTGCGCGCGGACGAAGCCGTATCCGGCGAACTTCTCCATGAGGTCGAAGATCTCGCCCGCCTTCTTCTCCGTGCAATTGTTCTTCGCGGCGCCCTCGATGAAGGCCGACTTCATCCGGGTCATCTCCTCCGGCATCTTCTTTCCCATGGCGCGGCGGAGGAGGTCGGCCTGCGCCAGCGAGAAGCCGGCCAGCCGGTTCGCCACCTGCATCACCTGGTCCTGGTAGACGATGACGCCGTACGTCGGTTTTAAGATCGCCTCCAGCGTCGGATGCGGATAGACGACCTTCGCGCGGCCGTGCTTGCGCTTCACGAAGTCGTCGATCATGCCCGACTGGATCGGACCCGGGCGGAAGAGCGCGTTGATGGCGATGATGTCTTCGAAGGTGTCGGGCGCGACCTTCCGAAGCAGGTCCCGCATGCCGGACGATTCGAGCTGAAAGATGCCGATCGTGTGCGCGCTCTGGAAGAGTTTGTAGGTCGGCTCGTCGTCGAGCGGCAGGGTCGCCAGCTCGACCTTCGTTCCGGTCGACTCCTCCACCATCCTCGTGGCGTCCTCCAGCACCGTGAGCGTCCGGAGCCCGAGGAAGTCCATCTTGAGGAGTCCGACCTTCTCCACCGACTTCATGTCGAACTGGGTGGTCACGTCCCCCTTCGACGACTTGAAGATCGGCACGAAATCGGAGAGCGCACCCGGGGCGATGACGACGCCCGCCGCGTGCGTGGAGGCGTGCCGCGCCAGTCCCTCCAGCGCCAGCGAGGCCCGGATCAGCTTGGCGTAACGCTCGTCCTGCTTCTGCAGCGCCTTCAGCTCCGGAACGATCTCCAGCGCCTTCGGGAGCGTCATGCCGAGATCCCCGGGGACCATCTTCGCCACCTTGTCTACCTCGGCGTAGGAGAGCCCGATCGCCCGGCCGACGTCGCGCACCACGGCGCGGGCGGCCATGGTGCCGAACGTGATGATCTGGCTGACCGAGTCCCGCCCGTAGCGCTGGATGACGTAGTTGATCACCTTCTCGCGATGCTCGTACGCGAAGTCGATGTCGATATCGGGCATCGTGACGCGTTCGGGATTCAGGAACCGCTCGAAAAGGAGATTGAAGCGGAGCGGATCGACGTCGGTGATGCCGAGCGAGTAGGAGACGAGGCTTCCGGCCGCCGAACCGCGGCCGGGGCCGACGCCGATGCCGTTTCGCCGGGCGTAGTCGGTGAAGTCGCGGACGATGAGGAAGTAGCGGGCGTAGCCGACCTGGCAGATCGTCTTGAGCTCGTATTCCAGACGCTGCTCGACCTCCGGCGTGACGGCCGGGTAGCGGCGCTTCACCCCTTCCCACGCGAGGTGGCGCAGGTAGAGGTCCTCGTGCTCGAACTCCGGCGGGAGGGGGAACGCGGGAAGTTCCACGCGTTCCCCCTCCAGCTTGAAATCGCATCGCTCGGCGGCGACGACGGTGTTCCGGAGTACGTCGGGAACGCCGTGGAAGAGCGCCGCCATCTCCTCGGGCGATTTCACGTAGACCTGGTCGGTGGCGAACTTGAAACGGTCCGGATCGAGGAGCGTCTTCCCCGTCTGGATGCAGAGGAGAATCTCGTGCGCCTCGGAATCCTCGCGCGCCAGATAGTGGCAGTCGTTTGTGGCCAGGACCGGAATTCCCATCTCGCGCCCCAGGGAGAGCAACCCCTCCGCCGCGACGCGCTCCTCCGGAATGCCGTGGTCCTGCACCTCGAGGAAGTAGTTCTCCGCGCCGTAGAGGTCGCGATACCAGGCGGCCGACTTCTTCGCCGCCTCCGGATCGCCCTCCACCACGCGCTGCGGGACTTCGCCCCGAAGGCAGGCGCTCAGGCAGAGAAGACCGCCCGCGTGCGCGGCCAGCGATTCCTTGTCGACGCGCGGCTTGTAGTGGAAGCCCTCCAGGTAGCCGATGGAGGAGAGCTTCATGAGGTTTCGGTAGCCCTCCCGGTTTCGCACCAGGAGAACGAGGTGGTCGTAGGCCCCCTTGCCGTCGGCGGTGCGCGCCTTCTCGCCGCGCGCGCCGTGGGAGACGTAGACCTCGCAGCCGATGATCGGCTTGATATCGGCCGCCTTGGCGGCGCCGTAGAACTCGACCGCCCCGAACATGTTGCCGTGGTCGGTGATCGCGAGCGCGGGCATACCGAAGCCCTTCGCGCGCGCGACGAGTCGATCGATGCGGCACGCGCCGTCGAGCAGCGAATAATCGCTGTGGTTGTGCAGGTGGATGAAGTCGACGCTCATGGTCGTGGAGGGCCGGCCCGGTCGGGGCGGACACCGAGTTGCAGTCTACTCGATCGGCGGCCGAAGGCGCGCGCATTTTCCCGCCCCACGCGTTCGGCTGTTGTGGTAAAAACGCGGCATGAGCACGACTGTCTCGTTGATCGGCGCCGCCGCGCTCGGCGCGCCCACCGCGGATGACCGGAAGCGCCTTTTCGACCTTCTCCTGGAACGCTCGCTCCGCTTCGGCGACTTCACGTTGTCGTCTGGCGCGAAGAGCAAGTACTACATCGACGTCCGGCAGACCAGCCTTCATCCGGAGGGCTCCCTCCTCATCGCCAAGTTCCTCTATCCCCTCTTGAAGGAAGCGGGCGTGGAGGGAGTCGGCGGATTGACCCTGGGCGCCGATCCGATCGCGGGCGCCGTCGCGCTCTGGAGCCAGCTCCACGGCACGCCGATGTCGGGCTTCATCGTCCGGAAGGAAGCGAAGGGCCACGGCGCGGCGCGTCGCGTCGAGGGACCGTTCCGCGAGGGAATGAAGGTCGCGATCGTGGACGACGTCATCACGAAGGGCGGCTCCGCGCTCCAGGCCTTCGAGGCGGTGCGCGAAGCTGGCGCGGAAGTGCGACTGGTCGCCTGCGTGGTCGACCGCGGCGAGGGCGGGCCCGAGGAGTTCGGTTCTCGCGGGGTTCCGTTCCGCTCCGTCTTCCACATCCAGGAGTTTCTCGAGGGACGCGTCTAGCGCGCGCTTCGACTTCCCGGCGGCATTCGGGCGTCGAGCCGGCGTCGCGCCCCCGCCGTCCTAGAGCTTCGTCCCTTCCTCGCCCGCCTCGGGCTCCGGCGCCGCGTCCTCCTGCGGCTGCGGCCCCGGTTCCTCGCTCGCCGGCGGCGCGTCCTCCTGCACGTCCTCGCCCCACATACCGGCTCCGGTGCTGTCCATCCAGGCCGGCGGATGAAACACGCCGCAGACCTGCCTCGGCTCGCTCTTCGGAACGAACGCGGCGCGCATGACGCGCGGGCACTCCGCCCCCGCGCGATAGCCGGTCTCCGCATCGATCCAGACCTCCACGATGCCGGGCGGCGGCTCGAAATCGGCCACGACTTTTCCGCGATGCGCCGCATCCATGAACCGCGCCCAGATCGGGATGGCCGCCTGCGTTCCGGTCAGGCCAAGACGGCGCCCCTTGTCGCACCCGACCCAGACGCCGCAGGCGAGCTGCGGGGTGTAGCCGATGAACCAGGCGTCGTTCTCGTCGCTCGTCGTACCGGTCTTACCGGCAGCGGGGCGGACGAATCCGAACTGGCTCCGGATTCCAGCCGCGGTACCGTAGATGACCGGCCCCTGGAGAAGCACGGTCCCCATGTACGCGGTCTCGGCGCGCAGCACGCGCTTCTGCTCGCGCTTCGGCGACCACCGGACGTTTCCGCCCCGGTCGAGCACGGCGCGCACAGCGATCGGCCTTGCCATCGTCCCGCCATTGGCGAGGGCGGCGTAGGCGCGCGTCATCTCGAGCACGGAGACCTCGCAGGCTCCCAGCGCCAGGGAGGGGACGTTCCGAAGCCGGCTCTCGACCCCGAGCGTCTTCGCCATCTGAATCACCTTCGGGATTCCGACCTCGAGCTCTAGGTGAACGGTCGCCACGTTGAGCGAACGCGCGAGCGCGCGGGCCGCCGTTACGCGCCCTTCGTAGACCTCCTCGAAATTCCGGGGCGCCCAGGGACCGACATCGGTCATGAACGTGTCGGGGAGATCCTCCAGGAGGGTCGCCGCCGTCAGCGCCGGCCGCCTGCCCTGAAAGGGCGTGTCGAGCGCGGCGAGATAGACGAACGGCTTGAACGCCGATCCGGGCTGGCGGCGGGAATCGACGGCCCGGTTGTAGGAACTCTCGGCGTAATTCCGGCCTCCCACCATCGCGCGCACGTAGCCGGTGGCCGGCTCCATCGCGAAGAGCGACGCTTGCGCCGGATGCCGCTCCGAGCCTCCGATGGGCGAGCGCCAGTCGGCCTCGCGGGCGCCGTCCCGCGCGAGCCGCTCGGCGGTTCCCTGCATACGCGAGTCGAGCGTGGTGAAGATGGAGAACCCGCGCGCGTTCAGGTCGGCCTCGGCGATGTCGCGCGAGAGCGCTTCCCGCACGTAGTCGATGAAATAGGGCGCCCTCGTCGTCGGCGGCGGGCTGGGCGCGAACCGCATCGGCTGGCGCCGGAACTTCTTCGCCTCGTCCTTCCCCAGCCAGCCGCAGTCGACCATGTCGGAGAGAACTTCGTTTCGCCGCTCGATGGCGACCTCGGGATCGCGGTACGGGGAGAGTCGGTTCGGCGCCGGGATGATTCCCGCGAGGAGCGCCCCCTCCGGAACGGTCAGCTCCCGCGCGTGCTTGTTGAAGTAGAAGAGCGCCGCCTCCTCCACGCCGCAGAGACTCCACGATCCGCGCTGCCCGAGATAGATCTGATTGAGATAGAACTCGAGGATCTCCTCCTTGGAATAGCGAAGCTCGAGCATCACGGCGAGGAGGGCTTCGTGGAATTTGCGGAAGACGTTTCGCTCCCGCGAGAGAAAGAGGTTCTTCACGAGCTGCTGGGAGAGTGTGCTCCCTCCTTCGACGACCCCGCCCGCGCGGACGTTTCGCATCGTGGCGCGCCCGAGGCCGAGGAGATCGATCCCGTAGTGCCGGAAGAAGCGCCGGTCCTCGCTCGCCACGACCGCCTGGACGACGTGCCGCGGAATCTCGTTCAGTGGAACGAAGGAGCGCCGCTCGCGCTCCAGGTCGGAGAACTCGGCCAGGAGTTCCGGCTCGATGCGGAGGATTCCGCGGGGACGAGAATCCTCGAACCCTTCGGTCAAGGTCGAGAGGGTTCCGCCCCCGATCGTGGCGGAAACTTCCCCGCCCCGTTCCACGTGCTCGGGGAAGACGAAGGGCCGGAGGCGCAGATCGTAGGTCGCGCCCCGCACGCGGTATTCGCCCGGCGCGGCCGGCTTCTTCCAGACGCGGCGGTATCGCGCGCGCTCCAGCGCGTCGCGCAGGTCGTCCTCCGCCACGCGGTCCCCGATCTTCCACTCCCGCCAGTCGGCGTAGACGCGCGTCGGGAATTTCCACCCCTTCCCCGCGTAGCGATTCGATCCGATGGCGGAGAGGCGGAACCAGTCGTATCCGAGGAATCCCACGAGGAGGAGAAGGAGGAAGAGGAACCAGCGGGCGCGTCCCGCGGGAAGCCACGACGGCCGCCAGGTCCAGATCGGCGGCGCCGGTCCGCCGTCGCGGCGCGACGTACCGCCGGATGGTGGCGAGGTCGGTGGGGTCACGAGTGGAGCCTACGGACGGGCCGTCGGCGCGTCAACGTCGCGCGTGCGACCCCGCGCGCCGACCGCTCAGCGCCGCTCGCTGATCGCGTCTTCGAGTTCGCGGAGTCGCGCGGCGCTGCGCGCGTCGGCGCCACCGGCCGGGGCGCTCAACAGATAGTCGCGATAGGCGAGGAGCGTCTCGCGCTGGTCGGCGATGCGCCCGCTCAGCGCCTGAATTACCCAGAGGCAGTCGGCGAGTTCGCGCTTGGCGCGCGAGCGATCGGGGCCGACGACGGTGCGAAGGAGGTTCTTCCAGGTCGTCTTGAGCTCGCGGAGCGCGAGAAGGTCCTGATCCTTCGCCGCCTGATCGGTGGCGGCGTGGATGCGATCGATCGGTTTCAAGTCGACGCGCGGAGTCTCGGGCGCGGCCGGCGTCGCCGTCTCGGCCGCGGAAACGGACCGCTGCGTTTCCGGCGCGGAGCCGGCGGCCTGCTTCGGCGGCGCGGCGGACTTCGGGGCCGCCGGCGTCGCATGAACGGGATCGTCGGTCGGCCACATGTCGTCGTCGTCCCGCTTCGCGCTCGCCGCCGGCGGAGTGGCCGCTGCCGGGCCGGACGCCGCCGCGGCGGGCTTCGCCGCCGGTGGCGGGTCCTTCGTCGCCACGGAAGTCGCGCCGGATTTGACGACAGCCGCCGGCGCCGTCGCGTCGGCGCTCTTCGAGGCCGGCGGCAGCGTGGGCTTCGGTGCCGATGCCTTCGCTCCAGCCGGAGCACTCGGAGGAGCGGCCGGCGGAGATTTCGGCGCGAGGCTCGACTTGATCGGTGCCGGCGCCGCCGCGCTGGAGGCCGGCGGGGTCTGAGCGGGAAGAGCGCTCGGCGCGGCCTCGCCGGTCTCCGGGTTGCTCGCGGAGGCGTCCAAGGTGGGCGCCTCGGGCTTCTCCGGCGGGTCGGGCATCGGCGGCTTCGCCTCGCTCGTGGGAGCGGTGGAGTTCTTCACCCTGGCCGCGATCTCCCGAGGCGGCGCCCGGTGAACGGCCATCGCCATCCAAAGCGATACGCCGAGAAGCGCCACGCCCGCGACCGCGCCTCCGCTCCAGAGGATCGCTCGAAGCGCGGCTCCCTTGCGGCTTGGATCGTCGATGCGGCGATTCAGGGCCTGCTCGGCGAAGAGGAGACTCTCCTCGGGAGGCGTCGCATCCCGGGCGGCATCGGCCAGCTCGAAATCCCACGCGTCCGGAGCAGGCTTCGCTGCGGAACTCGGCTTGGGCGGGGCCGTCTCCGCCGCGATCGCGGGGATCGCCGTCGGCTCCTCCGCTGCGAAGAGGGGGGACGGACGCGCGCTCGGCGCGGCAGGCGACGCCACGGCGTCTCCCGGCGGCGCGGCGCCCGAAGCGCCGCCGTCGCCGAAGATCTTCTCCACCGTCCAGTCCGAATGCGGAGGAGCGAGCGGCGCCACTTTGAGGAGCGGCTCGGGCTTCGGTTCGGGCGCGGCCGGCGACGGCGCGCTCCTCCCCTGGAGGAGTTTCACCTCGAGCGAGCACTCCTCGCACGTCTCGAGATGCGTCCGGAGCTCCGCCTCGTCGTCGGGGCTGAGGCGTCCCGAGACCAGAGCGGTCAACTGCGGCTTCGCTTCGCTGCAATCCATGAGACTCGATCTCCGGCGCCGGGGCCGGACGGCACGGGGGGGCCCGTGTTCGCGATCCGCCGGCTCCTACTCCTATCGGCCCGAAGGGGCGACTTCTTGAGAGGCCGGCGATGTTGTCCGGCTGGCCCTAACCCAGAGGTACTCCGGAACCTCCGGGCCAGGCTCCGTTGGACGGCGCCGTGCGCTGGGCGCGGCCTAGTCGGGCAGGATGGCCCCTTCGATCGGACAGGCCTCGAGGCACGCGTTGCAGGAAACGCAATCCTCCGCGACGATGAAAAACCACGTCAGCCCTTTCGCGTTCTGGCCGTCGGCCTTCTTGATGCAATCCACGGGGCAAACATCCACGCAGGACGACTCTCCCTCGCAGATGTCCTTTACGATCTCGTACGCCATTCGTTCCTCCGCGACCGCGCCCGGTCCGTCAGTGGACCTGGAGCATGCGGTCGAGCGCGACCCGCGCCCACTTCTTCGTCGTTTCCGGGACGCGGATAGGGTTGACCACCTCGCCTCGCACCAGGCTCTCCAGAGCCCAGAGGAGGTTCTGCGGCGAAATTCGGTACATGGTAGCGCAGAG
>JBBTHR010000049.1:0-21945 GCA_038060295.1 Candidatus Eiseniibacteriota bacterium
GGGCGAGTGGCGGAATTGGCAGACGCACGGCGCTTAAGACGCCGTGTCCGTAAGGACGTGTGGGTTCGATTCCCACCTCGCCCCAAGACTCTTTCGAATCAGTCTGGACGCACGCGCTTAGACGATCGCCTTCCGAACTTCCTCGATCTCTGATTGACCAGTCGCGGCCGCCCCGATCCGCGCGCCGCCTCCCGGATCGTGCTCGTCCTCCACTTCGCCGATCAGTTCCTCCACGATGTCCTCGAGCGTGATGATCCCGATCGCCTCACCCGCTTCGTCGCTCACGATGGCCATCTGGCGGCGAATGCGCCGGAACTCCTTCAGCTGCTCCGCGATCGAGCGGTCGGCCGGAGCCCACGTCGCCTCGATCATGGCGTCTTCCAGATTCACGAGACCGCTCGTGGCGTAGACGGCGAAGAGGTCCTTCGAGTTCACGATCCCGACGACGCGCGTCCGCTCGCCGTCGTAGACCGGGAAGCGCGTGTGGACGGAATCCTGTAATGCGACGAGGATGTCGTCCGGCTGCATGCGATATTCCAGCATGACGGCGCTCGCGAGCGGCACCATCGCCTCGCCCACCTTTTTCTCCGGGAGCCGAAACGCGTTCTTTAGCAACTCCGCCTGGTCCATCGACATCTTCCCCGCCTCGCTCACGTCCTCCACCAGGAGCTGCAGTTCCTGCACCGAGTGAAGGTGCGACGCGTGCGCGGCGGGCCGGAAGCCCAGGATCCGCACCAGGCCGTTCCCCGAACGGTTCATCGTGGAGATGAAGGGTCGGAAGAGCCGCTCGAACGCGAGGAGCGGCGCGGCCACCCTCAGCGCGACGACGTCGGGAATGCGAAGCGCGATTGTCTTCGGAGCCAGCTCCCCCACGACGACGTGGAGGAAGGTGATACAGAGGAACGCGATCGCGGTCGCCACGCCATGCGCCGCGAAGGGCTCCCATCGCTCGGGGAGAAAGCGCAGCACGGGTTCGATCAGGCGCGCCAGGCCCGGTTCCCCGACCCAGCCGAGTGCGAGGCTCATCATCGTGATCCCGAGCTGGGTGGCCGCGATCGTGTCGTCGATCCGCCGCGTCGCTTCCTCGGCCGCCGCAATCCCCGCGACCTTCTTCGCCGCGAGTTCCTCCAGCCGCGTGCGCCGAACGGTGACCAGCGAAAACTCCGCCGCGACGAAGAACGCGTTCCCGAGGACGAGAATCGGAATGAAGATGAGCTGGAGGCTCGTGGTGACGGTGAACCAGATCGATTCCATCGAGGTCAGGCGCGCGGGGTCAGGCGAGGGCGGCGGTGAGGGTGGCGACCGAGTCGCCCTCGTCCTCGAACCGCACCGGGACGTTCCAGGCGGGGTTCGCCGGAACGCAGACGCCCTGCCCTTCGTGGCAGTAGGCGAAGGAGACCTGCACGTGGATGTCGGCGGCGCCCTGGGGCTGCGCCGGCAACTCGAAGGCGAGCGGCCAGGAAGCGCCGAGAAGCGTCCTCTGGAGGAGCACGTCGCCGCCGCGGCTGACGCGCACGCTGGCGGGGGCCTCCTCGCTCGCGTGGGCGCCGGCCGGTAGCGCGACCGCCACGTTCCACCGGGTGACCCGATTCGCCAGGAGCCGCGCCGCGTTCGCCGCGATCACGCCCGGGCGACCGGCGGCGCCCGCGACGACGCTCGGCGCGACGACCGAGACCGGAGCCTCCAGCCCCTCGATCGTGACCTCGCTCCACGCGCCGATCGAGAGCGCGACGCGCACGACGCGGTGGTTGTTCGTGTCGGCCACGTAGAGATCGCCGCCCGCGGCGTGAAGCCCGCCCGGCTCGAAGAGCGCGAGCGCGTCGCCGCGATCGGTCCCCGGCTTCCCGTCGCCGTGAAGCGTTCGGATCGTCCGGGCCTCGGGATCGAGTTCCTTGATCTTGTGATTGTAGGTGTCGGCGACGAGGATCTTCGTTCCCCACGCGGCGACACCGAGCGGATGCTGCAACCGCGCGCGCTTCGCGTCGCCGTCCACGTCGCCGAAATCGAAGAGGCCGCGGCCGACCAGCGTCTCGACCCGCTCCGCCGCCATGTCGATGCGGCGGACGGCGCTCACCTCGCTGTCGGCGAAGTAGAGATGGTTCCCGATCAGCGCCAGGCCCGAGGGCTGCGCGAGGGCCGCCGACTCCGCCGGTCCATCCACCAGGTTCTCGCGGCCGCTTCCGGCCCACGCCCGGCAGAGACCCATCGGCAGATCGAGGCGCCAGATCTGGTGCGGCCCGGCCATGGCGATGTAGCAGGTGCTCCCCTCGACCGCCAAGTCCCAGGGGGAGTTGAGTCCCTGCGACGTCCCCCGCTTTCCTCCGGCGCGATCGAACGACTGTTCCCCGGTTCCCGCGACGCTCGTCACCTCGAACGTCTCGGTGTCGATGGCGCGGATCAGGTGATTCTCCGTGTCGGCCACCAGAAGCGTCTCGCCCATGAGCGCGAGTCCCTGCGGATGGTGAAACGTCGCGCGGTCGGCCGGCCCGTCCTCGCGACCCACGCGCCCGCCGCCGACGGTGGCGATCAGGCGCGAGCGGCCCGAAGCGTCCGGGAGCGTGGCGACGACGACGCGGCTGTGGTTCGAGTCGGCGATGTAGAGACGCTTCGACTCCGGATCGGCCAGCACCTTTCCCGGGAAGGCGAGCCCGCTCGCGGCGCGCACCGATTGCTCCCGTTCGAAGCGGAGCGGTCCCGGCGCGGCGATCCCCGCGGCCTTCGCCTCTGCGAGCGCCTTGCCGATCGCCTCGTCGAGCGCGGCGCGATTCCCCTCCCCCCCGACGGCGCCGATCACGCGTCCGTCGGCGCCGACGAGTACGAGGGTGGGCCAGGAGCGGACGGCGTACTCGCTCCAGAGGGCCATCTCCTCGTCGACGATCACGGGGTGCTGGATCTCGTAGCGATTGATCGCCGCGCGGATCGTCTGACGGCTTCCCTCGTTCGCGAACTTGGCGCTGTGGACCCCGACGACCACGAACGGCTCGCTGGCGTACTTCTGTTCCAGGAAAGCCAGGTCGGGCAGGACGTGCATGCAGTTGATGCAGCAGTAGGTCCAGAAATCGAGGAGAACGACCTGCCCCTTCAACTCCTTGGAGAAGGTCAGGGGTCTGTCGGTGTTCAACCAGGCGAACTCGGGCTTCAGCTCCGGGGCCCGGGGATGGGCGTTCATGGGGCCTAGGGTAGCCGATTTGGGGTCGCTTTGCAGGGCCCGTCTGCCCGGACGCTTCCGCAGAGCCCCTCTCCTTGGGGCTGGCCCAGGTTTGCTCAAGGCTTCATAATGAAAGGTCTTATGGCGGTTTCAATCGCATCGGGCGTGGTGATCGTCGGGGCCGGGGGAATCGGTCGTCGTGAAAGGAGGGAACCGGTGAAGTTGCCCAGGTACCGCGCCGTCGTTTCGGCGGCGCTCCTCGCGGGGTTGACGGCGACGGCGGCGATGGGGACGGCCAAGGCCCAGCGCCTCGTCGACTCGAAAGACCCGAACCTCCCGCGTGTCGAGTACGCGGATTCGCTGATCTCCCTGAACGATCACTGCATCGTTCGGGGAGGGTCGCTGAGCCCGGCCTACAAGGCGGTCTACGTGAACGGGAAGCCGATCGGCTTCTGCTGAAGGACGTGCCCGGGGGTCTTCGTGCAAGACCCGGAACCGTACTTGCGCGCGCAGAGCATCGGCGTGTCGTGCCTGGTCTACCCGACGAAGAAGGCGCGCATCGATTCGTCCCTGAGACGCGTGATCGGCCACGACATCTTCTATTTCTCGAGCGGCCAGGCCATGCGGCAATTCGACCGCGACCCGCTCCGCTACGTGAAGCGCCTGAGCGACCCGGTCACGAGCGACCGATTCCGGGTCACGCGTTCCTCGCCGCGCGTGGAGTACCGGAACCGGCCCTACTACTTCGCCTCCGTCGGCGAGCAGGGGATATTCGACGGGGATCGCGAGAAATACCGCGATCGACGTTCGGCGAGCGTCGTGGAGTTCGACCAATGACGAACGGGGGCGGCGCTCGGTGAGGCGCTCCTCGGGGTGCCTCGCTTCCCTTCACCATCGACTCAAGGAGGAATCGTGCATCGTATTCGAATCGTCTCTCCGCCCGCGCGTCCGCGGCGGGTGCGCGGGGCGCTTGGGGTGCTCCTCGCGATCGTCCTGGCGGGCGCGGCGCTGACCGGCGCGTCCCCGGCCCCGGCGGACGCCAAGGGCGAGGCCAAGGGTTTCCCGATCCGCTTCTACACCGGCGGACTCGACCCGACGGGTTTTCGCGCCTACACGGACAAGGAGATGAAGGCCGCCCAGGAAGCCCTGGACAGGCTCCTCGCCGCGAAGGGAAAGCGGACCGTCGCCAACACGCTCGAGATCTACAACGAGATCATGATCCACTCCGACAACGCCGGCTACGCGTCGGGGCTCATGGAGTCGGTACATCCCGATTCGGTCTTCCGCACGACGGCGGAGACGATCACGCAGGAACTCGACAAGTTTCAGACCGACCTGAGTCTCAACAAGGCGGTTTACGACGCTCTGTCCGCGGTCGACGCGAAGAGCCTCGATTCGGAGACGCGGTACTTCCGCGAGAAGACGCTGAAGAGCTTCCGGCGCAGCGGCGTCGATCGCGACGACCCGACGCGAGCCCGGATCTCGATGCTCAACGAGAAGCTGACGCTCCTCTCCCAGGGGTTCGCCAGGAACATCCGGAACGACCGCCGCACCTACACGGTCGATTCGGCCGAAGAGCTGAAGGGCCTTCCCGAGGACTTCCTGAAATCGCACGTTGCCGGCCCGGACGGGAAGATCACGCTCACGATCGAGACCCCCGACTACTTCCCGGTGATGCGCTATGCGCGGAACGGCAAGGTTCGCGAGCGGATGCGAAAGGAGCGGGGAATCCGCGCCTACCCGGCGAACATGGTCGTTCTCGATTCGATCCTCCTGGTCCGGAACGAGCTGGCCACCACCCTCGACTACCCGAGTTGGGCCGCCTACGTCACCGAGGACAAGATGATCGGGAGCGCCGAGAACGTGGCGGCCTTCCTCGATCGGCTCTCCGGGCTCGCCGTGAACGCGGCCCGCGACGAGTATCAGATCTACCTGGCCCGGAAGCGCGAAGACGTGCCGAACGCGACCGCCGTGGAGCAGTGGGAGTCGGCCTATTACGGGCAATTGATCCGGAAGCGCGATTACGATTTCGACGCGCAGGCGGCCCGTCCCTACTTCGCCTTCAAGAACGTGAAGAAGGGCCTGATGGAGACGATGGCCCGTATCTTCTCGGTCCGCTTCGAGCGCGTGGCGGATGCCCAGGTGTGGCACCCAAGCGTGGAGGCCTACGACATCTACGACGGCGAGAAGCTGCTCGGCCGCTTCTTCCTCGACCTCCATCCGCGCGAAGGAAAGTTCGATCATGCCGCCCAGTTCGGAATCCGGAAGGGCGTGCGTGGCGTGCAACTCCCCGAGGCGGCGCTCGTCTGCAACTTCCCGGGCGGTAAGGAAGGCGAACCCGGCCTGATGGAGCATACCGACGTGGAGACCTTCTTCCACGAGTTCGGCCACCTGCTCCACACGATGTTCGGCGGCAGCGGTCGGTGGGAGCCGGTCTCGGGCACGTCGGTGGAGCGCGACTTCGTGGAGGCTCCGTCGCAAATCTTGGAGGAGTGGGCGTGGGATCCGAAGGTCCTCTCGACCTTCGCGAAGCACCACGAGACGGGCGAGACGATCCCGGCCGACATGGTGGCGAAGATGCGCCGCGCCGACGCGTTCGGCCGCGCGATCGACGTCGCCTTTCAGCTCTTTTACGCGAACGTCTCGCTGAATATCTACAACAAGGACCCGAAAGACGTGAACACCGACGCGGTCGTGGCGAAATACGAGCGCGAGCTGGTTCCCTTCCCCGCGACGGAGGGGACTCACATGCAGACGTCGTTCGGCCACCTCGACGGCTACTCGGCTATCTACTACACGTACCAGTGGTCGCTGGTGATCGCGAAGGACCTCTTCAGCAAGTTCAACCAGAACGACCTGCTCGATCCGGCGGTCGGGACGCGTTACCGAAAGATGGTGCTGGCGCCGGGCGGAGCGCGCCCCGCGGCGGAGGTCGTGCGGAACTTCCTGGGGCGGGACTACAACTTCGAGGCGTACGAGGCGTGGGTGCGCGAGGGGTTGAAGCCGGCGGCAGCGAACTAGGGGGGAGTGGGACGGCGAACGCGCCGCCGGGCGTTCAGCGCTTGGCGGCGCGTTCGGCGCGGAGCGGCGAGAGGACTTCCTTCTCGAAGCGCTCCGTGTCGAACGCCTTGTCCAGATAGGGCAGCAGCACTTCGTCGGTCGTCGTGAAGTGGGCCGCCACGAGGCCGAGTATTCCGTAGGAGAGATGCATCAGCTTTCCCGGAGGGGCGCCCTTGGAGATCGCCTTCTCCAGCGCGTCAAGCCGTTGGGCCACGAGTTGATGCTCGAAGCGGGCGAGTTCCGTGAGCTTGGAGCCCTCCCCCGCCGCCCAGTCGGCCGCCGGATAGAGCGAGTATTCCTCGGCGCGCGCGTGCGGCGCGATCTGCCGCTTCACCAGGTCGACGACGTCGCGCGCCAGGCTCAACTGCTCGAGGGTCGTCTGTTCGTGGAGTTTCTCCAGACGCTCACCGAGCGCGTGAATGGCGGCGAGAAACTTCCCGTGCTCCTCGCGCAGGGATTCGGTCGGCAACGGCTTTCCGGCGGCTTCAGGGGTCATCGAGCGGCAGTCTTGCGCGGCGCCGGCCCCGGTGTCAACCCTCTTCCCCCGGAGCATCGTGGGTGGACGCGGCAGACCGGGCCTCGGCCGACTCCCCTGTTGCGCTTCCATCCTCCCTGGCCTAGTGTCGAATCGACGCGGCTTCCGCACCTTCGATCCAATCACGAGGAGCGTTTCGTCATGAAGATCGCCATCGGCGCCGACCATGCCGGCTTCGATCTCAAAGAGCGGTTGAAGGGATATCTGACCGCCCGCGGGCACGAGGTGCTCGACATGGGCACGTCATCCAGCGAATCGACCGACTATCCCGCCTACGCGTTCCTCGTTGCCGAAGCCGTCCGCGACGGCGCCGCCGCCCAGGGTCTCCTGGTCTGCGATTCGGGAAACGGGATCGCCATCGCGGCCAACAAGGTCGACGGGATTCGCGCCGCCATCGCCATCGATCCCGATCATGCCGCGCTGGCCCGGCGGCACAACGACGCGAACGTCCTCGTGCTCGGCGCCAAGATCCTCCCCCGCGAGGCGGAGGAGCCGACCCTCGACGCGTGGCTTGGAGCCGCCTTCGAGGGAGGCCGGCACGCGCGCCGGGTCGGTCAGATCACCGACTACGAGCGGACGCACCAGCGCAGCGGCACGTAGAGAATCGCGCGCCCGGGTACCCTCACGTTCCAGCGAAGGAGCGACGAATATGCGCGGCATCTCCCCGACCCAGACCGAACAGCCCGGATCTCTCGCCGCGTCGTACCGCGACGCGCTGGAGTGGCTCGCTTCCCACAACGCCGCCGCACGCATCTTCGATCGCGACCCGTCCCTCTGGAAGGAGGACGCCAAGCACGCCGCCGTGATCCGGAACCGGCTCGGGTGGCTCGATTCCCCGGCGTGGCTACAGGCCCATCGGGATGAACTCCGCTCCTTCGCGGCGAGCATCCGGGCCGAAGGGTTCACGCGGATTCTCCTCCTCGGCATGGGTGGATCGAGCCTCGCGCCGGAGGTGCTGCAGCGCTCGCTTCGCCCCGGCCCGGGCTCCCCGACGCTCTCCGTGCTCGACTCGACCGATCCCTCCGCGCTCCGGAGCGCGGAAGCCGGCGCGAAGCTCGACCGCACCTTCTTCCTCGTCTCGAGCAAGTCGGGATCCACGGTCGAGACGCGCTCGCACTACCGTCACTTCCGCGCCTCCCTCGAGGCGGCGAGCGTGTCCGGCGCCGGCAAGCGCTTCGCCGCCGTCACCGATTCCGGGTCGGCGCTCGATTCGCTGGCCACGAAGGAAGGCTTCCGCGTCATCTTCAGAAACCCCCCCGACATCGGAGGACGCTACTCGGCGCTCTCCTACTTCGGCATGGCGCCGGCCGCGCTGCTGGGGCTCGATCTCGATGCCCTCTCCGCGCGCGCCGCTCGCGCCCGCGCCTCCGCGATGGAGCGCGATCCGGCGCGAAATCCCGCGCTTCGCCTCGGCGCGTTCCTGGCCGGCGCGGCGAAGGCGGGACGGGACAAGCTGACGATTCTGGCCCCCGCCGCGCTACGTCCGCTCGGCTACTGGATCGAGCAGCTGGTGGCGGAGTCGACCGGCAAGGAGGGACGGGGCATCGTGCCGATCGAGGGAGAGCCGCTCGGCCCTGCGCACCACTACGGCGACGACCGCGTCTTCGTCTTCCTCGCCCTCGCCGGCAAGCCGGACGCCGATCTCGACCGGCTCGAAGCCGACCTCGCGCGCGGAGGGACGCCGTGCGCGCGGATCGCGCTTCCGGACACCGAGGAGATCGCGGGCGAGTTCTTCCGGTGGGAGGCGGCGACGGCCTTCGCGGGAGCGGTTCTCGGCATCGATCCGTTCGACGAGCCGAACGTTCAGGAGAGCAAGGACGCGACGCAGCGCTTGCTCGAGGCGCTGGCCCGAGACGGCCGGTTCCCCGAGGAGCCTCCGCGCGCCGAGGCCGACGGAGTGGCGATCGGCGCGGAGGAGTCGGTCTGGCGGCGGATGACCGCTGGGCTTCCCGCCCACGCCAGCCTGGAATTCGCGCTGCAGCGGTTCCTCTCGCTGGCGAAGCCGGACGACTACGTGGCGGTGCTCGCCTATCTGGAGCGGACGGCCGAAAGCGAGGCGGCGTTCGCGAGTTTTCGTCGGGCCGTCCGGAACGCCACCCACCTTCCGGTGCTCCAGGGGTACGGACCGCGCTACCTCCACTCCATCGGCCAGCTCTACAAGGGAGGTCCCGCGACGGGGCTCTTCCTGGTCCTCACGGCCGATTCCGCGGGGGGCGTGGACGCTCCGATTCCCGGAAGCGATCACTCCTTCGCGCAGTTGCTTCGCGCGCAGGCGCTGGGCGATCTGGAATCGCTGGCGGCGCACGAGAAGCCGGCGCTTCGTCTCCACCTGGGACGCGGCGTGGCGGCGGGCCTGGCCGCGGTCAATCACGCCGTCGAGCGGGCGGTCGCGGCGAAAGTCTGAAGCGTGCGTTCGTCGCTAGCGCCGGACGATTCCCAGGAACGCGTAGGCGAGTTCCCACTCGCTTCCGCGCAGCGCGCTCTTCCCCGATAGGGTCCGCCTCCAGGTGAGCGAGAGTTCGCTGCCGCCGCGCCAGCCGAGCGCGACGGTCGGAGCGATCCGCCGCGCGTTCCGCGCGCCCGCCTCCGCCGCCAGCGATCCCTGCATGTCGCTCGCGACCCGCCGGGCATCGACTCGGTCGTAGCGAATCCGAACACGGAGCGGTCCCCACGGCGACACGCCAGCCTCCGCGTCTCCGTACCACTCGTCGGACGCTCTCCCCGCCCGCGCTCGGTAGCCGGCGGCCGCCTGCGCGTAGCCGTTGGCCAGCGGTAGCGAGCGCCCCACCGCGGCGCTCAGCGCGAAGGAGGCGGAGCCGTTCCCGATCCGGGGCGCCTCCTCCGTGCGCCGGTCGACGGCCTGCAGCGGAATCGAGACGCTCGGCTCGAGCGCGGCGGCCCACGCTCCGCGCGAGAGAGGAAGGCGCGCGCCGAGGTAGAGGTCGGGGATTCCGATCGAGAGGCCGCGCACCTCCGAAGCGACCTCGCGATCGTATGCCTCGAGATCGGCGAGCTTCAGGATCGCGCTGGCGAGGAGGGTCACGTCGCGCGAGAGACCGTGTTCCGCGTAGAGGCTCGCTCCCGACTCGAGGTAGCGCCCCGACTCGACCGCGGCGGGGTCGAAGAGGGGGCGCCTATTTCCCGCGCCGTCGAATTCCTCCACGCCGCGGCCGCGGAAGAGTGCGGCCTTCGCGTAGGTCTCGCCTGGAGCGCGCAGCCAGGCCCCCGCCGAGGCGCGGTGCGCCGGCATGGAGGCGAGGAGTGCGAGCGCGGAAAGGAAGAGGAGCGAGACTCTCGCGAGGAGGGCGAAGAATGCCGTGCGAGTTGTGGCGAAGGCGATTACGGAGTGTCCCCGAGCCGCGCCCGGATCGGAGCGTAGGGCTGCTGCTCGCAGGGGAGCCCCGCGTCGAGACCCATCCCCGAGAGCTCGGCGCGGATGCTGCTCGCGCGCTTGTCGAGCGGCGTTTCCCGATCGTCGGCCCGCTCCCAGTAGGGCCCGAGCGAGCGGCTCGCCGGCGGCAGGAACGCATCCATGGAGCGGGGATATCCCTCGGACGTGAATCCGATGCGGGCGAGATAGAGGAGCGTCAGCTTGTCGGCGTCCGATTCCCATTCGCGCGGAAACCCCTTCATTCCGTGGAGTGCGGCGCGGGCGCGCTCGACGCCGGCCCGGCGGTCGGCCGCGCCCAGGATCTCGCGGATCCCTTCCGGGCCTACCCCATTCACCCGCTCGAGAGCCTCCGCGGGATGGCCCAGGGAGGCGTGCGCCATCATGTGAGCCAATACGGCGGCCACCTCGCACTGGGACCGAAGTTGTCGCAGGAGTCCGACAGAGACGTAGATGTAGCCCCCGGGTAGGACGACGCCCCGAGGCGCGTCTCCGCGGAGGATCCTAAACGTGTACGGAATGGTCGGTCGATCTGACAATCTGGCAAGCTTTTGCCCGATTTGGTTCACGTAACCAGCGACCTGACGATCGACGAAGACGCTCTCGCTGTCCTCGAAGGCGGCGGCGACGCGCGCTCCCAGGACCCGCTCCTGGGCATCGCCCATCTCCACCGGTTTCTGGGTCGCGCGGCGGGCGGAGGCGCAGCCGGAGAAGGCGACCGCGGTGAGGGCGACGAGGAGCAGGGAGAATGCGGGCGAGGTAGTTCGGGATCGTGGCACGCGGGGACGCTAGACTGGATCGTCCCAAAGGTCAACCGCTTGCGCCCCTGTTTCGGCATGCCGCATGATCGGGGGATGGCGCGCGGCGGGGCCGCCAGCAGTTGTTCCCCGCCCGCCCGATAGCCGGTGTCGACAGGAGTAGAACAAGCCAAGGAGGATCGGATGCCAGCTCGCAAGAAGTCCCGTCGCCCCACGAAGAAGAGTGCGCGTGGCAAGGCCGCGCCGAAGAGGAAGCCGGCCCCCAGGAAGTCCGCGAAGAAAGTCGCTAAGAAGCGTGCTACGACGCGCGCCAAGAAGCGTGCTGTGAAGCGCACCAAGAAGCGTGCTGCGATGAGCCCAACGAAAGGCGCGAGCCGCGCCGCGACGCGCCCGCCGCGTCCGAAGGCCGCTCCCTCCCTGCCGCCCGCGCCGCCCAACGGAGTCGGCTTCATCACGCAGCACATGGACTACACCACGCACGATCTCGAGGCGGTGAAGCGCTTCTACGTCGAGACGCTCGGATTCGCCGAGGCCAACCACGATCCGCAGTTCCAGTATCTCTGGGTCCGGACGGGACACAGCTCGAGCCTCGGCTTCATGCCGCCGATGCCCGGTATGGGAGAGCCGAGCCCCGCAAAGGAACCGACGCTCTATTTCCTGGTCGCCGACGTCGACAAGGCGTACGCCGCTCTCGCCGCGAAGGGGGTCCATTTCGAGGGACCGCCGGCCGACATGCCGTGGGGGCACCGCGTCGTCTCGACGGTCGATCCCGAAGGACGCCGCGTCATGCTCGCCACGCCCAAGGCGATGAATTCCTAACCGAGATCCGAGGAGAACGACGATGAAGCCCTCCCCCGCGGTCGCGCTGCACGAACTGGGTCAGAGTCTCTGGCTCGACACCATTAGCGACGGACTCTTGATCTCCGGCGAGCTGGCGCGGATGGTCGCGGAGGGGTCGGTCTACGGCGTCACCTCGAATCCCACCATCTTTCGCGGCGCGATCGGCGGCGACCATTTCGGTTACCCCGCCGCCATCGCCCGCCTCGCCTCGGAGGGGAAGACGCCCGAAGCGATCTACGACGCGCTGGCGGCCCACGACATCACGCGCACGGCGGACGTCCTCGCCGGAGCCTTCCGTTCGGGCCACGGGCGTGACGGCTTTGTGAGTCTGGAGGTCTCACCCGATCTGGCGCACGACACCGCGGCCACCGTGGCCGAGGCGCGGCGCCTCTGGAAACTCGTCTCGCGGCCGAATCTGCTGGTGAAGGTCCCGGGCACGCCGGCCGGGATTCCGGCAATCGAGACGTTGATCGCCGAGGGAATCAGCCTCAACGTGACGCTCCTCTTCTCCCGCGCTCAGTACGCCGATGTCGGGGCCGCCTACCGGCGCGGCCTGGAGCGCCGGCTCGCCGCCGGCGGATCGCTGGATGGGCTCCATTCGGTGGCGAGTGTCTTCGTGAGCCGTCTCGACACCGCGGTCGACAAGGAGTTGGAGAGCCGCGCGGCCGCGGCCGCCACGCCGGCCGAACGGGAACGCGCCCTGGCGCTTCGCGGCGCCTCGGCCGTGGCCAATGCGCTCGACATCTGGGAGGAGTACCGTGCGCAGTTCTTCGCTGCCCCCTTCGAGGCGCTCGGCGCCCGCGGCGCCCGTCCGCAGTGGCTCCTCTGGGCCAGCACCGGCACGAAGAACCCGGCCTACTCCGACGTGAAGTACGTGGAGGAACTGGCGGGGCCCGACAGCATCAACACCGCGCCGCGCGAGACGATCGACGCGTGGCTCGACCACGGCCGTGTCATTGGAAATCGTCTCGATCCGCGGATCGAAACGGCGCGCAAGACGCGCGCAGCGTTCGCCGAGGCCGGCATTTCACTCGATCAGCACTGCGCGAAGCTGCTGGACGACGGCGTGAAGTCGTTCGCCCAGTCGTTCCGCGAGATGATGGACACGATCCGCGAGCGCTCCGCCGCGCTCGCGCCGCGGCGATAAGCCGCACGGAGGCGCGATGGAGCTCGGATTCGTCGGACTCGGCCGCATGGGCAAGAATATGGTGGTCCGCCTGCTGCGCGGCGGGCACCGGGTGGTGGGGTGGGCGCGGTCGGCCGAGACGGTGGCCGAGGTCGTGCGCGAGGGAGCGGTCGGGGCGACGAGCCTGGCCGACGCCGTCTCGCGGCTCGAATCGAAGCCGAGGACGATCTGGGTGATGGTCCCCTCGGGCGAACCTACCGAAGAAACGATCAAGCAGCTCGCCACGCTGCTGCAACCGGGCGACACGGTGGTCGACGGCGGGAACTCGAACTACAAGGACTCCGTTCGCCGCGCGGCGATGCTGGCGGAACGGAAAATCGACTTCGTCGATTCGGGAACGTCCGGCGGCATCTGGGGACTCGCCAACGGCTACTGCATGATGGTCGGTGGAAGCGACGCGGTCTGCCGCAGGCTGGAGCCGATCTTCACGACGCTGGCCCCTCCCGACGGCTACGCGCGCGTCGGGCCGAACGGGGCGGGACACCTGGTCAAGATGATCCACAACGGGATCGAGTACGGAATGATGCAGGCCTACGCCGAGGGCTTCGAGATCTTGAAATCGTCCCCCTACCGGCTGGACCTGGGCCGGATCGCCGCGCTCTGGCAGCACGGAAGCGTCGTACGCTCGTGGCTCCTCGACCTGACGGTGGATGCGCTGCGCGAGGATCCGAACCTCGACCGCGTCGCCGACTACGTTGAGGATTCGGGCGAGGGCCGCTGGACGGTCATCGAGGCGGTGGAGCGCGCCGTGCCCGCGCCGGTCTTGACGCTGGCGCTCCAGGCGCGGTTCCGCTCGCGCCAGGAATCGTCGTTCCAGGGAAAACTCCTGGCGGCGATGCGGAACAAGTTCGGCGGCCACGCGGTGAAGAAGGCGTGACGCCCGACGCCCCGTCCACGTCCGCGCCGGCGCCCGAGTCCGCCCCTTCCTCGAATCCCCTGCGCGAGGGGAGCGTGACGCTCCGCGCCGCCGACCCCTGCACCATCGTCGTCTTCGGCGCCAGCGGAGACCTCACGCACCGGAAGCTCCTCCCCGCGCTCTTCGCGCTCTCTCGGGAGAAACTTCTCCATCCGAAGAGCTCGGTCGTCGGATTCGCGCGCCGCCCGCTCTCGGACCAGGAATTTCGCGATGCGTCGTATCCCGCCGATCCCGAGACCCCGAAACACGAGTGGCAACGCTTCGCGGCGTCGCTTCACTACCGCACCGGATCCTTCGAGCGGACGGAGGACTACACCGCGCTTCGCGCCTTCCTGGAAGGGCTGGAGCGGGAGCGCGGCGCCTCGGGAAACCGGATCTACTACCTGGCCACGCCCCCCGACGCCTACCCCTTGATCCTGGAAGGGCTCCGCGCCGCGGGACTGGTCCATCCGGCGGGCGACCCCGCGCGCTGGACCCGCGTCATCATCGAAAAGCCGTTCGGCCACGACCTCGCCTCGGCCCGGGCGCTGAACGCGCAGGTCCATGCCTCCTTCGACGAGCGGCAGGTCTTCCGCATCGACCACTACCTCGGCAAGGAGACGGTGCAGAACATCCTGGTGCTCCGCCTGGGAAACGGAATCTTCGAGCCGCTCTGGAACAACCGCTACGTCGACCACGTGCAGATCTCGGTGGCGGAGGCGATCGGCGTCGAGGGACGGGCCAACTACTTCGAGCGCGCGGGCGTCCTGCGGGACATCCTGCAAAATCACATGCTCCAGCTCCTCACGCTGACCGCGATGGAGCCGCCGGCCCGGTTCGAGGCCGATGCGGTGCGCGACGAGAAGGTGAAGGTCCTCCGCGCCCTCGCGCCGCTTCGCCGCGAGCAGGTATCCGAGCGGACCGTGCGCGCGCAGTACGCCGCGGGCGCGGTGGCGGGCGGCGCGGTGCCGGGCTACCGCGAGGAGCCGGGCGTGAATCCGCGTTCCACCACGGAGACGTTCCTGGCGGCCAAGCTCGAGGTGGACAACTGGCGATGGGCCGGCGTTCCCTTCTACCTCCGGACGGGCAAGCGGCTCGCCAAGCGCGCCACGGAGATCACAATCGTCTTTCGCCATCCGCCGTATGCCCTCTTCCGTTCCGCCGGCTGCGCGTCGCTGGAGGCGAACGTGCTCCGGCTCCGGATCCAGCCCGACGAGGGCATCTCGCTCTCCTTCGGTTCCAAGTCCCCCGGGCAGTCGCTCCACATCGATCCGGTCCGGATGGACTTCAACTACCTCACCTCCTTCGGCGCCGATCCGCCTGAGGCCTACGAGCGGCTTCTCCTCGACTGCAATCTCGGCGACTCCACCCTCTTCGCGCGACGCGACGAGGTGGAGCTGGCGTGGGAGCACGTCGATGCCATCGCCTCGGCGTGGCAGACGGACGGCCCCGAGATCGGGTCGTACGCCGCGGGCACGTGGGGCCCCGCCGAGGCCGAGCGGATGCTCGCCCGCGACGGCCGCCGGTGGTACCGGCTGTGAAAAGCCAGGCGCCGGCTCCCGGCGCGGACGGGCTCAAGGCGCTCCACCTTCTGGGACAGTACGGAGAGCGGCCCTTCGACGCCGCCGCGATCGAGCGGGAACTGCGCGCCATGTGGAAATCGGCGGCGTCCTCGAAGGGGGCTCTCTACCGCGCGGCGCTGGCGAACGTGATCGTGCCGCTCGACGCGGCGACGCACGCGCCGCTCGATCCGGTGCTGGTGGAGTTGACGCGTCGCCATCCGTCGCGGCTCTTCCGGCTGGAGCGCGCAGCCGGCCGGCCGGCGGTCGCGGTCGCGGTTGCGGCCGCGCCCACGCCCGCGACGGCCCCTTCCCTCCTGGCGCGCGTCACGGCGCTCTGCCACATGCGCCCGGGCGGCGGCGGACTCGTCTGCTCGGAGCAGATTGTTCTCGTCTCCACTCCCGCGGCAGAGCCGCTCCTCCCGAGCGCGGTCGCCTCGCTCCTGGTCGGCGACCTTCCCGTGATCCTCCTCCGGCTCGACGGAGACCGCGAGCCCGAGTCATGGGGCACGCTCGAGGCGATCGCCGACGTCGTGCTGGAGGACAGCGCCACGCGCGACGATGCGGCGTCGATGGCCGCGGTCTGGACGCGGATCGCCGCGCGCGGCAGCAGCCGCTCGCGCGACCTCGCCTGGACCCGGCTCGCCCCCTGGAGGGAACTGCTCGCGGAGGTGTTCGACCAACCCGACGCGTCGCGGGCGATCGCGGGGCTTCGCGACGTCGTGCTCCACTATGGCGGCGCGGCGCCTCCCGCCGGGGCGTGGCTCCTGGCCGGATGGATCGCGTCGCGGCTCGGCTGGACACTTCGCGACCGCCACGACACGCGCTACCGGTTCGACGCCCCGGGGCGGAGCGTCACGATCGCCTTCCAACGGGAGCCCGACGTGACCGATCCCCTTCTCGTCGCCGTGCGCCTTCGGTCGGGAAAGCCGGCTCCGCTCGACGTCGTCGTCTCCCACCGCGGAAGGGCGGCTTCGGCGAGCGTGGAGTTCGTCGCTCCCGAGCCGAGGCTTCTCGAACGGACGTTCGGCTATCGTGAGTTTGCGGCCTGCCTGATCGGCGAGATCCACCGTCACGAGCCGAACGCGGCGCTCGACGCCGCCGCGCCGGTCGCCGCCGCGCTCGCCGCGCTCGGGAGCACGCCGTGAGCGCCCGGCTCGTCCTCGCGGCCGACGTGGGGGGAACGAAGACCAACCTGGCGCTCGTCGCCGCGACCGCACGCGGCACGATCGGAGACGCGGCAGCCACCGCTACCTACCGCTCGGCCGACTTTCCCTCGCTGGAGGCGATGATCGACGTCTTCCGCGGCGAGCGCGCAGCCTCCATCCCAGGGCCGGTCGCCGCCGCAAGCATCGGCTTCGCCGGTCCCATCGCCGGCGGGCGCGGCGAGGGGTCCAACGTGCCCTGGTCGGTGGATGCGGCCTCCCTGGCGCGCCACCTGGGACTTTCCCGCGTCGGCCTGGTGAACGATCTCGTCGCGACCGGCTACGGCGTCGCCGCGCTTCGCCCCGAACAGCTGGCGCCGCTCCTCTCGGGGACGGCAGCCTCCGACGCCAATGCCGCCATCCTGGCCGCCGGGACGGGACTCGGCGAGACGATCCTGGCGCGGATCGACGGCGAATTCGTTCCGATCGCCTCCGAAGGGGGGCACGCCGACTACGCGCCCCGGAGCGACCTGGAGCTGAAGATCTGGCAGGCCCTTCGCGCGCGGCACGGGCGGGTCAGCCTGGAGCGCGTTCTCTCGGGCCCGGGGCTCGTGAACGTGGCGGGGGTGATCCACGTGCAGGCGGGCGCGGAGGCGGCATGGAGGGCGCACGAGCGCGAGGCCGGGGGCACCGAGACGCTCCCCGGGACGATCTCGAGGAATGGGCTGGAGCGAAGCTGCCCCGCCTGCACCGACGCGCTCGATCTCTTCGCCGGAATCTACGGCTCCGAGGCCGGAAACCTGGCCCTCCGCTGCGTGGCCCGCGGCGGAGTCTACCTGGGCGGCGGGATCGCGCCACGCATCCTCCCCGCGCTTCGTTCGGCCGCGTTCGAGAGGGCCTTTCGCGACAAGGAACCGCACCGGGCGCTCCTCTCGGAGATTCCGGTCTGGGTCCTCCTGGACGACCGTACGGCGCTCTGGGGGGCGGCGCGTCACGCCTCCTTCGCGCTTCCGTAGTTCCCCGACGACTCAATCGGCGTTCTCTTCGTTGCGAATCCTCCCCCGTCGAAGGAGTTTGACCGTCTCGATCAGGGTCGCCGGTGCGAAGGCCAGTAGCGCGACCAGGAGCCACGTTCCGGTATCGAGCGGCGCGACGTGAAAGACCTCCCGGAACGCCGGGACACCCACCGCGATGGCCTGAAGGACGAAGGCGGCCGCGACGGACCCGATCAGCGCGCGGTTGGAAAAGAGGCCGAGTTCAGGCAGCGTCCGCTGTCCGCTCCGAAACACGAAGGAGAGGGAAACCTGGGCGAACGCGCAAATGCTGAATGCGACCGTCCGTGCTTCGGCGAGACGCGCCTCGTCTCCCGCCAGGGTGAGATGGAATCCCAGGGCCGCAACGGTCGCGACCAGCGCTCCCGTCGCCACCAGGCGAACCGCCTGGGCCCCCGAGATGAAAGGCGCGCGGCGCTCCCGCGGACCTCGCTTCATGACGGTGCCCCGCACGGGATCGACGCCGAGCGCCAACGCCGGGAACCCGTCCGTGACAAGATTGAGCCAGAGGATTTGGGTCGCCAAGAGGGGTGGGTGCCATCCCACGACCGCGGACGCGAGCATCAGCAGCACTTCGCCAGCGTTGGTGGAGAGGAGGTAGTGGATCGACTTCTGAACGTTGTCGAAAATGGACCGCCCCTCGGCGACGGCGGAAACGATCGAGGCAAAGTTGTCGTCGAGGAGCACCATGTCCGCGACCGAGCGCGTCACGTCGGTCCCGGTAACTCCCATCGCGATGCCGATGTCTGCTTCCTGCAGCGCGGGCGCGTCGTTCACGCCGTCCCCCGTCATGGCGACGATTTCGCCGCGGGCCTTGAGGGCGCGGACGATTCGCAGCTTGTGCTCCGCGGTCACGCGCGCGAAGACCGATGTCGTCTCGGATCGCCGCGCCAGTTCCTCGTCCCCCAGGACCTCCACATCGTGCCCCGTGATCGGCACGCCGCTCTCCTCGAACCCAAGGAGGGCGGCGATGGCGGCGGCGGTCCGCGGATGATCCCCCGTCACCATGACCGGCCTGATCCCGGCTTCGCGGCAGATGGCGACCGCCTTCCTCGCCTCCTCGCGCGGAGGATCGAGCATGCCGACGAGTCCCGCGAAAACGAGATCGGTCTCCTCCCGCAGCAGGGCCGCGTCCCGCTCCTCCCGGTAGGCGAGCCCCAGGACATAAAGTGCGTCGGCCCCGAGGCTCTCGGTGGCGGCGAGGATCTCGCGGCGGCGTCCCGCGTCGAGCGCGACCGTCGTATGCCCGCGCCGCTCGGCCACACACCGTCCCAGGATCGTCTCGGGGGCCCCCTTCGTGTAGAGGGTAGTCCGTCCCGCCTCGTCCCGCCTCGCGATCGACATCATCCGCCGCTCGGCTTCGAACGGAATTTCGAAGACGATACGTGGGGAACCGGAACCATCCTCGAGACCCGCTTTCCGCCCCGCCACGAGCAGGGCTCCCTCGACAGGATCCCCCAGAACCGACCATGCCTCGCCGGTCTCGCCGCTCGGAACGAGTGTGGCGCCGTTGCATCGGACGCCGACGGCGACCGCCGTGAGGAGATCGGGCGTCCGCTGGGGATCGGCGGAGTCGGTGCCACCCTCGACTCCGCGCCGCCGGAACTCCCCGTGCGGCTGATAGCCAACACCCGTCACGTCGTACCGCGTGCCCGCCACGTCGTAGACGCGGACCGTCATCTCGTTCCGCGTGAGGGTCCCGGTCTTGTCGGTGCAGATGACGGAAACCGATCCGAGCGTTTCCACGCTCGGAAGGCGGCGCACGAGAACGTTCCGCTCCGCCATCCGTCGCAATCCGAGCGCCAACGTGACCGTGACGACCGCCGTGAGCCCTTCTGGGACGGCAGCCACCGCGAGGCTGAGGGAGAGAACGAGCACTTCCCAGCGGTCGGCCCCCCGAAGCGCGAGGAGGACCGTCACGACGCCCACGACCGCCGCGCAGACGACGACCAGGATCCGCCCGAGTTCCGTGAGGCGCCGCTGGAGCGGCGTCGGAGGGTGAACCGTGCGCTCCAGGAGGCCGGCGATCTTCCCGAACTCCGTGCGCATGCCGGTTCCGGTGACGACGGCGCGTCCGCGGCCTGCGGCCACGACGGTGCCCGCGTAGATCATCGTGCGCCGGTCCCCCAGCGCGGCGTCCGGTTCGACCACGGCATCCGCGGCCTTCGGAACGGGGGGTGACTCGCCCGTGAGAGCCGCTTCCTGGCAGCGGAGGGAGATCGCCTCGAGTAGGCGCGCGTCCGCGGGAATTCGGTCGCCCGACTGCACGTCGATGAGATCGCCCGGCACGAGGTCGCCGGCCGGAACGATGCGGGCCTCTCCGTCGCGGACCGCGCGGGCCTGAGGCACAAGGTAGGAGCGCAGGGCTTGGAGCGCCCGCGCCGCCCGTTCCTCGTGCGCGAATCCCAGGAGCGCGTTCAGGACAACGATCGCGAGGATCACGAAGGCATCGACCAGATCGCCGAGAGCGATGGAAATGCCAGCCGCCACCAGGAGGATCCAGACGACGACATCGCGGAACTGAAGCGCGAGGCGCGCCCAGCGCGACACCGGTGTCGGCTCCTCGAGGAGGTTCGGGCCGTGGCGGGCGAGTCGGCGCGCCGCCTCCCCATCGGTCAGCCCGCGAAGCGAATCGCTCCCCGCGCGCGACACGACGTCGAGGGCCGGCGCCGCGTGCTCGGGTAGGACGTCCCCGTCCCGCGGGCGCGGCTCCGTCATATCACCCTCGGTAGGGATGGATCGCATAGGCGTTCATGTGGAGGATCGGTCCCGGCGCGCACGCCACTCTACGCCACCCTCCGCGTGCTTACATGCCTCATCGGTGGTCCCCTCCCGGACCATTGCGGTTGGTCTCGAAGAAGGGGCTGGAGCGGGCCTGCGGGGCCTGCGCCGATGCCCTCGACACGTTCGCGGGCAATCTATGGCTCGGAGGCGGGCAATCTGGCGCTTCGCTGCGTCGCCCGCGGGGGGATCTACCTCGGCGGCGGGATTGCCCCCCGCATTCTCCCGGCGCTGCGGTCGGCCGCATTCGAGAATGGATTCCGCGACAAGGAGCCGCGTCGGGCGCTCCTTTCGGAGATCCCCGTCTGGGTGGTCCTGGACGACCGTACCGCGCTCTGGGGGCGGCGCGTCACGCCTCGTTGTCGCTCGGCTAGCTGGAGCGAAGGGTCAGCCGCCACGTCTCCCGAAAACCATCGCCATGCTGACGTCGTCGACATACCTGCCGTCGCTCAATCGCACGCGATCACGCAAGCGCCCCTCTTCGACGAAACCAAAGGCACGGTACAGGGCCACTGCTGGTAGATTTTCAGCTCTCACAAGAAGCTCTATTTTGTGGACTGCCGGATTGGCGCGCGCCCAGTCAAGTAGCGCTTCCCCTCTCTGCCAACATGGCGCGGCCGTGACCCTGGCGCCAGTGGCCAACTTGGACACACATGTCCAGGCGCAGTACGTGCGAGACATTGCGCAGGCCCATAGGCCATAGGCTGGCATAGGCGACGACCTGATCAGAAACTTCGGCCACCAGCTACTTGCCCCTGCCGTCGGAGAGGAGCGCGATCTTGTCGCGGTAGGCTTCTTCCGCCAGTTCGTCGGGTTCCGGGACAAGCAACCCGTCGTAGGCGCCGACGATTTGACGCTCGGCCTCGCATAGCACTGGAGCATCCGTTGGGCGAGCGTCGCGAAGTGTGCGCATTCAGCTGGTGGCTAACGCTCTGCGTAACCCGCGGGGCGGGCCGGCGCGGGCCGTGCGCAGGCACGGGTCGTGACGGCCAGGACCGACGGGTTCACGCGGTTTTTAGGCCGGGATCTCGATGTAGGTCGAAAACGACTTCGGAGGCGGAACCCGGTGCCCCTCGGCACGCATGCCCTCGAGATGAAAGCGAATCGCAGCACGCATGCGCGCGACCGCCGCAGGACGCGTCGATCCCGTCGCCACGCAACCTGAAAGGTCGGGCGAATAGGCTGAGTAGCCGGATTTGGCCTTTTCCACAACAATGAGAAATCTCATGGTTTCATCCCCGCTTGTTTGAAAACACTATTGAGCGTTCCCGGAGCCAAGTCGTCATTCGGCTTTCCGGCGATCGTGACCAGGCCCGGCTTCCTCGGATGCTTGTACTGGCGGTGGCTCCCGCGCTGGCGTGACAGGTACCACCCGTCGCGCTCAAGTAGCTTCACAACATCCCGAATCTTCATCGACCCTCGCCTTGATGTATCTCGGCCCCGCTTCCCCCAGCCTAACGTCATGCCGCTCAGCCGCGAGCGGCGTTCAACAGATTACCGCCATGACGATCGCAAGGCACGCCGCTCGCCGGCTGCAGCGGCTTGCTCTGCCCCCGGTTTCGTGAGACACCCGGTGTCCTAAGTTGACCTCTGTTCCC